>JANYFN010000074.1 GCA_025362675.1 Limisphaerales bacterium | reverse complement strand
CAATTCCCTTATGGACGGTATCATAGAGTAACTTGCACAATAGAATCGGATTCTGACGCCCGATTCTGTCGGTGATTTCCACTAACAGAGCTTCTCCGGCCTGCGCCTCATTCAAGTATCGGCCAAACTCCTTTTCCAGATTCAATCCGGCCTTGCCTGATACGCCTTCATCAAAATATGGCTCGCCGATGATTTCAAGGTTGTTTCTGGCCGCATAAGCTTTGACTTCATCGCCAGTTTGACGGCGGTATGAGTCGCCCTTTTCTTGCGGTTTTGATGAAAAACGCCCGTATATTCGCGATTTTTTGATGGTTTGCGGTGCTATGCTCATACCTCAATCTAAAACATACTTGAAAAATAGTCAAGGTGGCTGAACATCGGCTACGTTTCCAGTATCGGAAGTGGGCTATTTGGGATGTATGGTTTTGGTCTGCTCGTATTTGGATTGGTGGTTTTTTTCTCGTGTTGGCGGACTATCAAAATGACGCTGATTGAAGTTCTGGCGATTATTGCCATCATTTTAATTTTGTTGGCGATTTTTCTTCCTGCCTTGGCTGAATCTAAATCAAGTTGGCACCGCACAATTTCTGTCGTCGGCATCCAGCTCGAATTCCCCTCGCCCACCTTGCTCCCGAAAATCCTCACCCAAGCACTCGCCAAAAATATCAACGCGCAGATTTTCGTCTTGAGCGAATACACGCTCGAGGGCGCGGTTCCTGACACGCTAAAAAATTGGTGCCGCGACCATTCAAAATTTCTCGTCGTGGGCGGAAAGGAATCCGTCACTAACGACGTTTATTACAACACCGTTTTCGTTGTCGGCACCAATGGCGAAATTGTTTTCTCGCAGGCCAAGAGCGTGCCGATCCAATTCTTCCACGACGGTTTGCCCGCGCCGAGACAGGACGTGTGGAATTCACCGTGGGGGAAAATCGGCCTCTGCATCTGCTACGATTTGAGCTACACGCGCGTGACCGACGAACTCGTCCGTCAGGGCGCGCAACTGCTTATTGTGCCAACCATGGACGTGGAGAACTGGGGCCGCCATCAGCACGAACTCCACTCCCGCGTTGCGCCCGTCCGCGCAGCGGAATACGGCATCCCCATCTTCCGACTCGCCAGCTCTGGCATCTCGCAAGCCGTCACCGGCAACGGGTTTGTCACCACGCGCACCGCCATGCCCGGTAATGGTGAAATTTTATCCGCACAACTCCGGCTCCCCTCACGAAGCACCCTGCCCCTCGACCGTTTCCTCGCGCCCGTTTGCACTGGCCTCACCGCCCTCATTCTCGCAGCATTGCTTTGGCTCTGGCGACGGAGCGAGTTAGCCGTGGCAGCCAATAATCGTTCCGCAAAAAACGCCATCGTCGAACAATTTAAACCCATCGAATAAAGCACGGTGACCAGCTCGCGAGATGAAAGGCAATGCGGGCGACTGGCTCTGGATGGTGCCGATCAAGTAAATCGGTTGCTTGAATCGCAGCTATCGAATTAGCTTGGGGAAACAAAGGGAGAACTCTATGAACCACTAAATGGTGAACAGTCGTTGCGCATATTTGGTGAGACAAAAGCAACGCGCACAGGCATTTTGTCCGCAGGCTTGCAAAACGCTTCCGCCGCAACGATCACTTCCAATCGAATACGAGTTTTGAGCGCGAGCGGGTTTGCACATTATCGATCTCAATTTCTTTCACCTGATATTGGCCGCGCACTTTTATCACCGAGATCGGCCGCAGTTCCTTGAGCAACTTCCCGCTAACATCATAGGCGTAGGCCTCGATGACGCCGAGTGACTCATTGTCAATCCACGTCTTGATGCGCGAGTAGCCGTTGGATTCAGGGTGAAGATTGACGCTCTCCAGAACGGTGCAAGCACAGTTTCGATGAAATTCTTTTTTCAAAACCCGCTGCTCGGGCCAGTGCAAAAAATCCAGCGCGAGGTCACCAAGCCAGAAATCCGAATTGGCAAACGGCGCGGTTTTGGAGGACGGCAGCATTTTGTCCGAAGCGCCAAAAACCGATTCGTGCGTGTAGAGATTCGGCTGACCAAGGATATGAGTGACGGTAAAGATTTCATTCGTAGGCTCAAAAGCGTTCGATGAAAAAATGTTTTTCCATTGATCTTTCCCCACCACGACCTTGCTAGTAACGGTATAATTCGTCCAACTCCCTTTGTTCATTCGCACACTCAGAATCACCGAGTTGGAATAATTTACCTGCGGTATCATCTGCGCGATTACCTTTTGCGCAAACAGCCGACCCTCAACTTCTGCGTCGGAGAATAGATTGGTCGTTTGCGCGTTTAAGCCACTTGCAAAAAACAATGGCAGAACTGCCAAGGCAATGGTTTTCACCACGGCCAAAAAATTGGTTATGGCAGGCGAAGTGGAGGTTTTCATTTTGCTTCCAGAGCCAGCGGCAGCACCTCGGCAATCTGCCGGACAAAATGCACTTTCATTTTTTTACGAACTTCTTCCGGCACATCCAGCCAGTCGCCCTGATTACCTTCCGGCAAAATCACTTGCTTGATTCCGAATCGTGAGGCGGCGATGACTTTTTCCTTGATGCCGCCGACGCGCAGCACGCGACCGCGCAAACTGATTTCACCGGTCATCGCCGTATCAGAGCGCACGCGGCGCTTGCTCATCAGCGAGGCCAGCGCGGCACAGATCGTTACGCCCGCACTCGGACCGTCCTTCGGCGTCGCGCCGGCGGGAACATGGATGTGCAAATCAAATTTTCCGTAATCATCAAAATCCAAATCCAACTTCTTAGCCTGGCTACGTAAGTAACTTACCGAGGTCTGCGCGCTTTCTTTCATCACATCACCAAGCGAACCGGTGAGGAGTAGCTGTCCCCGCCCACGCATCCGGGTGGCCTCGATAAATAAAACGTCTCCGCCCACGGGCGTCCAAGCCAGCCCCGTGGCAATGCCGAACTCAGTAATCTTCTCCGCTGTTTCCGAAACGAACGTCGGATGGCCGAGATAACCTTCCAAGTCTTTGCCATCAATCTTCACCCCAGCCGCCGCGCCATTGTTCGCGACGATTTTACGCGCGGCTTTGCGCGTGAGCGAGGCAATCTCGCGTTCCAGCTGGCGCACGCCAGCTTCGCGCGTGTATTCGCGGACTAGCCCACGAATGGCAACATCGGAAATTTTCAAATCCTTGCGCGTCAAGCCATGTTCCTCAATCTGCCGGGGCACCAAGTAACGTCGAGCAATTTGAATTTTTTCTGACTCGGTGTAGCTCGGAAGCTCGATGACTTCAAGCCGGTCGCGCAACGCGGGCTGAATCGGGTCCAGCCAATTCGCCGTGGCCATGAACAACACGCGCGATAAATCAAACGGCAAATCAAGATAATGATCCGTGAAGGTGTGGTTCTGCGCGGGGTCAAGCACCTCCAGCAACGCCGATGCGGGATCGCCACGAAAATCCGCGCCAATCTTATCCAACTCGTCGAGGAGAATCACGGGATTGCGACTCTCGATACGCCGCAGCGTTTGGATGATACGTCCCGGCAAGGCGCCGACGTAAGTGCGGCGATGGCCGCGAATCTCCGCCTCGTCCCGCATTCCGCCCAATGAAATCCGGGCAAATTTGCGTCCCAGCGCATCTGCCACGCTTTTACCAAGCGACGTTTTACCAACGCCGGGCGGGCCGACGAGACACAGAATCGGGCCTTTGATTTCTTTACGCCGCTTCAACACTGCCAGAAATTCCAACAACCGGTCTTTGACTTTTGCCAATCCGAAATGCTGGTCGTCGAGAATTTTTTCAGCCGTCACCAAATCCAATTTATCCTCAGTGGTTTTGTCCCATGGCAGATTCAAAATCCAATCGAGATAATTCCGCGCCACGCCATATTCCGCAGCGGCAGGCGGCGTCTGTTGCATCCGATCGAGTTCCTGCAAAGCCGCCTTGCGCGCTTCTTCCGGCAGCTTGGCCGATTCAATTTTTTCCCGAAGCACCCGGATTTCGTTGCCATTTGATTCGCCCTCGCCCAACTCGCGTTGGATGGCGCGCATCTGTTCGCGCAGAAAAAAATCGCGCTGCGTCTTGGCGATATTCGAGGCGACATCGTTCTGGATTTTGGAACTTAAATTGAGAACTTCCTGTTCGCGGTTCAACAGCGGCAGTAATTTTTGGAGGCGTTCGCGCACAGAAACGGTCTCGAGTAATTTCTGTTTTTCCGCCAGCGGCAAACCCAGGTTCGCGGCGATAAGATCAGCGAAATGTCCGGGATGTTCCGTGTTCAACGCAGCAATTTTCACCTGCTCGCTCAATGAATTGGAAATCCGCGCAATCTCGTCGAACTGCTTGTGGGCGTTGCGGAGCATGGCCTGCATCTCCACGGAATCTTCCGCCTCGTCCCGCAATAATTCGTAGCCAGCCCGCAAATACGGCGCGGGCAGCGCATACTCTTTGAGCCGAATCCGCCATAACCCCTCGACCAATACGCGCACCGTGCCGTCGGGAAATTTCACCATTTTCGAGAGGCGCGAAACACAGCCCACCGAATGCAATTCATCCGGCCCCGGTTCGGCGGCATCGGGGTTCGTTTGCAGCACAGCGGCAAACAGGCGATCGCCGGCCACGAGGTCATCAATCAATTTGAGACTCGGCCCGGTCTCGACTAGCAAGGGCACCACGGCGCCAGGAAAAATGACGATGTCCGACAGGCCAAGCACAGGAAGTTTTTCCGGAAGCGACCGCGAAGAAACACGACCCGGCAGCTCGGATTTTTCATTCGCGCCCAGGATGCTGACAAATTCTGTCTCGCTTGAATCCATGGGTTTTTGTGGTGGATCAGACTCGTCCGCGTCAGAAACTTTCATGCCCGGTCAGATTTTTGGCTGTGGGAACCTTTAGACGGCTTGTGGTTTGAAGCTTGCGCGGGCGGAACATCAATGCGTAAAAAACCATTCACATAAATCGCCTTAGCCGTGGCCAAGTCATACCCCGGTGGCAAATCCAGCAACGCTTCGAACGGGCCGTAGCTGATTTCCATGATGAGAAAATTACAATTCGCCGCGCGGCAACCGTCCTGACGTTCGCCGTTGATCCGCAAGCGCTGGCCTTCCACGGAGATTTCCAAGCTATCGCTTTTCATCCCGGCCAGTTCCACCTTGATGACCAAACCCGCATCGGTCACATACAGGTCGGTGTTCGGAGTCCAGCGTCCAGTGGCGGTTTCCTGACCGCCCGTGGATGGGTTACGCGCAATGAAGCTTAGGGTGGAACTGACTTTGGTGACTGCCATGAGATCGTATTATTTTTTTGTCGGCGAATTCCCCTGCTTGCCGTGATGCTCGTGGGAACAATCGCAACAATCACAACCGCCATCAGATTTTTTTGCGCCCGAACTGCGCCAGACGAAAACGACTGCCACGCCCAGCACGACAGCCAGAGGAAGAAATTGCTGCCAATTCATATCGCCAACATAGCTGCTATCTGTCCCTGCGCAAATGGATTTTTTTATGAATCGAATTTTAAGGAAATCCCAAAAAACAAAATTAACGAATTATCCATTTGAAATTTCCCGCGCGCCGCCTAGTCTCCGCCGATGGCGGAAATTTTTATCCATCACCATCGCGTCAGCTATGCCGAATGCACCGTCGGCAACCACATCTACCACTCGCGCTATCTCGATTTGCTGGAAGCTGCGCGCGGCGAATTTCTCCGCTCCCTCGGTCGCACCGTTCTGGAATTGCAAGCTGCCGACTATATTTTCCCCGTCATCGAAGCGCGTTTGCGATACAAATATCCCGCGCGCTACGATGATCTGCTAACCATCGAAGTCCGCCCCACGCTCATCGAACGCGTGCGCCTGAATTTTGGCCACCGCATCTTGAACCAAAACGGTAAACTAATTCTCGAAGCTGAAACTTTCCACGCCTGCACCAGCCGGGAGGAAAAACCGAAGCGTATGCCACCGGAAATGGTGGAGAAATTGTTGCCCTACTTAAAAAGCGAATACGCTGTATGATCCACGAAATCAACCTCGATGAGATTCGCATTGCCTCACCTTGCCATGCCAGTTGGGAAGACATGAATGGGAACGACCGCGTGCGGTTTTGCGGTCAGTGCCAGAAGCAAGTTTATAATTTTTCAACAATGCGTCGCGTCGAAGTGGAAAATTTGATCCACGAAAAAGAAGGCAAGCTATGCGGACGATTTTATCGGCGAACCGATGGACGGATGCTCACCGCCGACTGCCCTTCCGAATCACGAAACCAACGCAACCGATTTGCGCGGCTTGGCAGTGCCGTGATTGCCTTTGTTCTTTTTTTTGCGAACGGTTGTGCGCGTAACCCAACGATGGGAGCAGGTGCCACCAAAATCACACCGCTAGGAAATCCAAAGCACGACCTCGAAATAACCAGCGGAGTCATCTGCGTTCCGCAATCAAATACAAACCCAGCCCCACCGCCAAACGATTCTGCGAAGTAATTTTTACCCGAGCCGGATTTACGGATTATCCCGCAACCAATCGCGGATGTCAGGAGACTGCGAGTTGTCAGGGTCGAGTTGCAATACGGTTAGATAATGTTGCCGCGCCTGGCCCGGATCCTTCAAGGTTTGCGCATAAATATTTGCCAGTGCGAGGTGCGCGCGAACCTCGGATTTATCAATCGCGAGAATTTTTTTAAGTTCCTCCGCTGCGTCCAATGGATAATTGGCCGCCTTGAGCGCGAGGGCAAAATTGTAGCGCGCATCCAACGCTTCCGGCTGAATCGCCAACGCGTTTTCGTAACACGGCAGCGCCAGCGGAAAATTCCGCAGCCGATGCGCCAGCACGCCCGTGTTGAACTGCGCCTCGAACCACGAGGGGTCCATCTCCGCTGCTTGCTGATACCACTGCATGGCGGTGACCCATTTTTCCTCTTGTTCGTAAACCCGCGCCTTCGTGAAGGCACCGCTCGCAGAACGGCGGTCACCGGTTTCCGGTTTATGCGGAGCAAGATAATTATAACGCGCAATCCGCGCCGGTTCCTGGGGCGGAAGCGGGTTCGCCGGTTTAGTTGGCGTCAAATCATCATTGCTACCTGGGGCTGGCAAAGGCGTTAATTTTTTCGGGTCAAACTTTCGATCGGCGGTTTCAGTTTTCGCCGTGCCAAACCATTTTTGGAAAAAACCTTTTTTTTCCGGCTCCTCCGGCATTGGCACAGTGATGGATTCCACTGTGACCGGGGCTTTCGTCTGGGCAACCGCGACATTCGGAGTTTCCGATTTCACCGGCACGACCGGCGCGATCGGGGCCGGGGTAGATTGCGGCGGCGAATTTTTTACGGCGGCGGCGATTGGACGCACCGTCACCGGCGGACGCGTGGCAACCGAAATACTGGTGCGCGGTGCCGGCTTGGTTTCAACGACCGGCGTCGGTTTCGGCGTGACCGGCGGTGGCATCGGTTTCACGACCACTACGGGCGGCGGCGCGAGTTGCTGTTCGAGGCTGCTGGCAAGGCTATTTACCTCATCCCAATTGGCCGGTTTCGGTTTGAGCGCGAGATAGGCGCGGTAGTATTCCAACGCGTTTTTTTTATCATTGAGATACTGCTGGCTAGTGGTGGCGAGGTTCAGGAGTGCTGGCGCGAAATCGGCGCGCTTCTGCCGGGCGGCGGCAAAGAACTTCATCGCGTCCTGCGGATTGCGCCTCTGGATGCGGGCGAGGCCGAGACCGTTATCAGCTTCCGGATCGAGCGGATTCAGCTCGCGCAACGTGGTGAAACATTTTTCCGCCGCTGGAATATCGTTCAGCCTTAGCAGCGCTGTGCCGAGTTTGAGCAAGCCCGCTGGATCACTGTTATGCCGCAAGGAATTGTAAGCGGTGAACTCTGCCTTCGCCGCGTCAGGTTTGTTGAGATCCAGCCAAACGCCACCGAGATTGAAATGTGCTTCCACGAGATCGCGGTTCAACGCCAGCGCCTGCCGGTAGGCATCCGACGCGGGATTTAATTGGCCAGAACGTTGCAGCGCCACGCCGAAATAATTCCACGCGGCGGCATTCGTCGGCATTATTTTCGTGGCGCGATCGAATTGCGCCAGCGCCTCCGTGAGATTTCCGTTATCAAGATACTTTTTGCCTTTGAGCAAAGCGCTGGGCCCGGCCGGCGTGCAGCCAGAAAGCAGCATGGCCACCGCCAGAATAAAACACGTCGCACCGCAAAACTGATTCAATGGATTTTTTTTGTCGAACATCCGCTCTCGTGGTAACATTCGCGCTCAAAAGTGTCAAGAAACGCAACGATTCAAATTGTAATGTTCACGCTGCTCGGCGGGCTGTTTTCAGCCCCGGCAGTCGAACTTTTTCCGCTCCATGGCACGAATGCCGCCACGCACTTGACCATCGTGCAAGGCGACAATCTGCTCACAGCTTTCAAGCCGGATACCGCCGCCGTCGAGGCACGGTTTAACCTCGGCCTGATCGCCTTTTCGCGCGGCACCAACCTCGCCGATGGCTGGCGGAAAATCATTCACACCAACGACACCATCGGCATCAAAGTTTTCTCGCAGTCCGGCCCCGTCTCCGGCACCCGCCCCGCTGTGGTATCCGCCGTCGTCAATGGTTTGCGCGCCGCCGGCGTGCCCGGAAATCAAATTATTATCTGGGATAAACGCGCGGAAGATCTGCGCGCCGCCGGTTTTTTTCAACTGGCCCAACAACTCGGCGTGCAAGCGGCCGGGGCCGTCGAGAGCGGCTATGACACGAATGCTTTTTACCTGCCGGATTCACCCGTGATCGGTAATCTGGTGTGGGGCGATTTAGAATTTGGCATTACGAACCAAAGTGTCGGGAAAAAATCTTACGTCTCAAAACTCGTCAGCCAACGTCTCACGAAAATCATTTCTATCGCGCCCTTGATGAATGAAAACAGCGCGGGAACCTGCGGCCATTTTTTCAGCCTCGGTCTTGGCAGCCTCGATAATACCCGACGCTTCACCTTGGATTCCGACCGGCTCGCCGTAGCGCTCCCGGAAATTTACGCGTTGCCTGCCATCGGCGACCGCGTGGCTTTGCTCATCACCGACGCTTTGCTCGCGCAGTATCAAGGCGGCCCCGTCAGCTACCTCCAATTCTCCCGCCCGCGCAGCGAACTCTGGATCAGTCGCGACCCCGTAGCACTCGACATCATCGCGCTAAAAGAACTCGCCAAAGAACGCCAGCGCCTCGATCTGCCCGCCGTGAATTCCAACTTAGAAATTTATCAAAACGCTGCCTTGCTCCAGCTCGGCATCGGCGATCCCTCACGCATCATGATCGAAAAAGTTCCGTAACCTTTCCGACCTGCGCTAAATCCTTTATTTGATTTCACAACCCTTTGCGGCGATGATTTAAAAATTATGAGTTCCGAACAAAAAATTCTCACGCGCGATGTCGAGGCGTCCGTCGTCCCCATCGGCACCAAGGTCACGTTGCAAAAAGGTGAGACCGCCCACATCACCCAATCCCTCGGCGGCACTTACACCGTCATCGTCAACGGCAACATGTTCCGCATCGAAACAAAGGATGCCGACGCACTGGGCATCGAAGTGCAAGCCGCGCCCGTCACCACTACCGCCAGCAGCGGCCCGATGACGCAGGAGGAACTTGAAAAGAAAGTCTGGGAATCGCTCAAGACGTGTTACGACCCGGAAATCCCCGTCAACATCGTGGACCTCGGTTTGATTTACGATTGCCATCTCACGCCCGTCGGCGAGACGAATTACAAAGCCGATGTGAAAATGACGTTGACCGCGCCCGGCTGCGGCATGGGCCCCGTGCTCGCCCAAGACGTGCAAAATAAATTGATCTCGCTCGAACCGATTGACGAAGCCAACGTTGAACTCGTCTGGGATCCGCCGTGGAATCAAGGCATGATGACCGAGGCGGCGAAGCTGCAACTCGGCCTTCTTTGAGCCACAGATGAAACACGGATGAAACACGGATTTTCAAATCTGTTTCCTTAATCAGCGTTTCATCAGTGTTCAATCCGTGGCAAAAAAATCCCATGAATAAAACCGTTGATTGGTCTGCGCTCCGCGATGACTTCCCGATTTTGAACCAGCAGGTTCACGGCCAGCCGCTCGTGTATTTCGACAACGCCGCCACCTCGCAAAAACCGCGCAGCGTGATTGATGCGCTCGTGCATTATTACGAACGCGATAACGCCAATGTCCATCGCGGTATTCACGAGCTGAGTAATCGCGCCACGAATAATTTTGAAGCCGCGCGTGTTCGCACCGCGAAATTCATCAACGCCAAATCGTCCGACGAAATCATTTGGACGCGCGGCACCACCGAGAGCATCAACCTCGTCGCCGCCGCGTGGGGCGAAAAGAATCTCAAGACCGGCGATGTGATTTTGCTTACCGAACTGGAGCATCACAGCAACCTCGTGCCGTGGCAGCTCATCGCGCAGAAGACCGGCGCGAAGCTCGCCTTCATTCCCGTCACCGGCGACGACGGCGTTCTCGATTTGTCGCAACTCGATTCATTGCTCACCTCGCAGGTGAAAATGCTTTCGCTCGTGCACATTTCCAATTCGATGGGCACGGTGAATCCTGTCGCAGAAATTTGTGCGCGCGCCAAAAAACTCGGCATCACCACGCTCGTGGACGGCGCGCAAAGTGCCGGACATTTGCCCTTGGACGTGCAGGCTA
>JANYFN010000046.1 GCA_025362675.1 Limisphaerales bacterium | reverse complement strand
TTAGTCCCGGGCCGCGAACTTGCGCCGTATCAATTCATGCCGCCGTATCCCGCCTCGTTGTTCAAACTGATGGTGGCGTTCCACACTCTGCGGATGGTTGACGCGGGGAAAATTTCATTGGATTCGGCATACATTTATGCTGTTGAAGGCGCCAAGCCGGACGCGAGAAAAATTCGCGCGTGGCTCGACGCGATGATCACGGTGAGCGACAACCTCGCGACGCAGGCGTTGTTGAAAATGATGCATGATAAAAATGAGCTTGAGTCGCTCAATCGCGAATTTCGAGAACTCAATCTCGGCACCTTGCAGATAAACCACACGAGTCCGAAAGACGGGCGCGGCTGGCAGACAGACCAGATCAACATGACGGCCTTCGACACGGCGCGGTTATTGTGGCTGATTGATGGCGGACCGGGCGAGCTCTGGCTGGACGTAAATAAAAAGCCGGTGACAGCGAAATTTCTTTCGGACGATTCGCGGTCATTTCTCAAAAAAACCTTGTCGGAGCAGGCGTTCAATGAGGCGTTGAGCACGGCCAATTTTCCAGGGGGCAAGGATGTGCGCGCGGGAATTCCGTCGCGCGTCGCCGAGCGCTGGATCAATCCGACGAACGGTCATGTGGTGGTGGAAGGCAAGGATTGCGGCGTGGACATCCGCGCGGCCAACGCGCGGGCTGAGGTGTCGTTCGCCCACAAAACGGGACTGACTTTTAATTACGGCTCCGACGCGGGCGTGGTAAAATCGCTGCCGGGAAAACCGTTCCGGCATTATGTCGTGGCGTTTCTCGGCAACCTTGGCCATCGCTATGCCGATGACATTTTCGCGGCGAACAAAGTGTTTCCGCTGGACGACCATGAACCGCCACTGGCTTACACGCAAAAAATTCCGGCGCTCGGCAAGGCGATTGATGAAGCGGTGACGCAGCTTGCGGTTTCTAAAAAATGAATCCGCAGCGATGTTACAAAAACCGTTTGAAAGCTATATAATTTGGCTTTTCCAATCCCGTCGTAACGCTTAAAAAATGCGCGGTTAAAATACGCATGAACGCCAGCAAATCCGGCTACAACCGCTTTCTCCTGCTCGTCGCGGGGTTGGGCGGGCTGCTGTTCGGAATTGATGTGGGCATCATCTCGGGCGCGCTGCCCTATCTGGAGGCGACGTCCGGGCTGAACGCAAATAATCTTTCGTTCGTGGCCGCCGCAGTTTTACTGGGCAGCACGTTTTCTACTTTGTTTGCTGGCGCGCTGGCGGATTGGCTGGGTCGCCGGACGATGCTGGTGGTGAGCGGCGCGTTGTTTGTGGTGAGCGTGCCGGTCATCGCGCTGTCGCACAGCTACAACGGGCTAGTGCTGGGCCGCGTGCTTCAAGGCGCGAGCGGCGGCATGATCGGCGTGGTGGTGCCGTTGTATCTGGCGGAATGTCTGACGGCCTCGCATCGCGGCCGGGGCACGGGCATTTTTCAATGGCTGCTCACATTGGGCTTTGTGGTGGCCGCGCTCATCGGTTTTTATTTTAGCGGTCGCGTGGAGGAAGTCGCCAAACTCGGTGATGCGGAAAAACTGTTTGCGGTGAAGGACGCGGCGTGGCGGGGAATTTTTTGGGTTTCGCTGCCGCCGGGAATTTTATTTGTGCTGGGCGCGCTGAAAGTCGCGGAGTCGCCGCGCTGGTTGTTTCGGCGTGGTAAAAAGGAAGCCGCCCGCGCCGCGTTGTTGCGCTCGCGTTCGGAAAATCAGGCGGAAATCGAGTTGCGTGAAATGGAAGAAATTGCCGCCACCGAAAAATCCCGGGCCACCGCCGGTCATAAAAAGGAATCCCTCTGGCAGCGCAAATACATCCTGCCGTTCGCCCTCGCCTGCATCATTCTTGCTTGCAACCAAGCCACGGGCGTCAATTCCATCATCATCTACAACACCACGATTTTCCTCCAGTCCGGCTTCAATGATCATCAGGCGCACCTTGGAAACTTTTTTTTCACCGTCACCAATTTTCTGGCGACCATCGGAGCCATCGTGCTGGTGGATCGCAAGGGCCGGAAATTTTTGCTCTCGCTCGGCAGTGCGGGCGTCATCGTCTCGTTGTTGTGTGTGGGAACAATGTTTCACAAAACCGAAGCGCGGCGCGTGGATGTGAAGGATGCCCTGCAAACGCTGGTGATTTCGTCCAATCAGACGGTCGCGGTGAACATGGATTCGGCAGCGACGCGCAAGTTGCTGCTCGGCGACGGCACGCTGGCTTCGCCCGGTTTGACGCAGGAGCCAAAAAATCTCGTCGTGATTTATTCCTACGGCGATTTCAAAGCGGCTTCGAAAGTGATCCGCTCGGATGAAACCAACGGGAGTCTTACCATCAGCCGTGACAGTTGTGTTCCCGCGACCAAGGTGGCGGCGTTCTTCAAAAATCCGTTCGCCAGCCTCGCTGCCGCCCGCACCGCGCCGCTAAAAATCGAACACGCCATTCTGACGCCGGTGCCGGACAGTTCCCACGGCTGGCTCACGGCGTTGTTTCTGTATTTATTCATGGCCTCGTTCGCCGTCGGCCCTGGCGTTTGCGTGTGGCTGGCATTGTCGGAACTGATGCCGACGCGCATCCGCTCGAACGGCATGAGCGTGGCGCTGCTCATCAACCACTGCATCTCCACCACCATCGCGGCCGTGTTTCTGCCGACCGTTGGGCAATACGGTTATTCCGTGATGTTCTTCTTGTTTGCCGGGTGCACGGTGATTTATTTCATCACCGCCGTGTTCTTTCTGCCCGAGACGAAGGGGAAAACTTTGGAAGAGATTGAAGAGTATTTTGAAGGCAAGCGCCGATGAATAATCCGGCGAAAAATGCCGTGCGAAGTCGGCTGTTGGAAGCCGTGTTCGCGCCTGGGTTTTGGTCTCGCGAGTCGAGCTGGCGTTTACGAGTCAAAACGGGCAAACTCATGGTATCAAGGGTTAACGAACGAGTCGGGTAGTTGCGAAAGCAACAAATTTATTGCGGGCGGCGCAGACGATTCGTTAAAACAAATTTTATGAAGTTGCATCATTCAACAGCGGACATTTATGTGCCGGACGGCAAGCCGGTCGCCGCAGCGTTGCGCCGCGTGACCCATTTGGGAATCGGTGCCCATCAGGATGACCTCGAATTCATGGCGTTTCATGGAATCCTCGAATGCCATACCAGCAAGTCGAAATGGTTCGGCGGGGTGACGTGCACGAATGGGGCCGGCAGTGCGCGCGCGGGAAAGTTCAAAAAATTTGCTGATGAACAAATGATGGTGGTGCGGCGGCGCGAGCAGAATCAAGCGGCGAAGCTCGGCGGTTATGCGGCGATGTTGCAATTGGATTTTCCCAGTAACGCGGTGAAAAGCGCAACGGATACGGCGCTGAAGGATGATTTGAAAAAGATTTTTTCCGCGACGAAAACGCAGGTGGTTTACACGCACAACCTCGCGGATAAACATGACACACATATCGGCGTGGCGGTGGCGGTGATCCAGGCACTGCGCGAGTTGCCCCGCTCAAAGCGACCGGCAAAAGTCATCGGCTGCGAAGTCTGGCGCGATCTTGACTGGCTGCCAGATGCCAAAAAAGTGGTGATGGATGTGAGTGGACATGAAAAATTTGCGGCCCGATTGAACGGTTTATTTGCGTCTCAAATCGCTGGCGGCAAGCGTTACGACCACGCTACTTTGGGGCGCCGGGCGGCCAACGCCACGTTCTTTTCTTCGCACACGACGGATACGGCGACGCAGTTGATCTTCGGCATGGATTTGACGCCACTGATATTGGATGCGACGCTGGATATCGGGGGATATGCGCTGAGTTTAGTGGACGAGTTCCGTGCCGATGTGAAAAATAAATTAACTCAACGGCTCGGCAAGAGTTGATAGAAAATTAAGTATGGAAATCATCATCAAACCGACACCCGAAGCGGCTACTCAAATCGCCGCGCGACTGCTGGTGCGGCTCATTCAAGAAAAACCCAATGCCGTGTTGGGCTTAGCCACGGGCAGCACGATGGAACTTTTGTATCGCGAACTGGTCGCGAAAAAACTCGACTGGAGCAAGCTGACGACGTTCAACCTCGATGAATACATCGGTATTTCGCCCATGCATCCGCAGTCGTATCACAGCTTCATGTGGGAGAAACTTTTCAGTCAGGTGAATGTCTCCATCAAGAATGTTCACATTCCAGACGGATTGGCGAAGGACGTGCCGGCGGCGTGCAAGCATTACGAGGAGAAAATTGTGGCGGCGAACGGGATTGATCTGCAATTGCTGGGGATCGGCACGGACGGGCATATCGGCTTCAACGAACCGACCTCGTCGCTCGCGTCGCGCACCCGGATCAAAACGCTCACGCCGCAGACGCGCAAAGATAACGCGCGATTTTTTGATTCGGCGGAAGAAGTTCCGTTTCACGTCATCACCATGGGCATCGGGACAATTTTAGAATCGCGCCATTGCGTGCTGCTGGCGTTCGGTAAAAACAAAGCCCGCGCCATCGCCGAAGCGGTCGAAGGTCCGATCACTTCGATGAACCCGGCGAGCGCATTGCAATTGCATCCCAAGGTAACCGTTTTTTTGGATGAAGCGGCGGCGGCGGAATTGAAGATGAGAGATTATTATTATTGGGTGTATGAGCAAAAGCCTGACTGGCAAAAAGTTTGATGGGCTGGCGGCGAGTGATATTTTGGGGGCGGCGGATTGGCTGCCGGTTTGTAATTTGATCGGAGTAATTAAGGATTGAGAACTATTTTAAATTTTAGAATTCGTGCCGCGCTCTGGCTCTGGCTGGCGATTTTGCCAACCATTGCTTATGCCCGCGAGGCACGCCTGGAAGTCATCGCGCTGCCTAGTCGTGCTTTGAAACACAACGTGCTGCAGGATCCCGACGTGCGCCCGGTGCCGATTTTTCTTCCTGCCCAAGCTACGAATGGCGCACGCCTGCCAGTAGTTTACTATCTGCCGGGCTATGGTAATTCTGCGGACAAGTTTGTGGCGAACTCCAATGTGTGGCTGAAGTTCACGCAAAAAATCGCGGATGAAATCACGCCGCTGGTGCTCGTGATTTGCGACGGTAAGACGCGTTGGGGCGGCAGCCAGTATTTGAATTCCTCGGCGCAAGGCAACTACGAGGATTTTGTCTGCGCGGAAATTGTCCGCGCCGTCGAACACAAATTCCCCGCGCCTGCGCACGGAATTCGGCGGATCGTGAGCGGACATTCCAGTGGTGGTTTTGGGGCATTGCGATTGGGCAGCGACCGGCAGAAACTATTTGATGCCGTGATCGCCTTGAGTCCGGATTCTGATTTTGCCAATAGTCATCTGCCGCTTGTAAAAATTAAATCAGTGGCCGAACTCCCGCTGGCGGATGTGAAAAAAATTGCGGCGGGAAAACTGCCGGTGCCCAAAGATGGCGATATCACTTATGCGCTCGGCCTCTCTGCGGCTTACGCCCCGCGCGGATTTTTTCACCGGGGTGAATTCGAATGGCTTTATGACGCTCAAGGAAATTTCCGCGAGCGCGTCTGGCAACGCTGGCTGGATAATGATCCGTTGACCCTCGTCCAAAAAAATCCAGCGGCGTTCGGCGCTCACCAGCTGATCTACCTTGAAGGCGCGGCGCAAGATCAGTTCGGAGCCAACGTCGGCGCGCGGAAAATTTATGAATGCCTGCAAATGCGTTCCGCGCGTTGCACATTTTATGAACCGCCCGGCCACCATTCCGATCATGTCCGCGAGCGTTTGCAGCGTGGGCTGGAATGGGTTTTTAACCGGCCACTGACGAATATCCAATGATATGAACCTAAAGTTTTTTCTATTTTTAGTGCCCGTCGCGCTGCTTGCGAACGGCTGCGGCACGGTTTCGCGAGTTGGAAAAGCTGCGCCGCGCACGGGCGATGAGATCGTGGCGGCGGGGCAGTTTTTCCACACCGGCACCCCGGTGGTGTTATGGCTGGATCCCGGCGGCTACGATGCGTATCGCGTAGAGCGTCGCTTCGCCCCGATTGGAAAATCTGACTGGGCCACGTCCACTGCCGAGGTGAAGACTCTAAAAACCCCGAACCGTTATGGTTTGCGGTCGAAAGCGCTGACTGCAAATGAAGTCGAGCGCGTGCGCGGCGGCGGTTGGGATTTGCCGCTACTGCAAAACGTCGTTGATCAGTTTGTCTTGCACTTCGATGTCTGCGGGGTGAGTCGCACCTGCTTTCTGGTGCTGCAAGACCATCGGGACTTGAGTGTTCACTTTATGCTGGATGTGGATGGGACGATTTATCAAACGCTAGACTTGAAGGAGCGCGCGTGGCACGCGACGACTTCCAACGACCGCTCGATCGGCGTGGAGATCGCGAACATGGGGGCTTATCCGGCGGACCAGAAAAATCCGTTCGACCAATGGTATGGGACCAACGCAGCGGGTAAAACAATCCTGACGATTCCGGGACGCCTCGGCGAGGGCGGCATCCGCACGCGGAATTTTATCAGTCGCCCCGCCCGCAACGAGCCTGTGCGGGGCGTGATCCAGGGCGACGATCTGGTGCAATACGATTATACGCCTGAGCAATATGCCGCGTTGACGAAGTTAACCGCTGCGCTCTGCAAAATTTTTCCGAAGTTGAAATGCCAATATCCGGTGGACGCCAATGGGAAATTAATTTCGCATCAACTGCCGGATGCCGAATTGGAAAAATATCAGGGCGTGTTGGGACACTATCACATCCAGAAAAATAAGAACGATCCCGGTCCGGCGTTGGACTGGGAAAAAGTTGTCGGCGGTGCCAAGAAAATTTTGGAGGAACAAACTCCAGCCTCAGCCTTGCTTTCGCCGCACGCGGCCGCGACGCGTTGAGTCGCCGCCGCGAAAATTATTCCTCCAAGCGGCCTTTGAATCCAGCGAGCATCACGGCGATATCGTCAAGTTCATCTGTCCGTTTGCGGTCCCGTGGCGGGCTGTAGCGATTCAGCATCAAACTGAAAACCAGAGTCTCGCCCGAAGCGGTGGTGACATAGCCGGAGAGCGCATTCACCCAGCGGAGCGTGCCGGTCTTGGCATGCACGTTCTGGAACGCCGGAGTATTTTTCATGCGGCGACGCAGCGTGCCATCTACACCCGCAATCGGCAACGCCTCAAAATAGTCAGCCGCATAACGATTAGTCGCCATCAGTGTCAGCAGCGCCACGGTCGCGTTCGCGGAGGTAAGATTGTTACGCGACAGGCCAGAGCCTTCATCAAAGTGAAGGTCGGGCGGAACTCCATAGGTCGTCAGAAAATGTTGCAGAGCCGCCACCGCCAAATCTTCGGTCGTCAACCATGTTGGTGATTCGGGGGGGTGGAAACTTTCGCCGGTGTGCGCAAAGATCAAATCCGTCTCCAGATTTTGTGAGGGTTTCATGAACGCGCGCAGCAGACTGCGCAGCGGCGGCGATTTGACTTCGCCGAGTAGCGTCAGATTCGCCTGATTCCATAGGGGTTTCTCCGGCCAAGCCACGCTGCGGACTTTTCCGCGCACGGAAACCCCGTTTTTGATCAAAGCTGTTTTCAGTGCATTGCCAAACCAAATAGCGGGCGAGGGCACCGGTGTTTCCAACGTTTCGGGCGCCGAGCCGAGGGACATTTCGCCGAGCAAAATGATTTTGCGTTCGCCGGGCGCGCGATGGATTTCAAAATGGTTTGTCCCGCCGGTGGCGATGGTTTTGGTTTGGTTCACCAAAAGTATTCCCGACTCGGGAAGCAGAAATTCTGCGGCGCACGCCTCAGAAACTTTCTTTCCCGGCAGGACGCGCAACGTGATCACATTGTCATCGAGCGTGAGCGCAGAAATTTCGCCACCTTCCGCATCGGTCAAATCGTCGACCGCCCAGCCGCCACCGTAAGGCTCGCCCTGAAAAAAAGTGTCGTCGGCGATGAGGTCGCCAGTGATACGCCGCACGCCGGCGTTTTTCAGGGCCGCGACGAAGGGCGCGAAGTTATCCCAGAAATTCGTATTCTTCCAACTCGGATCGCCGCGACCAGAAACGATCAAATCGCCGTGAATCGTGCCATTTCGCTCAACCCTGGCGGTCGAGGAAATCGGCGTGCTGATCTGATAATCACCACCAAACGTCGTCAGCGCGAGCGCACCCGCGTAGAGTTTGCTGTTCGAAGCCGGACTCATCAGCCGCGCTGCGTGATGTTCGAAAATGGTTTTGCCAGTTTTGAGCGCGACAATTTTCACGCCCCAAAGTGCGCCCTCGAAGCGCGGCTGATTTAGGTGCGTGTCGAGTTGGGTTCGCAGGTCGGCGAGCGTGGCTGCAAAGTTGGTAGGTTGTGCCAAGCCAGTGTTGGCGATGACCAAAATCGTGGCGTAAAATAATTTAGATCTCACAAATGAAAGCTTCATGTGTTCCTTATGGTCGTAAAATAGCCGTCGAATAAAACCGGCGCAACCGCGAAGAAAATTTTCACGCGTGCAGTTTGCCGCGAAGAAATTTAACATCCCGCTATGACCGAACCGGAGCCGCTGGAATTTATCGGCACGAACACGGTGCGCTTTCGCCGGCGCACCTTACTTTATTTTTCCGGTTGCGATTTTTTCCGGTTGGCACGCGATCCTCGCCTTGCGCTCGCGGCGCAAAAATCTTTGGAGAAATCAGGCTTAAACGTAGCGGCGTCACGGTTCACCACCGGCAATCATGAAATTTATACGCGGCTCGAAAACGAACTCGCCCATTTTTTCGCCGCTGAATCCGCACTGTTATTGCCGGACGGCTATCTCGCACCACTGGCGGCGGCGACCGCACTGGCGGGGGAATTCTCACACGCCCTGATCGATGAATCGGCGCACGGCGCGCTCGTAGATGCCGCGCGGATGCTGGCGTGCCCCGTGAAAAAATTTCGGCATCGCCATATTATCGACCTTAAAAAAGTCCTTTGGAAATGTGGCAAAAATGCCCGCCCAATTATTCTGACTGACGGAGTCTTTTCGTATGATGGCTCGGTGGCGCCGTTGCGCGACTATCTTAAAATTTTATCGCGCCGGGGAATGATTCTGGTGGACGATGCCTACGGCGCAGGCGTTTTGGGCGCGACGGGCAAAGGCACGTTGGAGTTTGAAAACGTCAGTCGCAGGCGAGTCCTTCACTGCGCCACCTTGAGTAAAGCATTCGGAGTTTACGGCGGCGTGGTCCTGTCGTCGCACGCGATGCGCGAAAAAATCATCGAGCGCAGTCGAGCGTTTGTGGGCACGACGCCATTGCCACCGCCGCTCGCGGGTGCCGCCATCGCGGCCGTAAAAATTCTGCGCTCGGAGCCGCAGCGACGGAAGCGGCTGTTTCAAAACGTCGCGTTAGTGCGAAAACAACTTCGCGCTGCCGGCTGGGAAATCTCTGAATCACCCGGGCCAATCGTGCGTTTGCCGGTGTTGCTGGCAGCGTTGGAACTTGAATTAAAAAAACGGCTGTTGGTCGCCGGAATTTATCCGCCGTATTTGCGCTACGGAAATATGCCGCACGGCACCTTTCGTTTTATCGTTTCGAGCGAACACACCGCCGCTCATTTGGAGAAATTATGCGCGGTGCTGGCGGCTTTCAAAAAATCTTTTCCTCACTCATGAAAACTTTGATCAAACCGGAGCGGCTGAATTTTGGCGATACCATCGGCATTATCGCGCCGGCGAGTGCGCCGCCAGACCCGCACGCGCTTGACCGCGCTGTCACTGCGCTGGAGGGCTACGGTTTCAAGGTGAAGCTCGCCAAAAACGTCCGCGCGCGGCTCGGCTTCATTGCCGGCACAGATCGTGCCCGGGCCGAGGATTTGATGGCGATGTTTACGGATAAAAAAGTGAAGGCCATCCACTGTTTGCGCGGCGGTTATGGGGCGACGCGGATTTTGGAGCGCTTGAATTTTTCCGTTATCGCGCGGCATCCAAAAATTTTTTCGGGCTATAGCGACATCACCGCGCTACATATCGCCATCCAAAAATTTTCCAAGTTTGTTTCGTTTCACGCGCCGATGGTGAATGGCGCGCTCGCCGCCGCCGACGTTCCGGGCTTCACCAAAAAATCTTTTTTCCGCACGGTGATGGAAGCAAAACCGCCGGGCAGCCTCAGCGACGGTTGCCCGCAAAATAAAATTGAAATTTTGCGACGCGGCCTGGCCGAGGGGGAACTGATCGGCGGCAATCTTTCCTTGTTGTGTGCGAGTCTGGGCACGCCGTTCGCCCCGTCATTCAAGGGGAAAATTCTTTTCTTCGAGGATATCAGCGAGCGTCCTTATCGGCTCGATCGGATGCTGACGCAACTTTTAAACGCGGGGATTTTGCAACAGGTCGCCGGCGTGGCGGTAGGCGTTAATCATGATTGCGACGAGAGGAAAAAAAATTCCACCGGTGAATACCAGCAGTCCGGCGCGGACGTGGTGAAGGAGCGACTCTCAACTTTGCGTGTGCCGATCGTCACCGGTTTGCCTTTTGGGCACGTAGATCTGAACGCGACAATTCCGTGCGGAGCCCGGGCGTTGTTGGATGGGAAAAAAGGTGACTTGATCATCACCGAAGCGGCAGTCCGGTAGCGTGACTCACTTAATTTTTAGTCGTCGGGCGTAATGGCTGCCCTGGTTTCGCACCAGTGTGGGCGCTGTTTTTGATGACCGTGACACCATTAACTAGCACGAAGGGAATGCCCTCGGCATAGTGATGTGGACTCTCAAAGGTCGCAGGCGAATTCACTTTGGCCGGGTCAAAAATGGTGATGTCCGCTGCCCAGCCCGCGCGCAGTTGGCCGCGCTCTGCAAAATGAAATGTGTTCGCCGGCAGGCTAGTCATCTTACGGATGGCATCTTCCAGTCGCAGCACATTTAACTCGCGGACGTAATGGCCAAGCACGCGCGCGTTGTTGCCGTAGCCGCGTGGATGCGGCACGGCTTTGCCAAATTCTCGACTGCCGCTGTCGCTGGCGAACATCGTGTTCGGATGTTGCATGAACATTTGTAAATCAGCTTCGTTCATCCCGTGAAATACACCTTGCCCGCCACCGTAGTTTTCGATTTCTAAAATAGTTTCAATCTGGTCGTTCAGGGAGTCGGCACCACGCAGTTTTTTGGCAGCGTCAACAATGCTCAAACCGTCCACCGACGGATCGTGCGCATAGTGGGCAATGACGGCATAGGCATAATTCGTCGCCCCGCGTTCATCGATTTTTTCGCGCATCTCCGCGACCAGTTTGGCCTTCAGTTCCGGATCGGCGAACGCGGTTTTGAATTTTTCTTTCCCGCCATCGAACGCCCAGTCGGGAATCAATTGTGACAGCGAGGTGCTGGAGGCGGTGTAGGCGTATTGATCCTGCGTGATGTCCAGACCCTCGGCGCGGGCGGCTTCGATTTTCTTTAAGACGCGCGCGGCCTGGCCCCACGCGCGTTCGCCGCCGAGTTTGATATGTGAAATTTCTACGCGCACATGCGCTGCGCGGGCGACGCGAAAAAATTCCTCGAGCGCGGAATCAATCCGGTAATCCTCATGCCGCATGTGACTCGTGTAAATACCGTCAAACGGCGCGATTTCCTGGGCGAGTTCCACGATTTCATCCGAGCTGGAAAAAGTTCCCGGCCGGTAAATCAATCCCGTGGAAAGCCCGACCGCGCCGTCGGCCATCGCTTTGCGAACCATGGTTTTCATTGTCTCGCGCTCGGCAGCAGTCGGCTCGCGATCAAAGCTGCCGCCCATCGCTTGTTCGCGCACGGAATTGTGGCCGATGAGCGACGCGACATTGATGGAAACTTTTTTGGTCGCAATGTTCTTAAATAGTTTTCCGAGGTCCAACTCCGACGAACCACAGTTGCCGACGACGATGCTGGTCACGCCCATGCGGAGAAAATTTTCGGCCAGCGGAAAATCTGCGACGTCATCCGCGTGCGTATGGACGTCAATGAAACCCGGCGCGACGACGAGACCGGTGGCATCAATTTCCTCTTTCGCCGTGCCCGTGATTTTCCCGAGGGCGGCGATGCGCCCGGCTTTCACCGCGACATCGGCGTGATACCCGGGATTACCCGTGCCGTCCACAATCAGGCCGTGACGGATGAGGATATCAAAACCTTCAGCATACGAAAATAGCGGCACGACGAGGGCGAACAGCAGCGGCGATAGGAATTTCATTCAATTAAATCAAGGCCCGCCGCGAGCGCGGAAGAATTGTTGCGGCGCATTGGGGCTGAAACCGGTGGTGAAATAAAACAGCCCGGTTGAACTCGTCAGATTAGTCAGTGAAGTCCAACTCGACAGATCGGTCGAGGTTTCGATTGTGTATGTCCAATAAGCATCGCCGCTGAAACTGATTTGCACCGCGCCGTTATTGGCGTTGATGGCGGTGAACTGCGCGGCGACCGAGGCGATGAGTGCGAGCGCGGCGTTTGTGCTGGTGCTGGCGGCTATGAAATTGCTCGCCACGACGGAATAATTTCCGACGTTCGTCGTTGCGACCAAGGCGAGCGCGTAGCTGGAATTGGTTGCGTCTAGGAGATTCGTCCCATTAAACCGCCACTGAAAATTTGGCGCGGGTAATCCGCTCGCGGCGCAAGTGAACGTCACATTCGTCCCCAGCTTGACCGTCTGCGCGAACGGCTGCAACGTGAATACCGGCGCGGCGGCGGGCGATTCCACGCGCAGATTATCTACGAGACCAAAGTTGATGACGTTGTTTGATGATAGCGAGGAGAATGGATCCCAGAAGCCGACGAACACATTGCTTGCTGTGAAGGTGGCGTTGGAAATGGTGCAGAAGCGCACGCCGTCCACGACCCAATCAACCGTGCTGCCGCGTTTGGAAACGATGACGTCGTGCCAGGCGAGACCGAACGTGCCGGGGTTCAAATTGCCGGACTGCTGCGGATAATTTATTTGCTGCGTGGCGGGTGCGGCCTGTCCAGTTGGAAAGGTGGTGGTGTAATAAAGATTACCGTTTCCGCGCGCGGTGGTATCCGTGCCGGCCCAATAATCACCCGTCGCGGCGGCCTGCACAGTGGGACCAATATAGGCATTATAATCGGCAGTAGCTGTGGCCGTATCGGAGGAACCGCCGTCGCCGTTGACGGAAAAATAATAACCATCCGCAGACGAATTTCCGGTCCATTCCGCGCGGGTGCCGGAAGTGCCGATGCCTGCCGTCAGAAATTCCGTGGAGCCGCCCCCGCCGCCAGGGAATGGACCATTCACATTCATCCAGCCGTCGAAGCGAACACGATAATCGCCGGCAAAAGTTTGATTCATTGGTGAGAGCGAAACCGCCGCGACCGCGCCGAGCGAGAGGTTTGCTTTCATTTGCATACCGCTCGTGGTGCCGTTCGTGGTGTTCGGTGCCGCCGGAATTCCGAGTGCCGAATAATCGAAACTAAACGTGACGCCGTTATCGCCGGAACTGCTGTTAGCCATCCAATTGGTCGCCGAGTTCGCGTCAAAATTGTCTGCGAACATCGTGACTTGCGGCGGATAGACCAGCAACGAAATTGGCGCGCTCGTGACACTGCCGGAGGAATTCGTGACGCTGAGCGTGTAAAAACCGGAGTTGGTGGCTTGCGCGTTGGTGAGGCTATAAACGTTGGTGTTTGCGCCGGGAATTTTTACGCCATTCAAAGCCCATTGATAGTTTAGTGCCAGCCCCGTGGCGGTGGTGGTGAAAGTGATATTACTGCCAGCATCAATCGCGCGGTGCAAAAGGGACTGCGCGGTGATCACCGGTGAGTTGATGCCGCCGATGACGAGCGAGTCGATGGTCGTGGCGGTGCCGTTGAAAACATCCACATCGCCGCCGGTCCAGTTGGCGACCGAAGTGTTTGTGTCTTTATATTGCCAGACGTTCCATGAGGACCACGGATAGGACGAAGATGGTGCGCCGGATTGTGGATTCTGACCGTTGTAAGCGGCGATCCACGACGGCCAACTGGTGACGGTGGTGTTGAGTCCGGGATAAGTGCTGCTAGGTTGGGAAAACCAGACGCCGGTATAAACGATGGGCTTGAGGGTCACGCCATTTGCGCGCGCGAGGTTGGAGACGGTGTTGCACCATTGGTTCACCCATTGCGACATTTGGGTGACCGTGAAACTGTTGGCAACGGTGGCGTTGGGATCTTCCCAATCCAGCATCGGCACCAGGTAAGTGCCGCTGCCCTTGACGTAATTGCTGGCAACGCTCCAGAAAAAATTCGCCTCCGTATCGGCGCTGTTAGCACCGGTGATGTTGGGATGCACGCTGGGGCGGGCAAAATGATACGCGCCGATGTAGATGCCGGCATTTTTCGCGCCGGCTTCCTGTGCACTGAAATATGGGTTGCTGTAAGTGGTGCTTTCCGTCGCCTTGCTCCAGCAGAACGTCACGCCGGCGTTTTTCACCTGCGTCCAATTCACGCTCGGTTGGTAGCCGGAAACATCACAGCCCAGTGGACGCTGCGCGAAACATTCAGTGGACATATTGCCCAGTAATAAAACAAAAAAAATGGCGCGCAAAATTTGTTTAAAAAAATTCTGCGCGGCGATTTTCTGAAGCGCGGCAAGCATGCAGATTTAATCTATCACATTGTTAGCCCGTGCGCCTCGGCGACGGCTTTATAGGTGATTTTACCGTTGCGAACATTGATGCCGCCGATGAGCGCAGGGTTTTTTGCACAGGCCTCGTCCACGCCGAGGTCCGCGAGCGTTTCGAGATAACGATAGGTCACATTCGTCAGCGCCTGCGTGGCCGTGCGCGCATAAGCACCAGGCATATTCGCCACGCAATAATGGGTCACCCCTTCCTCGACATAAACCGGATCGTGATGCGTCGTGGCGCGTGACGTTTCAGCGCAGCCGCCTTGATCAATCGCGATATCCACCAGCACGCTGCCGGGGCGCATCCGCCGCAACATCGCGCGGGAAATCAATTTCGGCGCTTTGGCTCCAGGAACCAGCACCGCGCCGATAAGCAGATCCACGCTTGGCAAAATTTCCTGCAAGTGCGCCTCGCTAGAAAATAAGGTGTGCGCCGTGTGCAGCGTGATGTCGAGAAAACGCATCCGTTCCAGATCCACTTCGAGAATTGTCACATCCGCGCCGAGACCTTGAGCCATGCGCGCCGCATTCACCCCGGAGGATCCGCCCCCGAGCACGACAACTTTTCCCGGCAACACCCCCGGCACACCGCCGAGCAACGTTCCGCTGCCTCCAAAATGTTTCGCCAAAAAATAGCCCCCGACTAAAACGCTCATGCGGCCGGCGATTTCGCTCATCGGTTCGAGTAACGGCAGCCGGCGATTCACCTCAATCGTTTCGTAGGCGATGCAGGTCGCACCGGATTTCATCAGCGATTCCGTGAGCGATTTGTTAGCCGCAAGGTGCAGGTAGGTGAAAAGAATTTGGTCTTTGCGTAACAGCGGTAATTCACTGGGCAACGGTTCCTTGACCTTGATGATCAGATCCGCGCGCGCAAAAACTTCCGCGTGTGTCTCCACTAAATTGGCGCCGGCTGATTCGTATTCTGCGTCCGGATAGCCCGCGCCAATGCCCGCGCCACGTTCAACGACCACCGTGTGCCCGCGTTTGATAAGTTGATAAGCACCTGACGGCAAAAGTGCGACGCGATACTCCTGTTCCTTAATTTCTTTTGGGACACCGATAATCATAAAATAATCCTTATGCGCTGACGCTAACAAACCGGGACGGTGTGTCAACTGCGAGATGATTTTCAAATGATACAATATTCACATCGCGTTTTTTCTGGACGCCGCCCTCGAAGCAGGTCATAAAGACCAACAAGGTCGACCAATGTGCAAATTGGCAGCAATGAAAAATCTCTTTTTACGCAGCGTCGTGCTCGCGGGTTTCCTCGCGGGCGGAGTCCGTGCTGCTGAAAATTCTACCACGCTCGAAAGCAAATTTGCTCCGTTTGGTAAATTGATTCTGTCGCCATTTGTCGCGGCACCATTTCCGCATCCCGATCGGGCTGCGGGGCGGACGCGGAACGGACAATTTTATTCGGCAACCTTACATTATTCGGATCAAACCGTGGCGATGTTCGTTCCGAAGAATTTCCGTGCGACGGATAAGGTTGATTTCGTTGTCCACTTCCACGGTTGGAACAACACCGTGGCGGGCACGCTGGAGCAGTTCAATCTGGTGCAGCAGTTTTGCGACAGCGGAAAAAATGCGATTTTCATCGTGCCCGAAGGCCCGCATAACGCGCCGGATTCGTTCGGCGGAAAATTGGAAGATACCAATGGCTTCAGGGCTTTTATGACGGAGGCGATGGCAAAACTTCATGCCGGCGGCGTCTTGAAAAAGGCGAAGGTTGAAATCGGCAACGTGATTCTCTCCGGCCACAGCGGCGGCTACCACGTGCTGGCGGGGATTGTGGATCGCGGCGGATTACCCATCAAAGAGGTGTGGCTGTTCGATGCGCTTTATGGCAACACCGAGAATTTTGTTGGGTGGCAGAAGCATGAAAATGGTCGCCTGATGAACATCTACACCGATCACGGCGGCACCAAACCGGAGACGGAAAAATTGATGGCGAGCTACCAAACGAACGGCGTCAATTTTGTTGCGCTGGAAGAAACCAACCGCGTGTCGGCGGACTTGGCGAAATCAAAAATCGTTTTCATCCATACCGACCTCACGCATAACGAGGTGATTTTCCGGCGCGGAGAATTTGCGCAGTTCCTCAAGACGAGTTGCTTGAAAGACAAATGAAACTGATTTTATCTTCGATTTTTTTAAGCCTCGCGACGTTGCTCGCGAGCGGCCAAAACATGAACCTAAAAAACCATTCCCTTCGCCCGCCGGTGAAGCTCGGCGTTGAAGTCCTCTTTGAGAAACGTCTCGATCTGATTCGTGGCAAACACGTCGGACTGATCACTAATCCGACCGGCCTCGATAGTAAATTGGATTCGATCATCGATCGTTTTCGTGACTGTCCGGACACGAAGCTTGTGGCGCTTTACGGACCCGAGCACGGCGTTCGCGGCAATGCTCAAGCGGGCGAATATGTCGCGTTTTATTTTGACGAACATCTGAAGCTGCCGGTGTTCAGCCTTTACGGTCAGACGCACAAGCCGCCGGCCGATATGATGACGAACATTGATGAATACATGCGCACTTTCGACACGAAACATGAGGGCAAACAAGTCGAGAAAGGCATGATGGAATCGGTGAATGTGATGGTGTTTGACCTCCAAGACGTCGGCACGCGCGTCTATACTTACATCGCCACGATGGCGAACGCGATGGAAGCGGCGGCGAACGCGGGGATCCCATTCATCGTGCTCGACCGACCGAATCCGATCAATGGCCTCGCGATGGAAGGGCCAATTCTCGAATATCCAGAATTTAGCTCCTTCATCGGTCATTATCCGATTCCCTTGCGTCACGGCATGACGACGGGCGAGCTTGCTCAGTTCATCAACGCAAAATTTCTCGACGGCAAAGCGAAGCTCACGGTTGTGCCGATGGAACATTGGACGCGTGATGAATGGTTCGATGAAACGGCGCTGCCCTGGACGTTGCCTTCACCCAATTTGCCGACTCTCGACAGCGCTACGGTTTATCCCGGGCAAGTGATCATCGAAGGAACGAACCTTTCCGAAGGTCGGGGCACGACGAAGCCGTTTGAATTTTTCGGTGCGCCGTGGATTGACGGCTTTGTGCTGGCGAAAAAATTGAACGCCTTGAATTTGCCCGGAGTAAAATTTCGCGAAGTTTATTTCACGCCGACGTTTTCAAAATTCAAAGGCACCAATTGCGGCGGTTGCCAGTTGTCGGTGATGGATCGTGAAAAATATCAACCCATCGCCACCACGTTGACGATTCTGACGGAGATCAAAAAGTTATATGGCGATAAGCTAGAATTGCACAAAAGTTATTTTGACCACGTGATGGGCACGGCGTCGGTGCGTGAGGCACTGGAACGAGACGAGCCAGTTTCCAAAATCATGGCGGCCACCCAGTCGGGGCTTGGTGAATTTTCCAAGCTGCGTGAGCCGTTCCTGCTCTATCACTGAACAATATGCGCGGGCAGATTTTTATTTTCGCGGCCTTATTGGCGATCGTCGGCTGTGCCACTAGTCGGCCGATCACCAAGGTTTTTCACCCGGAAAAATTGGCGGAAATGGATGTCGCGATCAATTCCGCGATCGCCAGTCACCAGTGTCCTGGCGGCGTGTTGTGGCTAGAGCACAACGGCGTGGCGTATCATAAGGCGTTTGGTAATCGCGCGTTGATCCCGGCGCGCGAGGCGATGACGGAAGCCACAATTTTTGATGCGGCCTCGTTGACGAAAGTTATCGCTTGCACGCCAGCGGTGATGCGCTTGGTTGAGTGCGGTAAAATAAATTTGGATGCGCCGGTCAAAACCTATATTCGTGAATTCATCAATGATGGCCGCGATGAAATCACAGTGCGACAATTGCTGACGCACGTTTCCGGTCTGCCGCCCGACATTGAAACTAAAACCGATTGGCGAGGGCAGGCCGAGGCCATCCGCCGTGCCTGCGCCATAAAATTACAATCTAAACCGGGCACAGTTTTCAAATACAGCGATATCAACTTTTTTCTCTTGGGTGAAATGGTTCAGCGCGTGAGCCAAACTCCGCTAGAAGTATTTGTGCAACGCGAAGTTTATGCGCCATTGAAAATGCGCGACACCGGGTTTCTGCCCTCGAAAAAAGTTTTGCCCCGTATCGCGCCGACGGAAGTCGTCAACGGCGTGCCCTATCGCGGTGTCGTCCACGACTCGACCGCGCGGCACATGGGCGGCGTGGCCGGGCACGCCGGATTATTTACGACCGCGCCGGATGTGGCACGTTATGCCCGGATGCTGATAAATCAGGGTGAATTGGACGGCGCGCGAATCTTCAAGCCGGAAACAGTGCGGCTGATGACGCGCGTGCAAACGGCGCCGGAAATTTCTGCAAAACGTGGCTTGGGTTGGGATATTGACACCAGCTTCAGCGGTCCGCGCGGCAAGTTTTTCCCCATTGGTTCCTACGGTCACACCGGCTGGACGGGCGGCTCTCTTTGGATTGATCCGTCCTCAAAAACGTTCGTGATTTTTTTATCGAACCGGAACCATCCGACGGAAGATGGTAGCGTGTTGGCGCTGCGGCATACGTTGGGCACGCTCGCGGCAGAAGCCCTGGTGGCACCGCAATTTGGATCGCCGCCAGTCCGATAATTAATTCTGTTTTGATTCGATGGTTGACGCGTGCTCGAAACAAAATCGTGACAAATTTTTTTTGAGATTTTTCCTCGTGATGATAGTCGGTTTCCGGTTCGACTCGCTCGGTGGCTCCGTCAATAATAAATAGCCGACAGTCATCCTCCAAGGGACTAAGTGGTCGTGGTTAAACAAGGCGCTGCGGACTGTAATTCGGCGGCTGCTGGCAGAGCGGCATAGGAAAATCACCCGGAGTATTTGGTAAAAAGTTTTTCTCACCGTCGGGGGTGAGACGCATTTTGAACAGCAGTGTGAGTGCCTTGAGCGCGATTTCGAAGTTCAAAAATGGACGAGCTAATAAGTCGTTTCCGTCGCTCAAGATTGGTTCGAATTGTGATTCAAACTGGCTCGGATCAACGACGAAAACAATCGGCGTAGCGGCATGATTCTCCGTGGCGCGAATCTTGGCGCACCAATCCCGCCCGCCGGCTTCCGGGAGGCGCACGGTGAGAAAAATCACGTCGCCCGCAGGCAAGTTGGCGCGGGACAAATCCGAAAGTTCGCACATTTCCTGCGTCGAATTTCCAAAGGCGTTGTGAAGTGCCTGCGCCGTGGTTTCCCGGTTTTTCAGGTCATCGTCCACGACTAAAAAATGGAACGCTTGATCGCTGAGGAGGCGCGGCGGCATCTCGGCCACGCATAATTTTTCCAGCATATCGAGACCGCCCGCAACGGTTCGCATCACCGACGGGGTGAGGCTGCCGGGATGTTGCAGCACCTGTTTTAAAAGTCCTTCGGCGGCGGCGGCCAGTTGGTGAACCGGCCGGGCCTGGGGGAAACTGGATTCGGCTTTGATCCCGGAAAATTCGAAACACAGGTTAATGATAGTCTTGTTTTTCACATCGCCGGATCCGTGGCGAAGTTCCTCCAGTAACCGGTGCAAAGCGCTCAGTCGGCGACTGGCGCGCAAAGCAAATCCGCGGAGCGGATTATCGTTGGTCGGCGCGGCGCTGGATGGCAATGCACGGGCGAATGAATCGTGAAATTCGCGAAGTGATTTTTCTTCAGCGGTCGGGCCGCGTTGCGTTGGAGAATTTCCGGGTGAGATCATTTCGGTGTCGGGACTGACGCGCAACTCGCGATTAAATTTCCGGAAAAGGAGATTCGCCACGAGAAACATCGCCGCGATAAAAAATAGTTGGGGCCACCGGCGGTTGGCTTTCAAGGCCAGCGGCACCGCCGACCGTTCCGGGCTCGTCAAGTCCGCTGCCGTGATTTGCTGTGCGGGCGTGATGCTGGTATCGGGCAACGCCAGACGCCGGCGATATAGTTCCTGACGATCCTTGGCTTTTTGTTGATCCATCTGCCACGCAAGCGACCCCTTGGCTGGCGTATTGGAGTATTCGTTGCGTTCGTTGGGCCGGGCGGAAAAAGCGGGCACGCAAAAAAATGAGGTCAAGAGCACCGCCAAAAATAATTTCGCGAGCAACCGGCTTGGGCCGGAAAATTGGGTCGTCGAAAAAATATTCATGGCCGGATTGAAAATTTTATCAAGGTGTCGGCGGCGTATTCACACCGGGCGCGACGGAGGCCCACTCGCTGCGGATGACTTTCATCAAACGCGGGGTTTTTGGCGGCAGCTTGGTCGGGTCATTGAAGCTCAGGTCAAAAGCCCAGCGGCGCACCGGCGGTTGATACACATTGGCGTGGCCCCAGGAATTGGTGGCATACTGACTGGGAAACATTTTTATCATGGAGCCGTTATAAGTGAAGGGCGTGGCGCCCCAGGTTTCCATGAACCGGGGAAAATTTTCCATGCCGCCGCCATAAGTTCCATCGGCCGTCTCAACGGAGCCGCTGAGAAAAGCGGCGTTGACGGTTGTGGGCGCCGCCACTCGCGAACCCAGAGAACTGGCGCTGTTGCCATCCACCCACGCGTCCGACAAAACGGTGATCGCATCCGCGGCCAATGAGGCTGGGCGCGTAGTGAGCGTGTTGGTGGTGCCGAGATTGGCATTGTTTGTCTGGTTGAAATCGCCCCACACATACATGGGCCGAGCGGTCGCCACGGTTAATCCGTTCGGCGGGAGAATTTTTCCGTTCAATACGCGCACGGCTCCCAAATACGAACTGCCGAGGGTCCGGTTATCAATCACATAGACCGAGCTCACGTTCGAGCCGAGCAAGGACGGGCGGATGTTAGAGTTAGTCTGGCTCCAGCTCGCCAACTGACCAATGTCGATGTCCACGGGCAGGACCGTCTTCGTCTCCCGTGCGTCGTAAAAACTCGCGGCCGTGCTGACGAATAACTGCGCTTGAGCTGGTGGGAGAACGGTTGAAAAATTATTGTAATTTCCGCTCGTGACGGTCACGGAACCGTTGTTGACCTTGATCACCAAGTCACATTGGTTGTAATACCGCATATTGCCCAGCGTGGAGCTGGCCGATTCTCCCGTGGGTGGTGGTTCGATGATTTCGCGAACGGCTTCGGGCGTGTTATTTGTGCCGATCGGCAATTGCAAAGCGGCGACGGGTGAAAGTTTTAATTCGGGATGTTCGTAAACCACGCTGCCCACGGGTGCGCCGCGTGAATCGAGCGGACTCCGCGCAAAAATATTGCTCACCACGGCGGTCACACTTGATTCAAAGGTCATGGAGCTATCCGGCTCGACATAGAGGGTGCCATTGCAATGCACGCGTCCGGTGATGTCGAAAGCCTGACCGCAACTGATCTCCATATCGCCCGAGGAATACATCGCAAACTGAAAGATCGGAATATTCGCCAGTTGCACTTGTTGGAAGACGCCCGGGTTCACTCTCTGGATGCTGGCGAGATCGGAAGCATGGGAAACTACGGTGCAAGTGGTGATGAACGCCTGGAGACCAGCGTAAATCGGATCCAAAGACGTGGCACTGGACACGCCCGATTGCAGCACATAAACCTGGTTCGTATTTCCCGCGCCATCATCAAATGCCCAATTATTCCAATACGCGGAATCCGTAGTGGTGGGAACTGATTGGGCGCGATACGACGCGAGATTATTGGTCACGAGCAATTCACCGCCCGCCAAGAAATCGTTTGAAATTTTACCGATGGCTTTTTCCGTAGCCGCCTCCGCCGCCGTCACGGACCGGTCATATTGAATCGCCCGGTGTGTCAAACGGGTATTGCTCGACTGCCACGCGAGCGTCGCCGCCAGAACGGACAAAGCCACCGCGCTGGTGATCATGGTCATGATCAACGCGCTACCGGATTTGCGGGGATTTGCAGTCTGGTTTTTAAATTTCATACGTCTCTCCGGTCAAGGCACGACCCGTTGCTTCACCGCCGTTTCAAATTTGTAATAATCCGAATGAACCTTGAAATACGCGGACTGATTAAATTCCAACGCCAGATGAATCACCGCGTTGTTCAGGCTGTTCGTGAGAATATTCCCCGCCAAATCCTGAGCACTGAACGGCTGTGGACTGCTCACCGCGTTGGCCATGATCACCGCGCTGCTCGCCTGATCGGTCATGCGCCGCAAGGTCTGGTCCGCTCCATTCACGTAATAGAGAATAAAGCTGTTAGTGTTGTTACTGGGATATATCAATAAGCTGGAACATTGTTGCGTCTCCCCGTCGAGCAGCCCGTTGAAAAAACCGTTGGTCACTGTGCCGAGCTGTAGATTCTTACAGGAGTGAATTTCATTCTGAATCTTTTCCATGGTCAAGCGCGACCAAGTGCTCACGTTCACTTTGGCTCCGATCACCTGGGACATCCGCAAGCCATACAAATTTGAGGCCACAATGCCCGCCACCATTAACGAGAAAACCGACATGGCAATCATCAGCTCGGCGATGGTGAACGCCCTTGCCGGTGGCCGTAAACTTCCGCGAGCGGAATTATTGATGGCGCAGTTCATTGATCAAAAGAACGGATGGTTTCGATGCTATTCGTGATCCATTCGCCAGTTTGAAATTGCCAGACACACTCTACATGGACCGAACGCAATGGCGGGCTAGCGGAGATCGCGGCAATGGTTGTTCTGATGGTGGCCAGCGTTCCATTGAGATTGGTGCCCGATTGATCGAGGCTCACGACTAGATCCGGAAAATTATTAGTGATCAATTGATCCACCGGCATCGAGCGCGACGGTGCCCAGATCGCACTCCGCGTGGCTTCCAAGCGCTCCATCGCCTTCGCGTTAGCCGCTTGCTGCAATTCAGCTTTCACCGAGGCTTTCGCGCAATTGGTATAGCCCATCACCGTTCCCGCCATGGTGATGCCAACTATCGCCAGCGCCACCACGACCTCGGCCAATGTCATGCCGGCCAGCCGGTGCGGCCGCCGGCCAAAATGTTTTTTAATAATCAATCGTATCCTCGCGCAACCAAACAAACTCCATTTCAGGTAGCGATGACCACCGGGTTATCGCGCCTTCAAGCTTCAGCCTCGACCTGACCTGCAAATGCCATTCGATCTCGACCCGGATTTGGAACCACTCTGGGCCGACGACAAAACAGCTTCTGCTTATCGCTCGGATCAATCTTGGCGATCGAAAGCCTGATCCTGAAATCGGCAAAAATCGGTTTTAATAAAGTAAAACTTTGCCCGTTCCCGCTAACCAACCGGATCGAATGACCAAGCAAATGAGGCTTACGGTGGTGGTTTCGTGAGCTAACGAAACAAGAGTGGCTCTTGGTGGAACTTGATCAAATAAGAGAATCGTCGCAACTTTTTGGCCGCAGACTAAGAAGCGCTCTCGCACAAGGAAGTAGCATATATGATTGTAAAAATAATTTTGACTTTTTGGCATGAGTCTATGAAAGTTTTTGTGTGATGCTGCTGGCCGAAAAACCGTTCGCCTTTGTCACGCGAAAGTTCAAGACTGTCTTCCTGAATGTCGTCATGTTCGCAGGTATTCTCTCCCAACATCGAGGGCAAGCCATGGCTCAAAGTCTTTCGCTCTCGCCCAGCAGTGGACCGGGAAACTGTCTCGTCACGGCCACATCTTCCGGTTTCCAGCCGGATGTCACCGGCACCAACTATGGCAATACGGGCTTCTACGGCCCTAATTATCAATTTCTCGCTGCCTGCCCGCGCCCGACTGACGGAGCGAACTGGTCAATTTATGCCAATTGTTCCGTCAACATCCGCATTCCGGCGGATCACGGAAACGTTGTCATTACCGCGGGATACTACGGCCAGTCGGCCACGGCGACTTTTACGGTTGACCCGCCTTCCTTGAGTATCACACCCACTTGGGGGCCACCCGGGACTACGGTCACCGTCCACGGCAAAACCTTCACCGCCGTCGGCTACACCTCGGTTTTTCTGGATGACGCGTTTCAGACCCAACAATTGACTGATGAAGCCGGTGACTTCACCGCCAGTTTCACGGTGCAAACTGGCGACATCGGTCCACACCTCGTCACCGCCGGTTACTACCAGAAAGCCTCAGCCACCTTTTATCTCATCACCAATGGCATCGGCTCGGTAACTAATTTGCAAGGCACGGCCACCATCACCCATCCGGGTGGTGAACCCATGCAGCTACAAACTGGCATGCCCATCTCCATGGGGGATCAAATCCATACCGGCCCGAACAGCACGTTGAACCTAACGCTCGCTGACAACACACAATTTAACGTGTCTGAGAACTCCAAGCTGACGATCGACAATTACGTTTACGATCCGAACAACAACGCCAACAACAAGGCCAGTTATAATGTGCTCGAAGGCGCGTTCGATTATCTCTCCGGCTTGGTCGGTAAAACCCCCAACCCGGATGTCAAAATAGAAACAGATTTTAGCTATATCGGCATTCGCGGAACGCATTTTATCGCGCGGCAAGATCCTTGTTCCGTCACGCAGGAAATTTATCTCATCGAAGGTCAGCTCGCGATCACGCCCAAAACCACGGCCGGTGTGACCAACGTTCTGGATGCGCCCGTCTCCATCTTCATCACCAGCAACAATGTCGTCACCAATGTCCTGACTCAGGCAATGTATGATTCCCTCAGCAATGCCATCGTTCATGTGACCGGCCCGGTGACGCTTGGTTCGTGGCTCACCTATTATTTTGGCTGCACCAACACTGCCGCTGCCGCACCCAATGCGGACCCCGATGGCGACGGACAAAGCAATTTGAATGAATTTCTCGCAGGCACCGATCCCACCAGCAACGCCTCATCTTTCCGCATCTTGTCAGCCGCCGCTGCGGGCAACGATATGCGCGTGACTTGGATTTGCGGCGGCGGACGGACGAATGTGTTGCAATCTGCAACGAAGCTCGGCGGAAATTGGTCAAATGTCAGCGCAAACATTTTTCTCGCGGGAAGCGGGGATATGCCCACCAATTATCTGGACATTGGCGCGACCACAAATGCAGCCGCAAAATTTTACCGGGTGCAACTCATTCAGTGACGCCTCCGCTCCAATCTTCGTAACTATTTCCGAATCACCGCCAGTGGGTGGCGACGGCTTCTGAATAAAACTCCCGCATCCGCGCGTGGATGACCTGCATCGAGAAATTTTTCCGCGCGTGAATCCGCGCAGCAGCAGACATGCGCGCGAGCAACGCGCGGTCACGGTCCAGCGTTTCTAAAAATTTAGCGAGTGCGCTCACGGCTTCAGCGGGATTCGTCGCGGGCGCGGCAAAACCAGTTTCCGCCGTGATCTGCGAGGCGGGGCCGCCGATGGCGAGACAGCCCACCGGCCGACCGGCGGCGAGCGCTTCGGCGCAACAATTGCCGAACGCTTCGTGCAACGCGGGATGCAGCAGGACGTGCGATTGACCGAGCTTTTCCAGCACGTCGGAATATTTCGGCAGGGTGCCGAGAAATTTCACGCGCTCAAAAACGCCTGTTTTCGCAGCGGTTTTCTCCAGTTTACCGCGAAACGGCCCGTCGTTCACGATCCACAATTCGGCGTCGGAATTTCTTTTGGCAAATTCCGCGAACGCACGGATGGCGAGATAAAATCCTTTCCAATGAACGTGCCGGCCAATGCAAATGGCGCGCAACGGGCCGGGCGGCGGATCGGGCAGCGCGGCGAATTGCGCCAGGTCTTCCTCGGTGAGCGCGATCTGCGGCATCCGCTCGACACGTTTCGCGCCGAGCCGCTGGAGCGCCTCGCAACTTTCGCGCGTGACACCGATGGCGATGGTCGCGGCGGCGGCGGTGTCGCGGAGCGCGGAAGTTTTTTCGCAAAAATTTCGTGCGCCGTCGCGAGCACCTTCGATGACGCGATACTTGAACGGCAGTTCTTGCACGAAGGAACGCGGCGGTGTCTCGGCGGCACCGACCGGCCCCCAGATGAACGGCAGATTCAGTTCGCGCAACCCGCTCGGCGACCAATAACGGCCATAGGTGACGTGATGCACGAGATCGAATTTCACTTTCGCGTGCAAGTCGCGAACGGTGTGGCGCAGGTGTTCCTGCCAGAGATGATAGTAAATCGCGGTGGTGGCGGATTTTTTACTCATCCATTGATACGCGGACGGAAGCCGCATGAACACTGGGTGAAAATTGGGTAGCGGATTTTTTTCCAGCACCGGCTCGGTGAGTTCGCGATATTGATGCGCGTCGGCGATGACGGCCCAGACTTCGTGTTCCTTCAAAGCCTCGTTGATCGCGCGCCAGGCGTTGCCCGGCTCAGAAGTTTTGCACGGGAAACAGGAATAGGCGGAAAGCAGAACTTTCATCCGATGAAAGGAAATGATGAATGATGAATGATGAATGATGAAACGACGGGCCATTCGTTATTCGTCATTGGGAATTCTTTCGTCATTCGGATTTCGTCCTTCGTCATTCCGCTCACATCCGGTTCCACCAAACGGCGGTCGGCTTCGGCACGTCAATCGTCACGCGCTGATTCGGACTCGCCTTGGTATAGATCGCATAGCTCGTCGCCTTCAAAGCAAAATGGCCGTGGGCGGCGCGGCGCAACCGATGGCTCACAATCCAGAGCGGCTTGAGGAATTTAATCCAACCCGGAATCATTTTTCGCGTCTCGGCCATTTCACGCTGCGCGTTCGGCTTGAGATTCATGTTCTCGCCGGTGTCGGCAAAGCTGGAGGTGAACTCATTGCTCACGCCCATCGGCACGTTGTTTTTCATCAACGCTAGAATCCAATGAAAATCTCCGAGGTCGCGCCATTTCGTGTCGAAGAAAATTTGCCGCTCGGAAATCACTTTGCGGCGGATGAAAATCGCGCTCGTGAGAATGGGAAACTTGAACCAGATGTGGCGCGGATTTGGCACCATCGAATGGCGATGGCAAATATATTTCCCGTCGCCATCCGTCACGATGCTGCCGGCCAGCAAAACTTCGACGTGCGGATTTTGCTCAAAATAGTCCTGCACCGTTTTCAAGGCACCCGGCAGATATTGTTCATCGCAGTTGAGATACGCGAGAATGTCGCCGGTGGCGCGACGATAACCACGGTTCACCGCGTCATACATGCCGGAATCTTTTTCGAAAAACGCTTTTACCCGCGCTTCGTGCGGCAGCCAGTCGCCCGTGCCATCGTCCGAACAAGAGTCCTGCACGAGGTGTTCGAGTTCCACGCCCTGATCCGCGACGGAGGCAATGCACAGCTTGAGCCACGCAGAATTGCGGAAGCTGGGCGTGATGATGGAAAACTTCATGCGAGCGCGTAAAGACTGGGCAAACTAAATTTGCGTGTCAAACCTTCGTCCGAAATTTTTGTGCGACCGGAATCCGCCGCCCCATGCCAAAAGCGCGCGGCGACACCTTCAAACCGGGCGCGGCCTGCCGCCGTTTGTATTCGCTGAAATTGATTTTGTTCACCACCTCATTGACCACTGTCGCCTCAAATCCGTGCGCAATAATTTCCGCTCTGCCCAAATTTTTCACGACATATAAATCGAGAATTGCGTCGAGAACTTCATACGGCGGCAACGAATCCTGATCTTTCTGGCCCGGCCGCAATTCCGCGCTCGGTGGCTTCGTGATGGAATCGGACGGAATGATTTCGCGCTCGCGGTTCACCCACTTTGAAAGGTTATAGACATCCGTTTTTAACACATCGGCGATCGGCGCGAGTGCGCCATTCATGTCGCCATACAGCGTGCAATAACCCACAGCCATTTCCGATTTATTGCCAGTCGTCAAAACGAGTCCGCCGAATTTATTCGACAACGCCATCAAGGTCAGACCACGCAAACGCGATTGGATATTTTCCTCTGCCTCGTTCGGTTTGGTGCCGGCAAACACTTTTTGCAACTGCGCCTCGACTGCTTGGAACGCGGGTTCAATCGGTAAAACTTCGTAACGGATTTTTAAATTCTGCGCGAGTTTTTCGGCATCGGTCAAACTGCCCTCGCTCGAATAGCGCGCGGGCATGGCCACACCGAGCACGTTTTCCGAACCGAGCGCATCGGCGGCGATGACCGCGATCAGCGCGGAATCAATCCCGCCGCTCAAACCGAGCAGCACGGATTTGAAGCCGCATTTGTGGACATAATCGCGGATGCCGAGCGAAAGGGCGGAAAATAAAAGTTGCTCCCGTTCGGCAAACTTGTAGCAGCGGACGTGAGTCCGCTCTAACTCATCTTGAGCTTTAATTTGAGCCGACTCACGTCGGCTGCTACTCGAGTCTAAATCCACCACCAAAATATCTTCAGCAAAGCCCTTGCCCATGGCGATTATTTCGCCCTGCGCATCCAACGCAACACTGTGACCGTCGAAAATCAGTTCATCATTCGCGCCGATGGCGTTGACTTGCGCGAGTGGAATTTTTTCGTCACGCGCCACGCGCCGCAGCATTTCGAGGCGCGTTGTTTCTTTGCCGTCACACCAGGGCGACGCGGACAAATTCAAAATCATTTCCGCGCCCTGCGAAATCAGTTCGCGCACGGGATCGCGACGATACAACCGTGACGGCCAAAAATCTTCGTCGTTCCAAATATCTTCGCAAATCGTGATGCCGATTTTTTGGCCGTGGAATACGAATGGCTCGACTTTTTTCGCCGGTTCAAAATAGCGGTCTTCATCAAAAACATCGTAAGTCGGCAACAAACTTTTGGTGGTGCGCCAGATGATTTTTCCGTGTTGCAAAACGCTGGCGGAATTCTTCAGCGCGCGGCCAGGCCGTTCGGAATTTTTTTCCACGAAGCCGACGCACAAGGGGATTTCACCAATGGCCGTAGCGGTTTCGTTGAGGGCGACCAGATTGGCCTCCACAAAATCGTCACGCAACAGCAGGTCGCGCGGCGGGTAGCCACAGAGAAATAGTTCCGGCGCGACGACGAATTCCGCGCCGCGCGCCACGGCCTCGGCGTAGGCGGCGAGAAGTTTTTCGCGGTTCGCCGCGAACGCGCCGATGGTCGGATTTAATTGGAGCAAGCCGATTTTCAAGTGCGGAAATGATAAACGCCGCCGACGGTTTCTGAAACCTCGAAATAAAACTGCGCGCGGCGTCTGAAAACTCCTTGACTTAAAACGCCCCTGTTCGCTTATTGCCGGCGTGCGAGAAAACTTTGGATTTTGGCCCGCCATGGAGCAGCTCAAGTTTTTGGGTGCGGAGCTGAAGATTTTGACGGATCACCGGCCAGTCCGCTGGTGGGTGTTGTTTTTTGAGCCGCCCGCCGGGGTGGTGATTTCCTATCGCCTCGATCGGGCGGGCTATCTGCTATGCGGAAAGTCGTGGACACTGTTGCGCTTGCTGTTGCTGCCCGTTTCGCTTGGCCTGCGGGTTTTGAGCTGCCGGCACGAAATCCATTTCAAGGCGAAGATCGGCTGCGGTTTGCGCATCATGCACCCGACGCTGGGCGTGGCGGTGAATGGCGACGCGATGGTTGGGAAAAATTGTTTGTTAAATGGCGGCAACAGCATCGGCTGCCGCAGACCCATCCAGCGCGGCGAACTGGTTTTGGGCGACGACGTGCAATTGGGTATCAACGCCTGTGTTCTCGGGCCGGTGGTGGTTGGCGACCGCGTCAATATCGGAGCCGGCGCGGTAGTGATTCACGATTTGCCGACCGGGTCGGTGGCGGTCGGCGTTCCGGCTCGCCCCACATGATTAACCAGCCGTTTATTCCACGCTGCGGATGGCGGCCGCGAGGCCTTCGAGGTGGCGTTCGAGCGTGAAATGTTTGGTGAAATGGGTGCGCAGCTGTTCGCCGCTCTCGGTGACCAGAACTTCGAGAATGGCGGCGGCGAGGGCCTCGGGATTTTGATCAGCGACGAGGCCGGGATAATTTTCCGGCAACATTTCCGGTAGCGAACGCCAGCGCGTCGTGACAATCGGCACGCCGAACGACATGGCTTCGATCAAGTTCACTGGTTGATTTTCACCCAGGTATTGCGTGGGAAATAAAAATAAATCAGCTTCGCGCAACAGGCGATCTTTGCGTTCGCCACTGACGAAGCCGGCGTGTTCGATGGCGGTGGCAAATTTGGTGATTTGGCGCAGTCGTTCAAATTCTGATTTTTCCGCTTCGGTCACAAAATTACCGGCCGCAGTAAGCTTCAACTGAATCGGCAGCCCGCGGGTGGCGAGGGCGCGGTTGGCAAGCAGCACGGATTCGGCGGCGGCGAACAACCCTTTTTCGCGTGTGCAGTGGGCAATGAACAGGACGTTGACGAGCACGGGGTCAACGTTCCATTCGCCCGCGAGGATTTTGCGCCGCGCGTCGAAGCGTTCGCGGCGGTGCGGGAGGACCGATATTTCAAAGTCAGCGCAGGGGTCGGGAACGCCGTTATGCACCACCCGAATTTTTTCGGAGAGCAACTTAGCGGCATCCGCTTGATTGTAACGCGAAAGGACGATGCTCAAGCTGACCGGGCGGAAAAGCCGATAGGTCGTGGCGCGGGTGGCGATGGGATTTTCCGACTCCAGCCATTTGGCGAGGCCGGCCGCGTGCCAGTGCAGAATGACGTTTGTGAAAAATGGCCGGCAGAGCAACATGACGAGCCAGTCGCGGTAGAGGGCGACATTTTTTCCGGGCGCGGGGACGTAGTAAAAGTTTTTTACACCGTAACGAAACCGGAGCCAGATGGCCTGAAAACAAAACCAAAAAATGAGGAAGATCTTAGTGCCTTGAAATTCGCCGATGTCTGAGATGCCGCGCGAGAAACGGGCATTCACGTGATAACACGCGATGCCGTGGGGCAGCGGTTTGGTGATGTCGCGTCGGCGAACGTCTCCGCCGAAGCCATCGAGCATGAGCTTGACCATATAGCTCTGGCCGTGGTGCGGCGGCGGTGTGTGGGCGAAGACGACCAATTTCATTTCTGATTTTCGATTTTTCAATATACGATTTACTCGTCGCCGGAATTAAGGAATCGTAAATCCGAAATCGTAAATCGTAAATGAATAACCGTGTAAATGTCCTTGGCGTCGGTATCAGCGTGCTGAATTTGCCGAGCGCGCTCGCCGCCATCAGCGCCGCTGTGTGCGAACGGCGCAAGGGCTACATTTGTGTCACCGGAGTTCACGGCGTGATGGAGGCGCAAGACGATGCCGCGTTCAAAAACATTCTCAACAGTGCTTTTCTCTGCACGCCCGACGGAATGCCCATGGTTTGGGCGGGGAAAATAAATGGTCACCGCGAAATGAGCCGTGTTTATGGGCCAGACTTGATTCTGGCGGTATGTGCGTGGAGTGAAGCGAGCGGGGCGAAACATTTTTTCTATGGCGGTGCGGCGGGCGTGGCCGATTTGCTGGCGCGGTCATTGCAGGAGAAATTCCCAAAACTCCAAATCGCCGGCACTTTCACGCCGCCATTTCGCGCCTTGAATGAATCAGAAGTAAAGAATTTGCAGGCCCAAATTTCCGCGACTAAGCCGGACATTCTGTGGGTGGGTTTGAGCACGCCGAAGCAGGAAAAATTCATGGCGGAATTTCTGCCGCAACTGGACGTGCCGCTGATGGTCGGCGTGGGCGCGGCGTTTGATTTTCATAGCGGCCGCACCAAGCAGGCGCCGCGCTGGATGCAGCGGAGCGGGCTAGAGTGGTTTTTCCGTTTATGCAGCGAGCCGCGCCGTTTGGGAAAACGGTATTTGCGGAACAACCCGCTTTTTGTCGGCAAGTATTGCGCCCAAATCCTCCGCTGGAAAAACTATCCTTTGCCCTGAATTCCCGGTAATTTAATTGAGCAGAAGTTGTTTTTTTCAGTCTAAACCTATTCATGAACGGAAACTTGCAGTCAGAAACCAAGTCTGATTTTTGGAGCGACACGGTGGCGTGCTGGCGACAGCTTCCGAACAAATTATTTTTCTTCAGCCTGCTCGCCGCGTGGCTGCTGTTGTTTCACTTTCTTGGCAACTCGATTCTGGGCTACGTTCACAGTTCATCCATTTTTGTGTGGCTGGATTCGGCTTACAATACCAGCAAAGAATCTGACGATGGTTACGGCAACCTCATCCCATTCGTCGTCGTCGCCTTGTTTTGGTGGAAGCGAAAAGCGCTCCTCGCGCTGCCGTTGCAACTTTGGTGGCCGGGCATTTTGCTCGTGTTGCTGGCGGGTCTGATGCACATCACCAGTTTCGTGGTGCAACAGCCCAAGCTTTCCACGATGGCGATGTTCGTAGGAATTTTCGGATTGATGGGCTTGACGTGGGGTTGGGCGTGGTTGAAGGAAAGCTTTTTTCCGTTCTGGCTATTTATTTTTTGCGTGCCGCTGTCCGCGTGGTTGTTGCCGCTGACCTTTCCGCTGCGGCTGATCGTCTCCTGGCTCGCGGCCACGGCGGCGAACTTGTTGACGATTGATGTGACCCGTGTCGGCACGCAGTTGATCGGTCATGGCGGCAAGTTTCAATACGATGTCGTGGCCGCGTGCAGCGGGATGAAAAGTTTGATCTCGATTTTTCTGCTCGCCACGATTTATGGTTTCATCCTATTCCGCTCGCCGAAAAAAAGATTAATTCTGATGTCGCTCGCCCTACCGCTTTCGGTGCTAGGTAATTTCCTGCGCTTGTTCTGCATCATCGTCGCGGCAGAATTCGGCGGGCAGGAAACGGGCAATTTCGTTCACGAAAATTTCATCATCAGCTTGATGCCTTACATCCCCGCATTCTTGGGATTATTTTGGGCCGGAAGCTGGATCGAGAAAAAATACGGCAAGGAAAAATCATGAGCGCATCCGCCAAAAAAATCATTTTGTTTTGCGCGACTCTGGCCGTGATCGGCGGCACCGCGTTTGCCCTCTCCCAAATCAAGAGCAATCGCCGCTTGGGCCATCCGGGCATAAAAGCAACGCCGGTTCCCGGCAGCCCGACGATGCAGATTTCGTTGCCGGAGAACGTCGCCGATTTCACCTCCAGCAACATGCCCACCTCCCAGACGGTGCTGGATTATCTGCCGAAGGACACGAGCTACGCGCAACGGCTCTACACCGCGCCCGACGGTTTGCAAGTGATGGCGAACATGATTTTGATGGGAGACGATCGCACGAGCATTCATCGCCCTGACTATTGCCTACCGGGACAAGGTTGGCAGATTACGGATCAGACTGCGGTGAAAATACCCATTGCCGGGAAGCCGACTTATGAATTGCCTGTTCAAAAGTGGACCATCAACAATACTTACACCACACCCGAAGGACAAAAAGTTCGCGTCGCTGGCCTGTATGTTTTCTGGTTCGTCGCCGAAAATAATGAGACCGACGATTATGGCACCATCCAAAAATCCATTTTATTTCACCTGTTGCGCCACGGCGTGCTGGAGCGCTGGGCCTATGTTTCCTATTTCACCTATTTCCCGCCCGGACAAGAAGACGCCGCGTTTGCGCGCGTTAAAAACCTGATCGCCGGCTCCGTGCCGGAATTTCAACTGCCGCCCGTAAAATAGTTTTCATGCTTCAACGCGACCGACATATCCGAACGCAGGTCCAGCAGATCAGCGATGCCTGCGTCTTCGCGGTCAGCTTCTGGCTCGCGTTCGTTTTGCGGAGCCAACCGGCCGTCCATAATTGGCTCGGCTTGCCCCCGGTTGATGCGGGCGCCTTTGATCAAGTGGTCTGGCTTTATTTCGCGCTCGTGCCCGCCGCGCCACTCGTGCTTGAATCGCAAGGATTTTACAACCGCCCCGTCATCGGCACGCGCATTCTGATGTTCTGGCCGTTGCTCAAAGGCTGCTTCATCCTGTGTATTGGGCTCGTTTTACTCCTGTTTATTTTTAAGCAAACCAACCCGGTGCCGCGCGGAGTAATCATATTTTTTGGCGTCATCAGCTTTTCCCTCGTTTGGCTCAAAGAGGAGTTCCTCCGGCTCGTGCTGCGCAGTCGCGTGGCGAAAGCACAATATAAACGTAACGTCATCATCGCCGCCGCCGGCAGCGAAATCGCCCGGCTCAAGCGCATGATTCAGGCGGCGGCGGCCGATAGCACGGTCATTGTCGCGGAATTCAATCTGGCGGAAACCCCGCTCCCCCAGCTGATCGAACTGCTCCATGAACATTCCGTCAGCGGCGTTCTCTTGAGCACCCGCCACACGCAGCTTGAACGCGTGGAAAGCGTCATCCATCTGTGCGAGACCGAAGGCGTTGAAGCGTGGTTGGTCGCGGATTTTTTTACGACGCACGTTGCCCGCGCCAGCTTAGACGAAATGTTCAACCAGCCGCTCATCGTCTTTCGCTCGACGCCGGAAAATTCCTGGCAGATGTTCACCAAACTGGCAATGGATTTCACCGGTTCGTTGTTGATGATCCTCGCCGCCGCGCCCCTGATGTTGCTCGTCGCCCTCCTCATCAAAGTCACCTCACCGGGCCCGGTTTTTTTCCGGCAACAACGATCTGGTCTTAACGGCGCCCCCTTCAAAATCTTCAAATTTCGAACCATGCAGACCAACGCCGAGCAGTTCCAGCACGAGCTCGCGGCGATGAATGAGATGACCGGCCCTGTCTTCAAAGTCACCAACGATCCGCGCATTACGCCGATCGGCAAATGGCTTCGCAAATACAGTCTCGATGAACTCCCCCAACTCTTCAACATTCTGCGCGGCGAGATGAGTCTGGTCGGCCCGCGTCCGCTGCCGGTGGATGAAGTCAAACGCTTCAACGACCTCGCGCATCGTCGCCGCCTGAGCGTGAAACCCGGTCTCACTTGTCTCTGGCAGGTCAGCGGTCGCAACAAGATTTCCGATTTCAAAGAATGGGTTCGCCTTGACCTCGAATACATTGATAACTGGTCCATCTGGCTGGATCTCGTCATCCTGCTCCGCACCATTCCAGCCGTATTTGCCGGCACGGGCGCAAAATGAAAAAATTCCAAAAAATAAATCTCCTGCTAAATTTAACTGATAAACATTGAACTGATTATGGCTGTAAAAAAATCGCAAGCGAAACAACCCACCTCCGTCGTCACCGGTGCCGCTGGCTTTCTGGGCTCGCATCTCACGGACCTGCTTTTGAAGCGCGGCCACAAAGTCATCGGCCTCGATAATTTTGTCACCGGCTCGGTGGACAACATTGCGCACCTCGGCGGCAATCCGAATTTCAAATTCATCCAGCAGGACGTCACCGAATTTATTTTTCTCGAAGGCCCCGTAGATTTCGTCTGGCATTTCGCCTCGCCCGCCAGCCCGATTGATTATCTGCAAATCCCGATTCAAACAATGAAAGTCGGCTCGCTCGGCACCCACAAGGCGCTTGGCCTCGCAAAAAATAAAAATGCGCGCTTCCTCATTGCCTCGACCTCGGAAATTTATGGCGATCCGCTCCTGCATCCGCAGCCCGAAGAATACTGGGGCAACGTCAACACCATTGGCCCGCGCGGTTGTTACGACGAAGCCAAACGCTTCGCCGAAGCGATGACGATGGCGTATCATCGCGAACACCAAGTCCAGACGCGCATCGTGCGCATCTTCAACACCTACGGCCCGCGCATGAGAATCAACGATGGCCGCGTCGTCCCCGCGTTTGTGAGTCAGGCGTTGAAAAATAAACCCGTCACGATTTTTGGCAAAGGCACGCAGACCCGCAGCTTTTGTTACGTCTCCGATTTGATTGAGGGCATCTATCGGCTGATGATGAGTGACTACGATTTGCCTGTGAACATTGGCAATCCAACGGAAATGACGATGCTGCAATTCGCCGAGCAGATCATCAAAGCCACGAAATCAAAAAGTAAAATCGTTTTCAAGCCGCTGCCGCAGGATGATCCCAAACAGCGCAAGCCCGACATCGCCAAAGCTAAAAAAATTCTGAAATGGGAGCCGCAAGTGAAACTCGCCGCCGGCCTCACGGATACCATCGCGTATTTTCGGACGAAGGTTTGAAATCAAAATGGCGGTTGCTGGCGGGCGTGGCGACGAAGCAGGCACAGTTTTATTTTTGGTTGAAATTGTCGGCTGGCTGTTTTTAGATTGGAAGGCGTAGGCGCTTGATCCAACTTGTTTTTCAAGCATTCTGCGCCGCGTCAAAAAATTTCCATCGGCGGTCAAGGACAGGGGACTCTTTTGCGAATGAGAATTCTGATTGCCAGCTACGTTTTCCATCCGCTGCTCGGCGGAATCGCAACCTCATCTTCGTTAATCGCACAGGAATTCGCGGCGGCGGGGCATGAAGTGCGCGTCATCACCACCACGGCGGGCGATGATTTGACGGCGATCAACTATCGGCTCTTGCGCCATCCGGGCGTGCTCGGTTTGTGGCGTCAGGTCGCGTGGTGCGATGTTTTTTTGAGCGTGCATTTAAGCGTGCGCTTGGCGTGGCCGCTCATGTTGCTGCGTCGGCCCTGGGTCATCGCGCATCATAGCTGGCTTACCCAAAACGATGGCTCGGTGGGATGGATGGAGCGTTTCAAACGCCGTCTGCTCCGCCGCGCCTTGTGCATTTCCGTGAGTCAGGCCGTGGCGGATCATGTGGACGCCCCGTCCGTCGTCATCGGCCCACCTTACAACGACGTGATGTTTTGGCGTGATTCCGCAATTCCGCGAACGCGCAAACTGCTTTTCGTTGGCCGGCTCGTTTCCAGCAAGGGCCTCAATATTCTGCTCGCCGCGCTGGCGGAATTGCGCGGCAACGGTCAGTCGCCGGGACTGACCATTGTCGGCGGCGGCCCGGAAATGGAGCCAGCGCAGCGACTCGCGCAGCAGCTTGGCGTGGCGGATGAAGTCGAATTCATCGGCCCCCGCACCGGCACGGAATTGCGCGAAATTTATTGCCGCCACCACATTCTCGTCGTGCCTTCGATTACGCCGGAAACGTTCGGGATCGTCGCGCTCGAAGGCATCGCGTGCGGCTGCGTCGTTGTCGGCTCGGAAGGCGCGGGCGGTCTCACCGATGCGATCGGTCCCTGCGGCGTGCGTTTCCCAATGGGCGATGCGCACCTCCTCGCCGAGCGGCTGGCCGAACTACTCACGCACCCGGAACGGCTCGCCGCCTACCAAAAACACGCCGCCGCACACGCGCAACATTTCACTGCGAGCCGTGTGTCCGGGCTGTATCTGAAAATCATTGAAGACGCGTTCGCGGCGTTTCAGGCCGGGACAAAAATACTGCCATGAGCACTCTGCCGAACTACGCGACGGGGCAACATTTCGAGACGACGTTCACGCACGGCCTGCCAGCATTGCTCTATCACAAAATTGATCGCTTCAAGTTTGGCGTCCGGCGTCGCGGACTTTACGTCAGCCCCTTAAGTTTTCGCACGCAGATGCATCGGTTGCGGCGCGCAGGCTTTTGCACGACGATTGTCAGCACCCGCGAGCAGCTTGAGGGCAGTCGTAAAATCATCATCACCTTCGACGACGGCTTTGCCAGCGTGCTGAAAAATGGTGCGCCCGCGCTGAATGAATGTGGTTTTCAAGCGATCAATTTTCTTGTTTCTGGCCAACTCGGCGGCACGAGCACCTGGGATAATGCGGACGGCGAGCGGCTCGAACCCTTGATGGACACGGCGCAAGTGCGCGACTGGCTCGCCGCCGGTCACGACATCGGAGCGCACACCGTCACGCACGCCCATCTCACCCAACTTCCGCTGGCAACGGCGCGTGAAGAAATCACGGCGAGCAAAAAAATGCTGGAAGATCTTTTTTCACGCGCTGTCACGGACTTCGCGTATCCCTATGGTGAAATGAATCCAGTCGTCCGCGCGCTCGTCGCCGAAGCCGGTTTTGAGCGCGCGTGGTCGGTCGAGCCAAAAGTAATCACGCGCAATACAGATCCATTTGCTTTGCCGCGTTTTCCCGTCGTCGTCAGCCTCCGCCAACCGCTCAACTTGTTGCGTAGCTTCAGGTGAAAAATAAGCCGCTGGCGCACAAACCTGCGCCGTTGCAATTTATCCCGCTTTTTCCTTCACGCGTCGGCTGAAACTTTCCGTGCGAATGATGGCGCGTTTATGCAGGCCGCGCACGATGACTTCGTGCGCATCATGGGCTTCGATCTGAAACTGCACCTTGCTGCCTTCAACGGAGATGACGCGCGCGGTGCAATGAATCGTCTGGCCCACTGGCGTCGGCGCGAGATGGCGAATATCAATTTCCAGACCTACGGAACGTTCATCCGCTTCAAGATGCGGCGTGAGCGTGTGCCGCGCGGTGCGTTCCAAAAACTGGATGATGTTCGGCGTGGAAACGACGGCGGGCATCCCATCGCCATGAAATTCCACGACGTGTTTCATGTCTGTCGGAATGGCCAGCTCGCCGACTTCACCAATCCTGGGGCGCGATTTCATTCGGAAAAATTTAACCGCGAGACATGCGAAACACACGAAAGAAAACACGCGCGCGCGATCTGCATGGTGGAAATTCTCGCGCTGCGAGAATTCCGCCCGTAAAGCGGGCGGAACGAACGTGGTAAAGCACACGTCTTGTCCATTCGCTGCCGTCGCCGAATACGCTGCGCTCGGCGACGGAGTTCTCGCAGCGCGAGAACTGCCACCACATAAGTCTTGCGAGGCAATGGCCGGTTTGATTTGCTCCCAGCATGGCCGAAGGGATGGGAGACAAGTCGCGCCATAATGCGCCGCAAAAAAATTAAACCATGGGTGCGACCTATTTGCCTATTGTCTCCTATTAGAAATAGCTAACACTGCTGTGGCTAATATAGATGTTAGACAAAGAAAGATGAGCTTCAATCAATCACGTCAGACGTTCGTGGCCATTGGTGCCGCAGTTATCGGAGCCATCATTTGGACTCTTGGTATTTCCCTAACAATCGCCTCCTACAATCACAGCAATACAACACCATTTTCCTGCTCGAATCATTTTATTTCTGAACTGGGCTTCCCGGGAACCTCGTGCCTCGCGTGGTTATTCAACGCAACCGAGGCGCTCGGCAGCCTCATGTCACTGCCCATTGTCTATTTGCTGGGGAAGCAGCTTCACAGTCGACTCGGTTATGTAGCCACAGGCTTCGGTTGGTTTACTTTTTTGATCCTTAGCGGCATCGGCACGCTTGGCCTGATCCCTGGATTTCTTTACGCGACTCACGTTCCTTTCGGCTACCTCATAGCGCACAACGACGCGTTCCTGATTTTTTTTGTTGGGTGGTGGGTGACCGTGACATTATTCACGATTGCTTTTTGCCGTTATTGGCAGAATCGAGCCTCACGTCCATTGGCAGTCGCCGGAATGATGTGTTGGCTCGTGAGCTTGTTGCTCGGCGTTTCCGGCGTTTTCGCCTTGCAGCATTTGAAGGGCACGCAAGGCACGTCCACAAACGATCCCATCGTTCGGGTCATATTTGATTCTCAGGCCTCGCCGCAGATGATAAACGCGTGGACTGAATCCCACAGGCCGCATGTTTCATGGCCGGCAATTATGGAGTGGGGGCTGTTAGGTTCGGTGTTTCTTTGGCATGGCTTAGCGTTGGTTTTTATTTGGATGAAGACGCGGGAAGCGTCAGAGTAGTCCATGATTCAGGACAAACAGTTTAATTATGAAGCTGGTGCCTAATATGGAGATAAGCCTTGCATGATTTGTTCTGCAAAAAAAACCGCCCCGAAGTTTTCTCTGGAGCGGTTTTTGCTTTTCTTGCGGGTGCTGCGGAAAATTATTTCTTGATCAAATCCGCGACGAGCGCTTTCTCTTCCTTCAATTCATTTTCCGTCGCGGCGATTTTCGCTTTGCTGAATTCATTCAGCGGCACGCCTTGGACGATCTCAAAATCCTTGCCGTTGCTGCGGATCGGATAGCTGAAGATCAAACCCTTCTCGATGCCGTAGCTGCCGTCGGAGTGAACCGCGACGCTGAACCAGTCGCCGGGCGCGGTGGGCGTGACGAGCTTGCGGACGGTGTCCACGGCGGCATTCGCGGCGCTCGCGGCGCTGCTCAATCCACGCGCCTTGATGATGGCCGCGCCGCGCTGTTGAACGGTGCTGATGAAATCTTTTTCGAGCCATTCACGATGGCTGATGATTTCCGGCACGAGGCGTCCATTGATTTTCGTGTTGAAGAAATCGGGATACATCGTGGCGCTATGGTTGCCCCAGATGGCGAGGTTCGTCACGGCGGTGGTGTCCACGCTGGCTTTTTTGGCGAGCTGGGATTTGGCGCGATTTTCATCGAGCGCGGTCATCGCGAAGAAGCGTTCCTTCGGGATGCCAGGCGCATTGTTCGCTGCGATGAGCGCGTTGGTGTTGCACGGATTGCCGACGACGAGCACGCGCACATCGGCAGCGGCGTTCTTGGCAATGGCGTTGCCCTGGCCGGTAAAAATTTTTCCATTCGCGGCGAGCAAATCTTTGCGTTCCATGCCGGGACCGCGCGGTTGCGCGCCGACGAGCAGCGCCCAGTTCACGCCCTTGAAACCTTCGTCGGGATTCGAGGTCGGCACGAGACCTTTGAGCAACGGAAACGCGCAGTCGTCGAGTTCCATGCACACGCCTTGCAGCGCGGCCATGACTTTTTCATCGGCACGTTCGAGGAGGTGGATGATGACCGGCTGATCCGGCCCAAACGCCGCACCGGAAGCGATGCGGAACAGGAGTGAATATCCAATTTGGCCGGCAGCGCCGGTGACCGCGACACGAATAGGAGCTTTGTTCATAAATTTAGAAGGCGAGTATAAATCGGAATTCGAAGTTCACGCAAGCGCGGAACCGGCTGGATTTGTTCAGCGCGAGGATTCTTCCGTCACGTCAAAACGCTCGAACCAGCGGCCCAGCAGCAGCACGCCGAATCCGCCTTCCACCGTCAGGATCATGCAGGCCGCCAGCGTCGCAAACGGAATCGGCACCACCGGTCCGAGCGCCAGCTTGAGCAGGAAATAAACCGCCGCAAAGGCGAGCACCGCCGGCACTAGCGCGAGGGCCAGCACCAGCATTTGGCCCACGGCAAAAATTAATCGTTGGCCGATCGCTTCTACTCCACGCGGGCTATCTTTGCCTGCCTGAACCCACGATGGAAATAGCAGCACAGCGGCGTTCGGGATGAGCAACATCAAAAAATCCAGCACGGGCAACAGCACCGCCGCGCTGAGGCCGATGGCCAACATCAAACCGGCGTGCTCGCCCGGCAGAAATAAAACCAACGCGCAACCGAGGAGGAGCAGCAACCATTGAAAGCTGGCCAGCACCGCGACGGGCGCAAGGATTTCGCCGAGCGCAATCTGCCAGCCCGGCAGCGGATATGTTTTAAGGAGGTCCGCCAGTGGCAGGTCCTGGCGAAAATCCAGCCGCAACAATTGCGGACCAAGCAGCGCCGAATAACCCAGCAGGGCGGCGGTGATGAGGCCGGCGATCAGTGAGAAATTTTTCACATGCGCGGAGCCACCAAACCCGGCGAAAAATGCGATCATCACGATGAGCAAAATAATCCCCAGCCGCGCGGAAAAAATTTGGCCGACGCCGATGAGGTTTTTCCACAGCAACGCTGTCGCGGCCGGGCCAACGGGCGCGAGTGGGAACCATGCACGTTTGGCTTTTGGTTTTTTCCCGGCCGCCTGCCAGTTGCCGGCGCGGATGGCGGCCACCTTGGTGGCGAGCTTTTGCGATGCCGCCACGGTGGCTTCCTCGAACGCCACGTCGGAAAAAATCACCCAGCAATAATGAAGTAAAAACAGCAGTGCCGCCGGTGCCAGCGCGGTTAAAAAAGTCGTTGTATCCGGGGCGAAAAACGGTCGCACCAGCAGATGAAATGGGAATAGCAGATACAACGCCGGGCCGGCCTCCAGCAGTTGTTGGGCGTAATTAAAAAAGGCCGTTGGATCAGCGGTGTCTTCCGAAGTCAGCGGCGGCAAAGTTTTTTTCGCCCATAGCCAGACGACGCCCGCAAGGCCGCCGACCATCGCAAAAACCATCAGCCTTCTCAGCTGGTTGGAGATGCCGCGGTCCAGCAATAGCGTCCGCGCAAACGACGAGCCTAGAAAATGTAAATCGAGCGTCGAGAGAATCAGCCACCAGCCGAAGCCATGTGTCCAAGCGTGACCGCCGAAGCGGCGCGTGAGCAGCGTCAGGAACATGGCGCTGATAAAAATTCGCAGTTGGGAGCGGAGCAGTTTGAAATGGATCAGTGTGCGGCGCGACACGGGTGCCGGAAACAGAAATGCCACTTCCGCCTCGGTAAACGTGAGCGCGGCGCGATCACGCGGAATCAACCACGCGAGCACGACGATGATGAATAGCGCCGCGGCGCCGAGCGATTCCAGGGGTGCCATGAATTCTGGCGGCAACCCCGTCAGCGCCGTCTGGTGAGGGCTGTGACGACCGGCCCCTTGAAAGAGAAAGCGGAAGAAATAAAAGTAGAAATACAGTCCGCCCGCGAGCGCACCAAAAAGATATTTCGGTTGTTTGAGCCGTTTGAACCGCGTCACGAGCCGGTTGCGCGCGGATTGCAGTTGCAGATAGAAAAGCGCTGTGATCATTGGGGCGAAATGGGCAGCACCGGCGGTGGGAGGGGCGCGCTAACATCGCCGGTGGCGCGGAAGAAAATTTCTTCCAGGCTCGTATCGCCGGACTGCTGAGAAAATTTCCGTGTCACCTCGGCCATCGTGCCGTCAGCGATTTTATGGCCGCTCTTCAAGATTAATAACCGCGTGCAAATTTCTTCGACGAGGTGTAGCAGATGCGAACTGATGATGATCGCCGCGCCGTCGCGGGCGCGCTTGAGAATGGAATCTTTCATGCGCCGGATACCGTAGGGATCAAGGCCCGTGAGTGGTTCATCAAAATAAATTACCTTGGGCGAATGCAGCAGACCGCAGGCGATCGCGAGTTTTTGTTTCATGCCGCGCGAGAGTTCGCCGGGCAAGGAATCTTTTTTATTCGCGAGTTCCAGTTCATCCAGCAAGGTCGCGCCGATGGTCTCGTAATCGGCCACTTGATAGATGCGGGCGACGAAATTCAAGTGTTGCCAGACCGTGAGATAATCAAATAGGCGCGGCTCATCCGTCAGGAAGGCGAGTTGTTTTTTGGCGGCAATCGCTTCGCGCACGATGTCGTGGTCGCCCACGCGCACGCTGCCGCGCGTGGGCGGAATGATGCCGGCCAGACAGCGCAACGTGGTGGTTTTGCCGGCACCGTTCGGGCCGACGAGCCCGACGACTTCGCCGGGCTGAATGGTAAATGACAGCTCGTTGACGGCGGTAAAATCGCCGTAAAGTTTAGTGAGACCTTCAACGTGAACCATGGGTTTGGTGCGGGTTTTCGGAACTTAACTAGCGGGAAACTATCAGCCGCGAGGTGGGCGCGTAAAGGGTGGAAACCGGGGGAAAACAACTGTCGCGTGTGCGTAATCGCAAACTTCCAAATCCAAATCCGCCCCGGCAGTTTTTTGGTGTTTGAAATTCCGAGCCGGGCTGAGGTTTGACGGAGACGGCTTACCGTTTTTTCCATCGTCTCCGCAGCCCGGAATTGTTACGTTACCAATGTGTTGTGGAAAAATAAATGGGCTCCCGAAGCCGTGCTGGCGCTGCTGGGCGGTATCGTGATGTCGCTCTTCACCGGCAGCATCGCCGTGGAATTACTGCATCGCGCCGGCGTGACAGGATTTCGGTCGTATGACGGCGTGGGCAGTGTGCTCGTTTCGACGCTTTGTTTTCAAGGCGCGGTGCTGGTGCTGGGTGGAATTTTTTTGGAATTTTTCTGCAACGGCCTGACGGAAGCCCTCGGCCTGCACCATCCCAATTTGCGGCAACATCTGCGGCTGACGTGCATCGTATTGCTGGTCACGCTGCCGGTGATGCTCGGTTTAAAGTTTATCTCGGAAATGGTGTTGCAGCAAATCGGCTGGAAAATCGAAGACCAGCGCGCGGTCGAAATTTTTGGCAATGTTAAGTTTGTTGGGTTGAAAATTTATCTTGGATTTTTCGCGGTCATCATCGCTCCGATGGCGGAGGAATTTATTTTTCGCGGCGTGCTGTTTTCCTCGATTCAAAAACTCGGCTGGCCGAAATGCGCCTGGATTGTATCGAGCCTCCTGTTCGCGCTCATCCATAATAACGCGCCGATTTTCCTGCCACTGTTTGCCTTCGCGCTCGCGCTGACCTGGCTCTACCAAAAAACCGGTGGACTTCTGGCACCGATGTTGGCGCATAGTTTGTTCAATGCCACCAATCTCGGACTGCTATTCTTGTCTCAGCCATGAACGAGTTTGAACTGATCGCGCGGCTGACCCAAAACCTGCCAACGAACGCCAGTGTCGTGGCCGGTGCGGGCGATGACTGCGCCGTTCTGGACTTGGGCGTGCCGGATAAATTGATTTTGTTCAAGACCGATGCCGTCGTTGAAGACATCCATTTCACGAAGGAAACGCCGCCGGAAAAAATCGGACGCAAGGCGCTGGCCCGTTGCTTGAGCGACATCGCGGCGATGGCCGGCACGCCCACGGCGGCGCTGGTGACGGTGGCCCTGCCAAAGGATTTTGACGGGGAGTTTGTGGCGAAAATTTATGACGGAATGAACGCGCTCGCAAAACAATGCGGCGTGGCAATTGTGGGTGGTGAGACGACGACGAACCCAGGGCGTATTTTAATTTCCATCGCATTGCTGGGCACCATTCCGCGTGGAAAACAGATCTTGCGAAGCGGCGCAAAAGTGGGTGACGCGATTTTTGTGACCGGGGAACTGGGCGGTTCCATCGCTGGCAAACATCTCGACTTCGAGCCGCGCCTCGCTGAAGCGCGCTGGCTGGCGGAGCATTTTCAACTGCACGCGTTGATGGATTTGAGCGACGGCTTGGGCGGTGACCTGCGACACATCTTGAACGCGAGCAAGGTGGGCGCGCAGATTCTGAAGCCGGCGGTGCCCGTTGCCCGCGCAGCGAAATTGCGGGCAAAAGAAAACACGGCGGCAAAACCGCCGTTCGTCGCGGCGCTGACGGATGGTGAGGATTTCGAACTGCTGTTCACTTTGGCCAGTAAAGACGCGGTGAAACTGCTGGACGCGTGGCAGAGGAAATTTCCCGGTTTAAAGTTGAGTTGCGTCGGCAAAATCGTGGCCGGCGAGGGGATTTTAGTTCGGGATAGATTGGCGACACATACATTTAATGCGACCGGTTTTGTGCATTTCAAATAACTGCATGGCGATTTCAGTCGATGAGCGTTGATAAACACACATTGCAAAGTTGGGTGGCGGGCGCCGAGTTGCGGCTCCAGAACGCCCGTCGGCCTTTTGCGAATATGCCATGGCTCAAACGCATCAAAAAAGTTGCGGAGCGGACGCAGGGCTACGCGTTAGCGGAAAAAATTGGCCTGACGCGGGCACGGCATTTTAGCGTGCAAGTAAGCGCGGAGAATTTTCCCTTCGCGTCGATTAAACCGCCGGTCGTTGGTAAGCAAGTCATCGCCCTGGCGATAAGGTGAACCATGGAGCTGATTTCGCACAGTCCGGCGGAGACGGAAGCGCTCGGTGAAAAATTCGGGCGGGTCGCGCAGCGCGGCCTCGTCATCGCGTTGAGTGGTGATCTCGGCGCGGGCAAAACGCAGTTCGTGCGCGGCGTGGCAAGAGGGTTGGAAGTTTCCAGTCGCGTGCATTCACCAACGTTCACGCTGGTCAATGAATACGGGGGCGGAAGGCTGAAATTATTTCACCTGGATTTGTATCGGCTGGAAACGGCGGAGCAGATTTTCAGCGCCGGTATCGACGAGTATTTAAAGCCGGAAGGCGTGAGTGTGATCGAGTGGGCGGAGCGGATTTCGGGCCGGGGGTTTGGGGGCCAAATCCGGGAAAAAATGGTGGATGTGAACATTGAAATTGTTAGCGAGACGGAACGGAAAATTATTTTTGACGACATTTTATGACGACGCTCGCGCTTGAATTTTCTTCGGACCGCCGCAGCGTGGCGTTGGCGCGCGCCGGCGCAGTGTTGTCCGAGGCGGTGCAACTCACGGCGGCCCGCGCGACGAATGCGTTTGCCTTGATTGAAACTATTTTGACAGAAACCAAAGTTGCGCGGGAAGAAATCGAGGCGATTGCAGTCGGGTTGGGGCCGGGCAGTTACACTGGCATACGTGCCGCCATCGCACTGGCACAAGGCTGGCAATTGGCACGCGGAGTAAAACTCATCGGCGTGAGCAGCGCGGCGGCGATGGTTTTACGCGCGCAGGCTGAGGGTATTTTTGGTCGCGTGAATGTGATCATTGATGCGCAACGCGGGGAGTTTTATTCGGCGACCTGGGAAGTTACCGCGACGGATTGCCGGGAAATAGCACCGTTAAAAATTATCGCAGCATCCGAAATTGAAATCGGAAAAGTCGCGGGCGAAATTTTTATCGGGCCGGAAACGGCGAGGAAAATATTTCCGGGCGCGCGCGAAATTGCCCGGCTCGCGGAAAATAAAATCTGCGCCGCCGATGAAGTTTTGGAGCCGATTTATTTGCGGGCGGTAAGTTTTGTCAAAGCGCCGCCGAGTCGCGAATTGTGACGCTCGGAGACGGTTGCGTCCATTTACGGAACAGGGAAGAGTTTTTTCACGCTGATTTCATTGGGTTTTTCTCGGATTTCCGTGGCACATGACGTGCTTTCCATGAAGTGTGAAAGTGGACATCAACGAGATTTTGTGGCCCTTGGGCGGTGGCGGGCCAAAGCGTCGCAGCCTGCGTCGCGTTGCGGGCCTGACGTTGGTGGAGGTATTGATTTCGCTGGCCATCGTGGCCTTGGTTTTTGGTTCCATCATTCAAGGTTACGTCACGAGTGGCAAGGTGACGGAGTGGTCGGGCTATTCCCTCGCGGCCCAATCGCTCGCCGTCCAGACCTTGGAGCAGGTGCGGTCCGCCACTTGGGATCCGCAGATGAACAAGTGTGAGGTGACGAATATTCCGTTGCAGGGCTCGACCTTGTCCTATTCGAGTAGTGGCTCTTGGACGAACTATTCCGGTTATCAGACGAGCATTTTGGATGTGCCGTGGAAATCGACGAATTATGTGATGGCGACGAACTTTGTGAATTTCAAAGTGGTTTCGCTCGCCTTCAATACAAATGTGCAGACGATTCTCGCGCGGGTGGACACCGTCTGGCAGTTCAGTGGCTGGGGCGGGGCTGACACCATGTTTTACACCAACACAGTCTGCACTTTTTTTGCCCCGGACAATATTGATCCCGCGTTGCTAGGCAATTGAATGATCTTGATTATGCACCTTTCCCCACCAACCAACTGGCAGTTGGCCGCCCGCCGGCCGCAAGGCTTCACGTTGGTGGAAATGATTTTTTCACTGTCAGTTTTCAGCCTAGTTGCCATGGCGTTGGTGTCGGCGCACATTTTGGGTCTGCGCGAAAATCAATTGATCGAAAGCAAATGTGGCGCGAGTGATTCCTCGCGGCGCGCGTTGGGTAAACTTCCCGAGGACATTCACTCGGCGAAAATGTGGAAGGTGGGAAACGTCTCGGGGCCGCCCTTCACCAACTTCACGGCGATCTCGGACAACACCGCGCAGAATGGGAATGCCTTGCAGTTGTTTCAGACAACGAACAACAGCGCGTTCATTTTGTATTATTTTGATCTGGGTGACGCGGTAAATAATAACGGCAAGCTGTGTCGCCTCACGAGCGCGAACACCACGCCGGTCTGCCTCGCGTCCAATCTCGTAAACTGGCTCACCAATGGTTACAGCTTCGTGGCGGAAGACTATACCGGCACGGTGTCGACCAACGAGGGCACCAGTCGCGCGTATAAGTGCATGATCCATGCAAAACTCCAGTTCGCCCGGTTTCAGTATCCGTTGACGCCGGTGGGAACCAACGGGCTTTATGATTATTACAAGATGGAGTTCAAGGCTACGCCGCATCTACCGGAATAAAACCGTATGAATATTTCTCTCCGCCAACGCCCGGCCGGATTTGCGTTATTGATGGTGCTCATCATGATGGGCATCGGGATTATGTTGCTCGCGGCGGCGATGTATCGCTCGTCAACCATCAGCAACTTGAACCAGCGTAACAACGATTTCCTTACGGCCAACAACGCCGCCGAAGCGGCCGTGGAGAAGGCCTACGCGACGCTGGGTTGGACGTTTCATAGTTACGGCGTCTCGGGCGTGAGTAATAGTTTGTCGTTGTTTCAGACCAATATCCCCTCTGTCGCAGAAGAAAGTTATTGGACTAATTTTCTGTTCAGTGATGCGCAAGGCCATGCCAATAACACTTATGTTCAATGGGTGTCTGATTACACCGGACCACTGCCCTCGACTTACAGCGGACTCCAGACGGTAGGTTCCCCAGTCTATCGAATTATTTCGAATGTGACGGACAAACGCACTAGTCGCAACGTCATTGGCACCGCGCAAGAAGACGTGTTGCTCGCCCTAATACCCTTGTCTAACTACGCGATTTTTTATAACGGTAACCTGGAGTTCTCGCAGTGCGCCACCATGACCGTGAATGGCCGGGTTCATGCCAATGGCTGGATTGCTGTCGGCACCTCGGCCACCCTAAATTTTGCCGATAACGTCAGCGCGACGAGCACCTTGACGGCCCCGGGATTGGATGGTCAGGCTAACTATGGAACTAACTGGCGCACTTATTTCGCCAGCACGCCTTCCTACTCCACGAACGTCGCGAGTGTGACGGTAGCCTTGAGCACGACGAATTTTGATTCTCATTTTTTGATTGAAATGCCAACGAACGGAGAGGCTGCGATGTCGACTATTGGTAAGCAAAGGCTCTATAATCAAGCCCAGATCGTTTTGCTCGTCAGCAATGATGCCACCGGCACTTACACGAATCCAACTGTGACCATGACATTGCAGGCTAGCGTCAATGGCGCCGTGCCCGGGGACGATTCGGCCAAGGCAGTGTATGTCTTCACCAATGCCAGCCCGGGCCGACTGGCGACTAACTTACCGTTTCTGGATTTGGATAATCAATTTTATGATCGGCGTGAACAAAAGACCAATATCATCACGGATGTGGATGTCGGCTTGTATGGGGCTTGGGTGGCGACTAATTCATTGATCCAAGGCAAGCTCCCGTCGTCCTCCGGGGTTTACCCCACGATTCTATATGTAGCCGATCAGCGTCAGGCTACGACCGCCCAACCGGGCCAACTAGCGGTCGTCCGCTTAAAAAATGGCACCGTCCTACCATCCAATAACAATCACGGTTTTACCGTCGCTACCCAAAACCCGTTGTATACGTTAGGTAATTACAATATCCAACAAACCGCCGGTGGGGCTTCCTCGGCTGGCACCACGAACACCGCGAATACTTTTCCGGCGGCGCTGATGGCAGACTCCATTACTATTTTGTCTTCTAACTGGTCGGACGCCCATAGCACCATCGCTTACTCCTCAGCTGATACCGCGTATGATGCCACCTACGATACCACCATCAATGCGGTCATCGTGGCTGGCACTATGCCATCCACCGGAACCAGCGACACGACTTTCAGCGGCGGCGTGCATAACCTACCGCGCCTCCTCCAAGATTGGAGTTCCAGAAATATCTGGTTAAACACTTCTATTCTCCGACTCTGGAACAGTAACCTGGCTACCAACCAATTTCGTAATCCCAGTGGTTTCTCGCCGTCACCGGTAAATCCTTATTATAACGCTCCGACCCGTCACTATAACTTCGACCTGAATTATCTCGACCCCGCTAAAGTGCCGCCGGGCATTCCGAACGCGCTCGTGCCCATTCGTTTTGGCTGGTGCGCGCCGAGCCCTGGGGTCGTCACCAACACCCCGAATTACAACTGAATTTTAATCACCAGCGCGTTCCCCAAAACAAAACCCCCCGCCTGCACTAGCGGGCGGGGGGTTCATTTCAACCTGATTACTGCCGCAGAAATTTTCCGACGACGTCCCGCCATTTTTTCAGGTCGGGCAAATTGATATACATCATGTGGCCCGCGTCAAATTCCGCGTAGCTGATGTTCGTGCGATACGCCTCCGCGAGCGGCAAGTGATCGAGGCTGTGGTGCATCGTGTCAATCGGACAAACCAAATCGCAGCGGCCGCCGAGCACGAGAATTTTCAAGTGCGGATTCAGATTCATTGCCGTGGCCAGCCGGTCACTCGCGTTCGGAAAACTGTTTCGCACATTATAATTCCACGTCGGCATCCCTTTGAGAAACTCATACGGCAGATCATTTTCAAATTTTAATTCGCCCCGCACATACGCGTTCATGCACGCCGAGAACGGCCCGAACACCGCGTTGCCAGACGGATCAAAACCCGGCCCCGGCGCTGCCGCCACGCCATCGCGTCCCGTCAACCGCGCGTCGTAAGCGCCCAGCACCAAGCCTTCCGCGTGCAACAACTGTTTGCGAAAAACGCTTTCATCCACGCGCAAATTATTATCCTCGATGATGGTCGGCGCGAGGCCGGTGAGCCGCGCAAGTTCCGCCACGATTTTTTTCCGCGCGTCCGCCGTGAGCGATGCGCCCGCTTGTAACGCCGTGGCAAATTCACCCTGCGCGAACGCCCGCGATTCCGCCAGTGCCTTGTCCAAATCTGCCTGCAAATCCGCTGGTAATTTTTTGTGGAAATGCGCCGCCGCCGTGTAAGCCGGCAACGTCAGCACGAACGGCAAATCATTCCCCGTGTCCGACCGGATCGTGCCGAAGTCCAGCACGCCCGACACCATTACCAAGCCGTTCAAATACATCCCACAGCGGTCGCGCAAATGATCTGCCAAACCGGCCGCGCGGAAAACGCCGTAGCTTTCACCGCACAAAAATTTTGGCGAGAGCCAACGATCATGCCGCGTCGCCCACAGCCGGATAAATTCACCCACCGAATTCAGATCGCCTTCGTCGCCAAAAAAATCATCCGCCTTCTCATCCTTTGCCGCGCGGCTGAAACCCGTGGCCACCGGATCAATGAAAACCAAATCACTCGCGTCCAGCACCGAAAATTCATTATCCACCAACGCGAACGGCGGCGCGGGCAACGAACCATCTTCATTCATCTTCACGCGACGCGGGCCGAGCGCGCCAAGGTGCAACCACACCGACGCCGAGCCGGGGCCGCCATTGAAACAGAACATCACCGGGCGCTTGCCCACTTCGGATTTCGGATTTTCGATTTCGGATTTTTCGATCCGCGTGTAAGCCGTGTAAAAAATGTTCGCGCGCGTCGCCGAGCCATCTTCTTTCAACACCGGCAACATTCCCGTCTCCACCACATAGTTCACCCGCGCGCCGCCGATGACCACGGCGTTCGTCACGCGCACCGGAGCCGACGAGGCATCCGGGATTTTCGCCGCGACCACCACCGGGTTGGCGGGAGCGGAATTGGTTCCCGCCGTTTCCGCCAGCGCAGTTCCCGCCGCGCAAATCGCGACAAGCGCGCAGGATTTTTTCCAAGAGAAATTTTTGACAATGGCAATCATTAAGCGATTGTGAACCGCCGGTGAACAACTTTCAAGAAAAGTGCTTGCACGCTTTCTTGGATTGTGCGAAAAATTGTCATTGGTTTTTAGAACGGTCAATCAAGGAA
>JANYFN010000042.1 GCA_025362675.1 Limisphaerales bacterium | reverse complement strand
GAGGGCCAATACAAATTTGCCCTCAGAAGAATTTAGATCCACAGCCTTTTTCATCCACGATTCGGCAAGGTCATGGTTGGGCGCAATGCCACCAGATTTGACCTGCGCCTCAGATCCCTGCCCGAATGTGTTGGTTGCGCCATATATTCCCGCCGCGTAAATCCAGGCCAAATTGATTTGAGCCATGGAATTTGATCGGGCTGCGGCACGTTCATACCATTTCACAGCTTCTTGTGGATTTTCCTGAATACCCTGACCTTTTTGATAAAGCCAACCAAGAAGATTCTGTGCGTGTGCATCCCCCTGCTCGGCGGCCAACCGGCACAACCGCGCGGCCTCAATGAAGTTTTGTTCGGTTCCAGTTCCGTCGTAGTGCATGAATGCCGCCTCGCGTTGAGCTCGTGCCATACCTTGTTGAGCCGCCTTGCTCATCCACTTGAACGACTCTCTTGGATCCTTTGAGACTACATTGCCATCAGCAAACGCGGCCCCCAAAAAATATTGTGCTGAAAGATCGTTCGCTTCGGCTGCCTGAATAATTTTTGAGAGCGGCACGGTGCCCCAGTGGTTGGATATGGACTGCCAGCTTTCTTGTGATGCAGTTGCACTGCTTTGGGCGAAAGCGTTGTCGGCAGCAAGGCAAAGCATCAACGGCAGCAGTGTCAAAAAAGAGGTCGCTAGACAGGAACCCTTTACAATTCCGTTTAACTTTTTTAATGGGGACATAGTTTTATCTATGCTCATGCCCAAAGCTGTGATTTACCCGTCCTGAAATCAAGCCGTGAAAATGGTTGGTCGCAACCGGAGCGCAGACTTTAGCCTGCTTCAACTTCGAATTTCACAAGACGAATAAAAATGCCTGACCCGGTCGCCGTTTAAATATTGAAACGGCGTGAACGCTGCGCTCCGGTCAAAGCGGAGCATCCCGGATTGGTTGTGATTTTTCACCAGCAGCAGGACGAACTTCGCGCGGCTTCGGAGTCACCGGCTGATTGATGCGGTGCGGCTTGAGTTCGGCGTAGATAGATTGCGCGAGGCCGGATTTCATGAAGCCGATGGCGCGGCAGCCTTTGATGCCGAAATTTCTTTCAAAGTCGGCCGGCAAAAAATACTGCACGACGGGATAGTGCCGGAAATCTTTCAACACTTCTTCGCGGTGTTCGGGCGCGATGTCCTCGGTGATGAGCACGAAATGCAACTTGCCCTTGTTGCCATGCAAGCGTTCGCGGCCGACCACCAAAATGCCCGCGCGCTGCACAAAGGGAAATAGTCTCTCAACTGGATGCGGTGAATCGCTCATGGTTTTTAGGGTAGCGCATTTTCGACAGTGGCGGCAGGAATTTTTTGTTGGAGTTCACGCCTTAGCGTGTCCGCAGAGCAAGCTAAAGCATGAACTCCAACTAACCTGCACCGCGCTTGCTTGGAAAATTTTGTAACGCAGATTATTTTCACGCGTCTTTTATTTCATGAAAAGGAATCAAGCTTTCACATTGATCGAATTACTAGTGGTGATCGCCATCATCGCGATTTTAGCCGCGATGTTATTGCCGTCGCTGGCGGCAGCGAAGCAACGGGCATGGACGATCACCTGCAATTCCAATCTGCATCAAATCAGCCTTGGAATGATCATGTATGCCGATGAAGCGAATGGTCGTTACCCGAAATCCGGCGGCAGCATTCCGTGGAACGATTTATATCCCGATGCGCCGACGAATGCGTGGATGCAGCAGATTGTTTCCTACACGCAAAGCACGAATGTTTATCGCTGTCCGTCGAATAAGATGCTGCCCTCATCCGAGCAATCGCGGTTTAATTATTTCAATGGGGCGCGCGCGGCATTCATCGCAGCGGGTGAAACTGATGCGGCGGTTGATACGAAACGAATTCAGTTCCCGTCCGCGCTCGTGGTTTCCGGCGACACTTTGGATTTTGATCCTGCCGACGCCGACAAAGACGACTATTCGCAAAATTGTGTGGGCGGTCCGGCGAATGGAATTCCCTGGGAAGAATGGCAGGCCCACAGCAAAGGTCAGAACGTGCTGTTCGCGGACGGTCACGCTAAGTGGTATAACGGTTATTACACGAACGAAATGACCTTTCGTTACGACAAAATGTCGGGCTGGGAATGACGCGCGCCGTTACGGCGTTTTCAAAAACTCTACTTTGGTGCTCAATTCCGGCGTCAGGAATTTATCCGGTTTACGGATTTGCACCTTGTGCCCTTCACGCCCGATTTCACCCTGACGATAAATTTTCGGAAGGTTCCGAATCGTGCCAATGTTTTCAACTGAAGCCATAAAAACCAATGGAATTAGGTCAATCATCGGTGAAAAGCAAATTGTCTGATACTGATTCGATTGCCCGTGCAATCACTTCGCTGAGTTATTTCGGTAATAAAACAAAGTTCATTCTCTTTCTGGATTACCAAAAAACGATGACGCCGCCGACTGGGCCCGTTAGCTAATTCGATGTCCGATCCGTGAAAATCTGGGCATAATCCCGCTTGAGATTTGCCGCGAGTTGAGCGATTTTTTGTGCATTCATGAAGCGTTTCCCTTTCGCCCTCGCCGCCATTTTATTGTTCGTAGCCGACTGTTCTTGGGCCGCTACTTTTGTGGTGACGAACACTGCCAACAGCGGGCCCGGAACTTTTCGCCAAGCGATTCTTGACGCGAATGCCACGCCCGGCACCGACACCATTAATTTCAATCTCCCCGGTGCCGGCGTGCAAACTATCTCGCCGACAAATTCGCTTCCGGACATCACCAACACCCTTGTCATCAATGGTTTTTCCCAGCCCGGCAGCAGCGCCAACACATTAGCGAACGGCGATAATTCGGTGCACCTCGTGCGGTTGGATGGAATCTATGTCACTAATATCAGCCCGGTTGGTTTGAATTTTCCTAGCGTGGGAGCGAGCGGCAGTTCGGTGCGCGGGCTGGTCATCGTGCGTTTCTACAATGCTATCAAGATCAATGAAGCCGCCGGTTTCACCATCGCCGGTAATTGGATTGGCCTGGATGTGAACGGGATTGCGCGCGGCACTTCATTGGAAGGTATCCGGATTGATTCCTTTTTTAACAACGGTTTCAACCACGTCATCGGCGGCACAACGCCTGCGGATCGCAATGTCATTTCGGGAAACCGCTATGGAATTTATTTTGCCGGAGCAACGACGGGAAATTCTTTTGTGCAGGGAAATTTCATCGGCACCGATCCGACCGGCACCTTGCCGCGCGGAAATCTTTTTGGCGGCGTCTATATTTTCACCGGCACAAATATCACCGTCGGCGGTGCCACCGCGGCAGCTCGCAATGTCATCGGGGCTTCTTTTGCTGCCGGCGGAACGGGTGTCACGGTGCAGGGCGGACCCAATAATATTATTCAGGGCAATCTCATCGGCACCGATGTGACTGGTCAAAATGATTTGGGCAATGTTTCCGACGGCATCTTGGTGACCAGCAGCACTGGCACGCGAATCGTTGGAAACCAAATCGCCAACAACCGCGCCAACGGCATCAACCTCTCCGCCGCTTCCACCACCATCGTCGAGAATAATCTCATCGGCACGGACGCCGCCACGACGCGGCCGCTGGGCAATGCGCTCGCGGGCGTGCTCATCACCGGCAGCACGAATCGTATTGGCGGTCTTACCAATGGACAGCCCAATTCGATTTTCTTCAACGGCGGCGCGGGTGTCTCGGTGAATTCTACCACGGCGATGCAGAACGAAATTTCTGGCAACGCCATTTATGATAACGCTGGACTGGGCATTGATCTCACTCCCTCCGGCATCAACACAAACGATGTGCTTGACGCCGACATTGGCGCGAACGGTTTGCAGAATTTTCCTTTGCTCACGAACGCCGGTGTGGCCGCGAGCGCGCTCACGGTTCAAGGCTCGTTAAATAGCAAAGCCAGTTCCGCTTATCGCGTAGAATTTTTCGCCACGCCAACGTGGGATTCGCTGAATATTCCCGAAGGCAAAAACTTTCTCGGCTCGACCAACGTCGTCACCGACGGCAGCGGTAATGCGACGTTCACCGCCACCTTCGCCGCGCCGCCGGATGCGAATTATCTCATCACCGCCACCGCCACCGATTCAGCGGGAAACACGTCTGAGTTTTCCGCCGGGATCAATCAGACTGTGAGCGCTGTCATCAGCCCGGTGTTGGGAATTACGAGGGGCATTGCCGGGGCTAACTCGACCACCAGCATCGCGTGGCCGGTAGCAGCGATAGGATTCACGCTGGAAAAAACGCCCTCGCTCGTCGCGCCTGTGCAATGGACATCCGTCACCAATGGCATCAACCCTCTCAGCGGCACCAATATTTTCACATTCACCAACGGAGCCGTTAGCCCCAATCAGTTCTTCCGGCTGAAACAGCTGTGAAGCGGCCGCTGGCTCGAAGTTAATTTCTTTCCGCAGCACATTTCCATTTTGCGTTTCCCGCTACTTCTCGGTTTAATGTCCGCCACATGAAAATTGTTTTAGCTTACTCCGGTGGCCTCGACACTTCCGTTTTGATGTCGTGGATCAAAGAAAAATACAACGCCGAGATGATTGGCTTCTGCGCCGACATCGGGCAGGAAGAGGAATTGGATGGCCTCGAAAAAAAAGCCATCAACACCGGCGCGTGCAAGATTTACATTGATAACCTGCAGGAAGAATTTGCGCGCGACTTCATCTATCCGATCATTCGCGCTGGGGCGATTTACGAAGGTCAATACTTCCTCGGCACGAGCATCGCCCGGCCGCTCATCGCCAAGCGCATGGTGGAAATTGCCAAGAAAGAAAAAGCCGATGCCATCGCGCACGGTGCTACGGGCAAAGGCAACGATCAAGTCCGCTTCGAGTTGACCGCCGCCGCGCTCGCGCCGGATTTGCAAGTCATCGCGCCGTGGCGCGACGAACGCTATCGCGCCGAGTTTCCCGGACGGCAGGAGATGATTGATTACTGCGCCAAGCACAAGATTCCCGTGCAGGCCAGCGCCAAGAAACCGTATTCGATGGATCGCAACCTCCTGCACATTTCTTACGAAGCCGGCATTCTCGAAGATCCGTGGTTCGACAGCTACGACCTCAAGAACCGCAGTTATTTCACCACGCTCTCCGTGCTGCCTGAAGACGCGCCGGACAAACCGGAATTCGTCGAACTCGATTTCGTCAAAGGCGATTGCGTCGCGGTGAATGGCAAGAAGTTAAACCCGCTCGGCGTGATGAAATTGTTGAACAAGATCGGCGGCAAACACGGCGTTGGCCGCGTGGACATGGTGGAAAATCGTTTCGTCGGCATGAAATCGCGCGGTGTTTATGAAACGCCCGGCGGCGCGATTTTGCTCTTCGCGCATCGCCAGATGGAAAGCCTCACGATGGATCGCGAAGTCATGCACCAGCGCGACGCACTTGTTCCGAAATATGCCGAGCTGGTCTATAACGGTTTCTGGTATGCGCCCGAACGCCTCGCGTTGCAGGCCTACGTCGAGGAATCGCAGAAGAACGTGACCGGCACGGTGCGCGTGAAACTTTACAAGGGCAACATCATGGTCAGCGGCCGCAAATCTCCGGTGAGCCTCTACAACCCGCACATCGCCACGATGGAAGCCGACCCGACCAAGGCCTACAATCAGGACGACGCCACCGGCTTCATCCGGCTCAACGCGCTACGCCTGAAAGTCGCGGCGAAGGTGCATGGGAAGAAGAAATAGTCATTAGCAACGACCGGCAAAAATTCAAAGCCCACGGCGCAAGCCGTGGGCTTTTTGATTTCACTAGAAAAATTGTAACGATCTGTTTTGCTATGTTAGCCTGATAACACAGGCTGCTTAACGGAAAAAAACATGCACCTTATTGCGTATGCTGATGATTCGGGCACTCACGACAAGACTGGTTTGTTGAGGGGTGCTAGGGAATGCATTGTTGGAGGTTATGTTGCTCCTGATGCGGATTGGAAAAATTTCAGATTGGCGTGGGATGCAAAGCTTAAACAGTTTGATGCCGAGTGTTTCCATTTTAATGAAGCAGCCACAGCCTCAAGAGTCATCAGAGGCAAAATTAAAGCGCCATCAAATTATGCAAGAAATCCATTCAAGAATTGGAGCATTGAAAAGATTGAACGATTTTTGATCGAATTATCTGCGATTGCTGGCGGCGGTAACCGACACATTACGGGTGGATTTGTGAACACTGATCGCTATCACGCAGCCAAGAAAGCTGGCGACCTTCCCGAACAGGCAGATCCTTACGAACACGCCCTAGAGCATTACTTTGCATCAGTTCTGGATACCATTCATACTTTTAGACCAGTTTGGAAACGCACCCCTATTTATTTTATTTTTGACCAATCTGACAAGCCGGATTGGAAACAAGCTGTTAGCAACGTCTTTAGTCGTTACAAAGCGAAGTATGCTCAGTTCAAAGATTTTAGTTTTGAAGATAAAAAGAATCCCCTCCACACCCCGCTACAGGCCGCAGATATGTGGGCTTATCGAGCTCGGCAAATCGCTGAACAATGGGTCGATAATGAATTCATATCAAGTGGTGAGGAACTCACTCTGAATCTAGCTCGAAATACATTCGGCCCGAATCCAAGCGGTGAGAACCAGAGATTGTTCGGTGCATTTATGCGCGGTGAACTGAGCTATGATTACTTCAAGCGATCACGGGGTGCTTGAATTTCAAAGCGCCGTAGGCGCGCCATCTTTGTAGAAACCTCGCGCCCAGAATCTCTAGCTCCGTCAGGAGCGGCATATTTCGCTCCTGACGGAGCTTTATCATTTCTGTTTCGGATTCTACAACTATGCCGCGCCTACGGCGCTCCGAGAATCCCAACGGGGTTGCATCCCGCCGCCGCCATTTGATTCAATTCGTGGACTCGCTCACATATCCAGCGTAGTTCGCGGTTGAAATTGAACATCCAAATGTCCTTGCGGTCAAATTGCCGAACGATTAACTATCAACCAACCAATATATGAATATGAAAAAATTCTTTGCACTCTTGGCGGCGGCGTTTGTCTCCGCCTCGGTTTACGCCGGTGAATTCGCCGACATCAGCATGAAGGACGTCAAGGCGGCGGCCGATGCCAAGTCGGCGGTGATCATTGATGCGAATAGTTC
>JANYFN010000036.1 GCA_025362675.1 Limisphaerales bacterium | reverse complement strand
CCATTTTCGTCGACTACCTTTCCGTAATAAATTATGGGTGACTTCCATTTGGCTATTTCATCCAGAGAATCCCGCCTTATTTGCTCCATGTGCTCCTGCCCTTGTTTGACAATATCAGATGATGGCTGCGATATGGCCACCGATTTCGGTTGAATTGGGCTCGTCGAGGTTGTGGCGGTTGGCTGTGGTATGACTTGCTCGGCTGGCGGCGGGACAACAAGCTGCCGTTTAAGCAAAAAGACAAAAAAACTACCGCTATTAAAAATACCAACGTAATGAGAAGGCGTCTGCTATTTTTCATGGGTTTGGGGTTATTAAAAAACCATTCAGGAGCAATTTTTTATAGAATGGTGCTGTGTTTTGAATTGGTTTTGTAAAGCAACGGTGTTAGCTGGCAAGTTGGAAGTTGGGATTTTTTAGGAGGCGGTTCATGAGGATGACGAGTTTGCGCATACAGGCGGTCATGGCGACGAGGGGTTTCTTTCCGGCGGCGCGTAAGTGCAGATAAAACTCTTTTAAGATGCGATCATGGCGCACGGCACTTAAGGTCGCCATGTAGAGCGCGCAGCGCACGGCGGCACGGCCACCGCTAATGCGCCGGACGCCCGTCTGACCACCGCTGTCGCGGTTGTAAGGCGCTACGCCCGCGAGGGCGGCGGCGGTTTGCGTGGTGAGTTTTCCAAGTTCTGGCATCTCGGCGAGCATGGTGGCGGCGACCACCGGACCAACGCCGGGGATGGCCTTGAGCCGTTCGGCTTTGCGCGCCAGTTCGGTGTCCTGGGCGATGAGCGTGGTGATAGTCTCATCACATTGGGTGATTTGTTTTTCCAGGGCTTTGACGAGTTGCCGGGACTGGCGCACCCGGAACGCATCGGTGTAATGCTCGGCGTGATTGCGTTCGCTGACGAGCAGGTGGATGAGTTGACGGCGGCGCTGGGCTAGCTCGGCCAGTTGCTGCTGTTCGGGTGAGGCTGGCGCGGTGGTGACTGGCTTGAAGAGCGTGCCGTATTCGGACAGCACGGCGGCGTCAATCGGATCGGTTTTGGCGCGCTGGCCTTGGGCACGGGCGAAGTAACGAACGCGTCCGGCTTCGACGATACTGATAGGCACACCGGCCGTTTGCAACGCGCGCACGACCGCTTGTTCGTAACCGCCGGTGGCTTCGCAGACGACGTGCGCGGCGGCATGACCACGCAGATGTTTGAGGAGTTTAGCATGACCTTTGGCGTCATTGGTCAGGAGGTGGAAATGGCCGGCGAGATGCAGTTGCAAAGAGAGCTTGGCAACGTCGAGGCCGACATACAGGATGTTGATATTGTTCTGACTCATACTTGTAGGATACGAGCTACGATGGTTTTTAAGTTGTCGTGCTCAAGCAACGGTTCGAGTTTGGGACAATGGGCACAGGTGGAACGAGCTTTACGACGCATCACGCGCAAGCGTATGCGAGGGGTCAACGTTCTCACCCGCGCCTTCCTCCGCCCGGTTGCAACCGGGCGGAGGACTCTAGCTTGACCGTCTCTTTCAAGTCTGCCAAGCAGGACAATTAAAGATACAAGGGGTCAGTCCTAGTCGTGACAACGGGGGGAGCTGAGGCTTAAATCGGAATTCTGCCCCGGCAATTACGGATAGAATATTCCCGCACGACTTGGTGTCTGGGTGGCGAGACGTTCTGGCGGGAACTATTGGCGTAGGCGCACCCGCAGTCGGGTGATATACCGGAATCATCGGAAATGAGCGCCGCCATTGAGGCCGCGCTCGCGGCGAAGTAAACGGCGGCTTTTTCGAGCACCGCATGTTTGTGCGGTGCTGGATTTTTTATTTGTCGCGGGGCCGACAACTCTTTAGCTTCAGCTTGCTCGGCAATGCGCCGATTTTAGCTACGTCATCTCAAATCTAAAACATGAACAAACCGCTCACGGGTGCTGAACTAAACGAAATCATCTCCGGTCTTAAACAACTTTCGCGCAATCTTTGGTGGTGCTGGAGTCAGGATGCGCAGGATTTATTTCAGGAATTGTCGCCGCGCGGCTGGCAGAACATGTTTCACAATCCCGTAGCCGTGTTGCATGAAGTTTCCGCGCAAGAACTTCGCGTGCGCCTACAGGATGTGCAGTTTGCAGCGCGGGCGCGCACGGTGCTCGCAGATTTCAAAAGTTACCTGGCCGACGATAAAACCTGGTGCCATCTAAACGCGGCGAAGTTGCATAAAAATCCGGTCGCCTATTTCTCGGCTGAATTTGGTTTCCATGAATCGTTGCCGATCTCGGCGGGTGGTCTCGGCATTCTCGCCGGCGATCACGCGAAATCCGCGAGCGATCTCGGCCTCGGCTTCGTGGGCGTTGGTTTGTATTATCGCGAAGGTTATTTCCAGCAGGCGATTGATAACAACAACTGGCAGACGGAATATTATAACCCGGTAGATCCGAACAACGTCCCGGTGGAACCGTTGCTGGACGCCGAGGGCAAACGCATCGTGCTCACCGTGGAAATCGGTATGAGCATGGTCAGCTATCAGGTTTGGCGCGTGAACGTCGGACGCGTCCCGATTTATCTGCTCGATACTAATCTACCGGTGAACGAACAGCATTTCCGCGATCTGACCACGCGCGTTTACGGCGGCGATAGCACGACGCGCATCATGCAGGAAATGTTGCTGGGCGTCGGGGGCGTGCGTTTAATCCGCGCGCTGAAGATCGAGCCGTCCACGTTCCACATGAACGAAGGGCACGCGGCTTTTCTCTCGCTGGAATTGATCCGCGAAAAAATGGCGGCGGGCAAAAACTTTGCCGAAGCGCAGGCCGCCACGAAAGCGCAGTGCCTCTTCACCACGCATACGCCGGTCGAGGCCGGGCATGATCGTTTCACGCCGGACTTGATGAGCTATGCGATGCAGCGCTATCTCACGAGCCTGAAGGTGCCCTTTGCGGACATCGTCGCGTTGGGACGCGTGAAGCCGGCGGATGCCCATGAGCCGTTCTGCATGACGGTGCTCGCGCTCAAACTTTCCCGCGCCGCGAATGGTGTGAGTGAATTGCACGGCCAGATCAGCCGCGAAATGTGGCAGCACCTTTACAATGTCCCGGTGGACCAAGTTCCCATCGGCCACATCACCAACGGCATTCATTTGCTCGGCTGGATGAAAGGCACTGTGCGTCAATTCTGGAAGCGCAAGCTCAATGACAACACCAATGGCGAAGCGAAATTCTTCCGCGAGAAATTTGGTTCTGACTGGGCTTCGGCCGTGAACCATTCTGACTTTTGGGAAAAGATGTTGAACCCCGCCTTCGTTTCCGACGAGGAACTGTGGGCGCTGCGCTACAAATTGCGCCGCGAACTCATTGAATTTTCCCGTCGCCGTTTGTTCCTGCAAGGCCACACGGTCACTCAGGGCGATTTCATTCGCTTTGATTCCCTGTTGAATCCCGACGCGCTCACCATCGGTTTTGCGCGGCGCTTCGCGACTTACAAACGCGCGCCGCTGATCTTCCAACAGTTCGATAACATCGTGAAACTCGTCCGCGACAAGCAGCGTCCGGTGCAATTCATCTTCGCCGGCAAAGCGCATCCGCGCGACGACGAAGGCAAACGCTTCATCCAACAGATCATTCACTTGAGCAAGTTCAGCGACCTGACCGGCAACTTGATTTTCTTGGAAAATTACGACATCCACGTCGCGCGGCAGATGGTGGCGGGCTGCGACATCTGGTTGAACAACCCGCGTCGTCCGCTCGAAGCCTCCGGCACCAGCGGCATGAAGGCGAGTTGCCACGGCTGCATGGGCTTCAGCATCCTCGATGGCTGGTGGCGCGAAGGCTACGACGGCACGAACGGCTTTGCCATCGGCGATGATTCCCATCCGAGCAACATCGAGGAGCAGGATCGCCTGGACAGCGCAAATCTCTACAAGACATTGACCGAACAAGTCGTGCCGATGTTCTACAATCGCGATGCGAACGGCGTGCCGCGCGAATGGCTCCAGCGGATGCGCCGCAGCATGGCCACGCTCGTGAGCCAGTTCACCACCGACCGCATGGTGAAGGAATACACGAACAAGTTTTATCTCAACACTTGAGGCCCTGATATAAACGGGGCAGCCTCGAACGCCGGAAGAATTTATTCTTCCGGCGTTTCGCATTAAGTGGTCAGGCGGGCGGACTTGGCTTTTGTAGCTGCCATCTATTGACGCCCAATCCCATTCCCCGCAGACTGGCTTCCTATGAAACCGGATGTAAAAGATTTTGCAGTCTGGGCGTGCGATCCCGGCCGCTCCCTCGAAGAAAAGTTCGGTGCGCAAATCCTCATTGAAATCACCCTCGGCCTCTGGAGCGTCGGGCGCGATAAAGATTACCGCGCCAGCTACGAGGCCGAAGTGGAGGCCAAGCGCAAGCGCTCCTTCAACCCCGCCTACCAGCCTCACTTCTCACCTGCGGACGCCGCGCGCACCGCCGAACGGTTGGCCACCATGAAAACCTTTGACAACGGCTCCCTGGACGACCGACCGTTGCGCGATCTCTCCTTTCTCCGCTTTTGTCCCCCGTTAGAGTCATTCACCACCAACAAATCCGAAATCCAAGACTGGTCTCCGCTGCTGCATCATCCCACCCTCGTCAACCTCTGGATCGGCGATGCCGAGGCCCGCGACCTGCGCGTGCTCGGCCAACTCACCAGCCTCCAGGTCATACGCCTCTTCCTCGGTTGGCCCTGGCCGGATCTGCGCGGACTCGAAAATCTCTCGCACCTCCGCGAACTCTACTTCTACGGCAACATCCTTGCCCTGCAAACCATCCCGGCCTTGCCCCACGCGCGCCTCGTTGAGATCAACCAAGGCTACCAATTCAACGTCCCGCTCCGTTCCTTGCAAGACCTCCCCGCCATGCCCGAACTCCGCCTCCTAAAACTCATCAACGTCGCCCTCCTCGACGGCGTCGCCCGCTACGCCAACCTCCTCAACCTCGTCATCTACGGCTATTTCAGCGACTTTGAGCCGCTCGCGCACCTCAATAACCTCACCCACCTCACCGTTAGCGGCGATGACTTTCCCACCATCGCACCACTCGCGCGCCTGCCGCGCCTGCACTACCTCCAACTCCGCTCCGAAGAACCGCCTGACCTCATCCCCCTGGCCGATTCTCCCTCCCTCCACGAAGTCTCCCTCGAACTCGCCGTCGTCGTGCCCGCCGAACTCGCCTCCCTCAACGCCATGTTCACCCCGTGGGCCAACGAATTCGCCGCTCACACCCCGCGCACCCTCGCTCCCCTCCGCCTCCGCCAGCGCGATCAATACACTGAAATCAACGACGACCACCTCGCCCTTCCCCGCGACTACGGCGAAGACACCGGCATGAGCGAGTCCGAGGCCCGCTGGTTTGGCCGCGAGGTGAACCGCCGCCTCAACGCCCTCATCGGCAAAGGCTGGGGCACCATCAGAGAAAACTCGGGTCGCCACGCCGGCACCCAGTTCATCACCATCTGCCGACCCGAAGATATAGACCGCATTCCTGAGATACTCGACTGCCTCCGGGGAGCCATCGCCGCCGCCCGCTACCCTTGGGCATTCCTCGTCGATATAGACCCCCAGAAATGGTATGAACGCGACATCGAAGAGATTTATAACTCAGCAGACGAGGAATTTAATGCCGACTCCGCCCGGGAAGATTGGGAGGATGACCAACGCCGCATCCTCGAACGCAAGCAATACCTCGAACGCAAATACCGTTACCGCCTGCAACAAGAGCTCGGCCACCCCGTCAACCCCGCCGACTTCGCCCCGCCCCCGGAAACTCCCGATGACGAGGATGACACCATCGCCGCCGGCCACGAAGAGCCACCGGAAGCCCCCGCCTACGACCTCGGTGCCGACGTCAGCGTATTTCTCACCCTCACGGAAAGCTCCGCCTCCGTTCACGTCACCGACTGCGAAGAAGCTGAATACGTGCTTGGCATGAAAGCCGAACCGTTTCAACCCAAAGCCAGCTAACAGCGCAGCCCCAACGCCCAGCGTGGCGCGGCGATACAACGGGCAACTTAACTTATAGATAACCAAGGCGCGCAGACATAAAGACCGCGTCGGCAGACGCAGCGGCCTTTCGCACTTAGTCACCGGTGAGCGGCGCCTACAACAAATGTTAGCAGCAATAAGTTGTAGGTGCATACTAAGATGCCGTAGGAATACGCACTAAGTGCGTAGGTGGTAATAGCAAAGCTGTAGGCGCATAGCCTAAACACGTAGGCAACGCCGCTCGCGACGTATTGAGTCTGTAACAAGGCCACCGGCTTTAACGCGCTGAAAGCGCAACGATATGACAGCCCAGGGCAACGCCCTGGGAACGGCATCCGACATCAAACACGCCCTGAAAGGGCGTAACAAGAGCAGGCGGCTGTTATTTGTCTTGCCCTTTCAGGGCAAAAACTTAATTCGATGGCCGTTCCCAGGGCGTTGCCCTGGGCTGTCATCTGGTGGGCTTTCAGCCCGGAGGACAAAGAGCACTAAGCGGAGTTACCAACGGCAATCGTCGAGGAACTTGGAAGCTACGCGGAAGTGGTAAGTATAGGTTGAGACGGTGGACAATTAATTTATCTATAATTTATTTTGAAGGTTTACACGTTGGCGATGTCTAGTAACCTGTAAGCGGGCGGTCGGGCTTCGGCTGCCGGTAAAAAACACAACTGATTCAAACTTATGGGCGATACAAATATATTCATCAAGGACCGGGCGACTAAAACGATCAGCGCAGCAAAACAAATCACCACCAAATGGACATGGCAGGAGATGTCTAATGCGCAGATGCAGGCGGCGCTGACTGCGATCATTGGCGATCACACGCTGACGCCGCCGGTGGTGGGGCAGGAGGAGTTGGCGTCGGGGGCAGATCGGGCGATGGCGACGGCGCGCGGGGCGTGGGATACGGCGTTGAATGATTTGCATGACCGCACGGTGCAGGGGTTGAACATGTGCAAGAATCGGAACAAGAATAATTCGACGAATATGGCGGTGTTGAATGGCTTGAAGGCGCGGGGCACGAGCCGTCCGGAGATATTGGCGGAGGCGCTGGCGTGGGAGACGGCGTGGGCGAAGATTGATGCGACGTGGAGTCCGGTGGTGACGAATACTTATGTGGCTTACAAGTCATTGCGCGAGTCGTGCTCGGAGTTGTTGCAGCATGCGTTCACGGATGCGTCGGCGAGTTCCAAGAAGGAGTCGAAGAAGATGAATTCTATGTGCGAGGCGCTGGAGCAATCCATGCAATCGTGGTATGCGGATGCCACGCGGGTGTTCGCGGCGGACACGCCGGAGGGCGAGATGATCCGTGGCTCGGTGCCCACGACGTATAGTGCGCCCGCTGCGAAGCCGACGAAGGTGCCAAAAGTGGGCGAGGGCACGAAGGCCCCCAACACAAATTAAAACCGATGAGCTGGAAACCCATTAATGACTTGGAAGCGGCGTTCAAGATTGCGCACCACGGCCTCAAAGAGACGGTGGATTATAACCGTGAGTTGAGCGAGGGCGTATTGTGTTTCCTGATGCCGTATCACCCGGAATTGGAGGGCATGATCTCGGTGGGCAATGGCAGCACCATGTCTTTCGTCTTCTGGATGGTGTCGGGCGAGAACATGATCCCGGTGTTCACGTCGCCGCAACGGATGGAGGAGGCGTTACGGGCGACGGGCAAGTGGGAGGAGAAACACTCGATGGGCGAGATGACGGGCAAAGAGTTGCTGCATCTGGTCTCGGTGATACCGGGGCAGCCCAAGGTGGCGATCAATCCGGCTTGCGGCACCGGTGCGCGGGTGATGGATGCGGAGGCGATCCAAGCGATCGTGGATGGTTCGGCGTTGAAGCTGCCGACGCCGGGAGAACAGGCGTTTGGTAAGCTGATTTTTCCAGGGTATTTCCGGCGGCCTTACGTGATGCTGGCGGCCTTGACGAATTATTTCAACAGTCACCCGGAGGTGCGGGCGGCGTGGCTGTGGTCGGATGACGAATTGGCGGAGCAGGATATCAACGAGTATGTGGTCGCGTTGGAAGTGGCGCCGGGCTACTCGCCGGTGATGGCGGCGGAGATCCAAAAGCTGGCGGAAGCGAGCTGCGATCAGCAACAGCCATGTCGCGTGGCGGTGCTAGATCCGGCCGATGAGTATTCAGCAGAGTTGATTGCGTCTTTCCCCGCCTTCTATAAGGCCGCGGAGTATCAAGGGTTGAATCGCCAGGAGCTGTTTGCACCTGCGCCGCCCAAAACGCCGTAAGCAAAACGGCGATGGTCGTAGGAGACGATCGCCGTTGTGATTTTAAGGGAGCGCGGTAAGATTTTTCGTGAACCGCCGCCAGTGAGTTACATGTGGGCGATGATGTTATCGCCGAACTCGCTGCACTTGATCTCGGTCGCGCCGGTCATCTGGCGGGCGAAGTCGTAGGTGACGCGCTTGGAGCCGATGGCGCCGTTGAGACCTTTGAGAATCAAATCTGCGGCTTCGTTCCAGCCGAGATAACGGAACATCATCTCGCCGGAGAGGATGACGGAGCCGGGATTCACGACGTCTTTACCCGCGTATTTTGGGGCCGTGCCGTGGGTGGCTTCGAAGATCGCGTGGCCGCTGACGTTGTTGATATTGCCACCGGGCGCAATGCCGATGCCGCCGACCTGCGCGGCGAGCGCGTCGGAGAGATAATCGCCGTTGAGGTTGAGGGTGGCGATGACTTCAAACTCGCTGGGGCGCGTGAGCACTTGTTGGAGGGTGATGTCGGCGATGCTGTCTTTGAACGTGATGCCCGCGCCGCGTTTGCCTTCGGGAATCTTGCACCACGGGCCGCCGTCAATGAGTTCCGCGCCGTATTCTTCGCGCGCGAGTTGGTAGCCCCATTGCATGAACGCGCCTTCGGTGTATTTCATGATGTTGCCCTTGTGGACGAACGTCAGTGATTTTTTATTCTGGGCGATGGTGTATTCGATGGCGGCGCGCACGAGGCGCTGCGTGCCAGTCTTGGAAACGGGCTTGATGCCAATGCCGACGACTTCGGGCGTTTCGCCGAAACGGATTTTCTTAAATTCCTTCGGGAAGTTGGTCTTGATGAACTCCAGCGTCTTCATCGCCATTTCCTTGCCGGCCTCAAAATCAATGCCGGCGTAGATGTCCTCGGTATTTTCGCGGAAGATGACCATGTTCACCTTCTCGGGGTGTTTCACGGGCGAGGGGACGCCGGTGAACCATTGCACGGGCCGCAGGCAGACGTAGAGATCGAGCATCTGGCGCAATGCGACGTTGAGCGAGCGGATGCCGCCGCCGGTCGGCGTGGTCAGCGGGCCTTTGATGCCGACGAGAAATTCTTTGAACGCGTCCACGGTGTCGTCCGGCAACCAGTTGTTGAATTTCTTGAAAGATTCTTCACCGGCGAACACTTCCATCCACGCGATTTTCTTTTTGCCGGCGTAAGCTTTCGCCACCGCCGCATCCATCACGCGCACGGAAGACGCCCAGATATCCGGGCCGGTGCCGTCGCCGCGAATGAACGGTATGATAGGATGATCCGGCACATTCAGTTTGCCGTTGTTAATGACGATTTTCCCGCCAGCGGGAACGGTGCAAGTAGTGTAGGCCATGTTATTAAGTTAATTTGCTTTGCAAATGAAACGGCGGAACGGACGGAAAATCAAGGAAAGAAACCAGCCATTCATTGAGCGGAACCAAGCAATTTTTGCCCAGCCCCAAAGAAGCCAAAACCGCCGTCGAGCGGGCCGGCACGAAATTCATGAACCTAAGTTTGGCCCCGGTGGCGATGGCCTCAAAAAATGAGGCCACTTCGAGAGATAAATCTTGCGTTGTCGCACTCTTTGTGAAAAGTTTCACAAACAATTTATGGCACACATAAAACTCCATATTCCGGGACCCGTCGAAGTCAGCGAAAAAACCTTCAAGGCGCTTTGCACGCCGATGATCGGCCATCGTGGACAGGGTTTCAAAGACCTTTACGCCAAGATGCAGCCGCAACTCCAGACATTGCTGGCCACGAAACAACTCGTCTATCTAAGCACCTCTTCGGCTTGGGGCGTGATGGAAGGCGCCGTGCGAAATCTCGTCCAGAAAAAAGTGCTGAACTGCATGTGCGGCGCATTCTCGGATAAATGGTTTGATGTCTCGAAGAAATGCGGCAAGCAGGCCGAAGCCTTGCAAGTCGAATGGGGTTCACCGATTCGCGCGGAAGCGATTGATAAAAAATTGGCGACCGGCGAATTCGATGCGATTACGCTCATCCATAATGAAACGTCAACCGGCACCATGTCGCCGCTTTCGGAAATTGCCGCGCTCAAGAAAAAATATCCCGATGTGATGTTCATCGTGGACGCCGTGAGTTCGCTCACCGCGCTGCCGATCAAGTTTGACGAACTCGGCATTGACGTGTTGCTCGCGGGCACGCAAAAAGCGTTTGCCTTGCCGCCCGGACTCGCGGTGTTCGTCTGTTCACCTGCCGCGCTGGCGAAAGCGGCCACAGCCAAAGATCGTGGCTATTATTTTGATTTCGTGGAATTCGAGAAAAACGCGAAAGACAGCATGACGCCCAGCACGCCGAGCATCCCGCACATCTACGCGTTGAGCTCCAAGCTTGATGATTTTTTTGCGGAGGGATTGGAAGCCCGTTACGCTCGTCATAAAAAGACGAACCAGATGACGTGCGACTGGGCGGCGAAACATGGTTTCAATCTTTTTCCCGAACCCGGTTTTGAATCCGTCACACTCACCTGCGTCAGCAATGGCGCGCGTCCCGGCGGCCGCACGGTGGATGTGGCGAAATTGCAGAAGCTCGTGAAAGACCAAGGCTTCTTGATCGATGGCGGCTATGGAAAAATCAAAGGCACGACGTTCCGTCTCTCCAACATGGGCGACGAAACAGAAGCCACGATGAATCAGCTTTACGCCGCTTTGGACAAAGCGATGTTGTCGTTGTAATTTTTGGTGTTGGTTTGGTTTGGTTGACCGGCGATCCGAGTTTGGCGGATCGCCGTTTTTTTTATTCGTGTTCCTTCTTATTGAATCGTGGTTAAACTTTTTAGACCGTGACCAACAACTATCAACTCGTTCGCCTCAACAACGGTATTTGCTCCGTGCGGTCGCTTGTGGATGCCGAGACGTTTCATCCGGTCGTCGGGCCGGTGGCGGAAGCCGAGGGGCTTTATGTTCATCAGCTTCGATTGCGCGAGCGACTGCAAAATCACGTCGGCGAATTTGTGATTTGGGATGTTGGCCTCGGTGCGGCCGCGAACGCGCTCGCAGTTTTGCGCGGCACGCGGGACATTGCGTGTCAGCTTCGGCTCATCAGTTTTGATCACACCTTGGAACCTTTGAAATTCGCCTTGCAGCACGCCGCCGAACTCGGCTATTTCGGCGGCTACGAAAATCATCTGCCAACATTTATCCGCGAACAGCGAGTTCGTTTTCAAGACGGTAAACAAACGGTGAACTGGGAATTTCATCTCGGCGATTTTCCGGCACTCATTTCTTGTAGGAGCCGAGGTGACGAGGCTCTAATTTCAAATCGAGAAACCAAAGCCGGGAATCAGCCAGAGCCTTCTCACGTCGGCTCCTACAAATTTCCAGCACCGCACGCAATTTTATTCGATGCCTATTCGCCGGCGAAAAATCCGGCGATGTGGACGTTACCGCTGTTCACGAATTTATTTCAGCGGCTTGACCCACAGCGACCCTGCGCTATGCCGACGTATTCGCGCAGCACGATTTTGCGCGTCACGCTGCTGCTCGCCGGATTTTTCGTCGGCGTCGGTCATGCGACGGGGCTGAAAGAAGAAACCACCATTGCCGCAAATCGTCTCGATTTGCTAGCGGAACCCCTGAATCAGCGCTGGCTGGAACGTGCGTTTCGCTCCGATAGTGCGGAGCCATTGCACGAACCGGTTTATTCGCGAGCAAAACTTTCGCCCGCGACGGCAGAACAATTGCGCGCGCATCCGCAGTTTTCGAAACCATTTGCAGGTTGACAGTCAGCTCGCGCTTTGCAAAAAGTCTGGGCCTTCCACGAGCGTTGAGGGGCTTAAACCATCCATAACAATCAACTAATAGAATAAAATCATGAGCTTTAATAATCATAGCGACGCCGCAGCCAGTGCCGGCGTGATTGGAATCATCTTGGGCGTATTATTCGTCGCATTTCTCGTCGCGTTGATCCCGATGATTTTTTATATCCTCACGCTGCAAAAAGCATTGAAGCGTTGCGCTCCGGAAAATCAAGCGATGGCGCCCGGCATGGTCTGGCTGATGCTCGTTCCGCTGGTCAACTTGGTCTGGCACTTTTTTGTGGTGGGTAATATGTCGAAATCCTTGAATGCGGAATTTCAGAAGCGCGGCATTTCCGAAGAACCGGAGCCGGGAAAAAAACTCGGCATCATCATGTGCGTCCTGTTTTGTTGCAGTATCATTCCGTTACTCGGCTCGCTGTGTGCGCTGGCCGGATTGATTTGTTGGATCATGTATTGGTTGAAAATTGCTGAGTTTTCTAAAAAAATCACGGCTTAATTCTATTTCGTGCCTTAACCCGGACGCGGCTTTGCGTCCGGGTTTTTATTTTGACCTTTTACTGGGCGGAAATTTTTTTACAATCGCGGCATGAATGTTTTTGTCACTGGCGGCGCAGGTTACATTGGCTCGGTCTGCACCGAGGAACTTCTTAATGCCGGGCATCAGGTCACGGTGTATGACAATCTTTCCGAAGGTCATCGCGCCGCCGTGGATCCGCGCGCGAAATTTATTCTCGGCCGACCTGAAGAAGAGGGAAACATCCTCGCCGCCGTCAAATCAGTGATGCCGGACGCCATTCTGCATTTTGCCGCGTTCGCGCTCGTCGGCGAATCCATGACGAATCCGAAAAAGTATTTTCATAACAATTTCGTTAACGCGCTCAAGCTCGCCGATGCGGCGGTGGAATGTGGTGTGAAGAAGTTTGTTTTCAGCTCCACCTGCGCGACTTATGGTCCGCCGGATCGCGTGCCGATGACGGAAGATTTGCCGCAACGCCCGATCAATCCCTACGGCGAATCCAAGCTAATGTTTGAGAAAGCGTTGTTGTGGTATCAGCAGATTTACGGTCTGGAATTTATCGCATTCCGCTATTTTAATGCGGCTGGCGCGAGTGATCGGTTCGGTGAACATCATCGCATCGAATCGCATCTTATTCCAAACGTGTTGGCCGTGGCGCTGGGCAAAAAAACGCAGGTGGAAGTTTTTGGGACGGATTATCCGACGCCCGACGGCACTTGTATCCGCGATTACATTCACATCAAAGATCTGGCGCAGGCGCACATTCTTGGTTTGCGGCCGGGCAAGAGCGGTTTTTTTAACCTTGGCAATGGTGACGGTTACTCGGTGAAGCAGGTCATTGAAATGTGCGAAAAAATCACCGGCAAAAAAATTCCCTCAATTGCGAAGCCGCGCCGCGCGGGCGATCCGCCCAAGCTCGTGGCTGCCGCGAATAAAGCCTTCACCGAACTCGGTTGGAAGCCGCAGTATCCGAAGCTCGAAGACATCGTGAAAACGGCGTGGTCGTGGCATCAAAAAAATCCGGACGGATATCCGGCCTTGATGGCGGACGGCTCGCCGCCGAAGAAAAATATTTTATTCGTCGAGGACAACGCGTTGATCATCCAGATTTACCGTAGCCATCTGGAGAAAAGCGGTTTTCACGTGGAAGTCGCGGAAGATGGTTTGGAAGCGATGCGCAAACTGGTGCCGTTCAAGCCCGACCTCGTGTTGCTGGATTTGTTGATGCCAAAAGTGGATGGCACGCACGTTTTAAAATACATCCGGGAACAGCCGTCATTGAAAGACACTAAAGTGATCATTCTTTCGGACGCAACGATTGCGGATGCGGCCCACGGGGCCATGGCGCTTAAGCCGGATCGGGCATTTCTAAAATCGGAATGCACGCTTAAGCAATTGCTCGCGGCGGTGCGCGATTTGCTAAAGGTCAGCGACGCCGCTAAGTCTGCGCCCATAGCGGAACCAACCATTCAATGGCCGCCGGCGGATTGATTTTCAGATCAGGACTTGCGCCCTTATGGTCTTGTGCTAACTTGCGAACGCTTTGCGGTTTCACGAAAAAAGTAGGACGAGTTTTTATAGGCTGTCACTTGGCAGTCTGTCAATCGCTGTTGTCTTGTTCTTGAACCTGCTGGCGGCCGCGCCAAGTCTTCATAAATGGTTTCACGCTGACGCTGGCGAGGCCCAACATCATTGCGCGGTCACGATGTTCGCGCATGGACAAGTGGAGGCGGCTGATGTTGCGGTTGCTTCGACCGTTCCATTTCTTTTCGTCGAATTTTCTTCATCCGTTCCCGTTTCGATTTCCAGCACCGCTGTGGAAAATCTTCCGCCCGGTCGCGCTCCGCCGTTTGCTTCCGCCAATTCCTGATTGAGTTCGCCGACCTGTTCGCAGGCCGGTCTTTCGTTGGTTAAACTTAGATTAATGTTTGCGTCCGCGTGTGCGGATGCTTGGAAAGGATTGTATGAAGATTTTTCAAAAAGTTGGTTTGGCGGTTTTGGTTCTGGCGTTGACAGCGGGCGCAACGAGCGTCCGCGCGCAGGAAACCAATCAAGTGGAGCAATTGCAAAAGCAGTTGTCGCAGATGCAGGAAAATTTTGAGCGCGTGCAGCGCGAGCAGGCGGCGCAGATTTCTGCGCTTACTCAAAAACTTGGCGAGATGGCGAGGCAGCAGTCAGCGGAGGCGGAAAAGAAAAAACTGGAAACTCAACTTGCGGCGGAACTGGCCACGACGATGACGAATGAGCCGCCATCGGCCTTGGCAAAAACGTGGACGCCGGCCGCACCGATCACCGTGGCCCGCGCAGGCTCGGCTTACATGAACATGAGCTTTGATACGATGATGGTCGCGGGCGGTTCGACCGCTTCCGATCCGTCGGCACAGTTGCAACTTGGTGACCATGACCCGCAGAAAAACGGTTTCTCGTTGCGCAATGCCGAGATCGCGCTCGATGGTGCCGTTGACCCCTATTTCAAAGGCTTCGCGAACATCGTGCTCAAGCTCGACAAAAATAACGGGACGGAAATCGAACTCGAAGAAGCGTATGCGCAATCCACTTCACTGCCCGCGAACTTGCAAGTGAAGGCCGGACAATTCTTCGCCGCGTTCGGTCGGCAGAACGCGCAGCATCCGCACACCTGGTCCTTCGTGGATGCACCGATCATTTTGAATCGCGCGTTTGGCCCGGACGGTTTGCGGAACGTCGGCGCGCAAGGTTCGTGGCTGTTGCCGCTGCCGTTTTACACGGAATTTTTTCTCGGCGTGTTCGACGGTCAAGGCTCCACGACGTTTGGCTTTCGAAATGTCGGCGATGCCGATGCGCTCGGCGTGAATCGTTTTCACGGTCGCGCCACGATTGATCGCGGCTTGCGCGGCCCGCAGGATTTAGTTTTCACGCCGCGCCTCGCGTCCTCGTTTGAATTGACCGACCAGCAAACGCTCGTGGCCGGCGTGTCCGCCGCGTTCGGGCCAAACGACACCGGCGCAAATACTGGCACGCAAATTTACGGCGCGGACCTGTATTGGAAATGGAAAGCCGCCAACGCGGGCGAAGGTTTCCCGTTCGTCTCGTGGCAGACCGAGGCGCTCTACGAAGTTTACGAGGCCGGCGCGGACGCCACCGCCGCGACGCCGTTGCCTGCCGAGACGTTGCGTGATTGGGGCGTGTATTCGCAAGTGCTGTGGGGCTTTAAGCCGCGCTGGGTCGTCGGCCTGCGCGGTGAATACGCGAACGGCAATCACGGCGCGTTCGATGCGTCGGATGAATTTCGCGGCGAACGCACGCGCCTCTCGCCGGTGCTGACGTTTTATCCCAGCGAATTTTCCAAGATCCGTTTGCAATATAATTACGATCAAGGCGAACACTTCGGCAGCCAACATTCCATTTGGTTGCAGTTGGAATTTCTCCTCGGGGCGCACGGAGCGCATAAGTTTTAAGCCACAGATCACCAACAGATAAAACACAGATTATGAAAAACAAAATTCTTAGTATTCTTGCCTCGCTCTTTTTCGCGGCCAGCGCGCAAGCCAAACTCAATGTCGTCGCCACGACCTCCGATCTCGCGGCGATTGCCAAGGAAATTGGCGGTGACAAAATCACGCTCACCACGTTGGCGAAGCCCACGGAGGACCCGCATTTTGTGGATGCCAAACCTAGCTTCATCTTGAAATTGAATCACGCGGATGTCGTCATCGAGGGCGGGGCGGAATTGGAAATTGGCTGGCTGCCTGCGCTGCTGGATCAGTCGCGCAACGAAAAAATTGTCGCCGGAGCGCCCGGCCACATCAGTTGCGCGAAAGGACTGCCGCTGCTTGACGTGCCCGCGACGCTGGATCGTTCGCGCGGCGACATTCATGCGGCGGGCAATCCGCATTTCGCCATCAGCCCGGTGAACGGCAGGATCATCGCGCAAACCATCACCGACGGCTTGGCGCAAAATGATCCGGCGAACGCGGAAACGTATCGCGCGAATCTGAAAACCTTCACCACCGCTCTCGCCGCAAAAATGGCGGAATGGCAGCAAGCGCTCGCGCCGTTCAAAGGCCGCAGTCTCGTGGCGTATCATGATTCGTGGCCCTACTTCGCGCGCGACTTCGGCTTGAAGATCGAATTGTTTTTGGAACCGAAGCCGGGCATTCCGCCGACGCCATCACATCTCGCGGAAGTCATCTTGAAAATGAAGGAGGAAAACGCGCACGTCATCATCGTGGATGTTTATCTGAACCGCCGCACCGCCGACACCGTGGCGCGTGAAGCGGGCGCAACTGTCGTGCCCGTGACGCAATTCCCCGGCGGATTGAAAGGCACGGAGGGCGGCTACCTCGAACTGGAAGATTATCTGGTGAAGGCGCTGGCGGCGGCGTTGGCGGAAAAGAAATAAAGTGCGCCGATTGTTGTTAAACGCGCCCCCTCATCCCGTCCTTCTCCCCCGTGGGGGAGAAGGTGCCCGAAGGGCGGATGAGGGGGACGCGTGGCAAAACCTGGAATCCCGGAATTTTCTAAAAAATATTTTATGTCTGAAATCATTACTGTTATGAAATGGCCGCTCATTGCGTGCCTGTTGTTGCCGGGAATTCTCGTCTATCTCGGCCTGCACATTGTGCGGCGCGAAGTGATTTTCGTGGATCTCGCGCTCGCGCAAGTGGCGTCGCTCGGTGCGTGCGTGAGCTTGCTGCTCGGGCACGACGCGGCGGACACGCAAACATATCTCTGGTCGTTCGGCTTCACGCTCATCGGCGCGGCGATCTTTGCGCTGACGCGGATGCGGAATCATTCGCGCGTGCCGCAGGAAGCGCTGATCGGGATCATCTATGTCGTCGCGGCGGCGGCGGGAATTTTATTGTTGAGCCGCACGGCGGAGGGCAACGAGCAATTGCGCCGCACGCTCATCGGCGACGTGCTGCTCGTCAGTCCGCATGAAGTGCTGAAGACCTTCGGAATCTATCTCGTCATCGGCATCGTGCATTTTATTTTCCGCAAAAAATTCATGATGATCTCCTTCGAGCCGGAACGCGCCGAGGCGGAAGGTTTGGCCGTGCGCTGGTGGGATTTTTTGTTTTACTCGCTCTTCGGTTTGGTGGTCACAAGTTTTGTGCAGATCGGCGGCGTGCTGCTGGTGTTCTCGTATCTCATCGTGCCGGCGGTGTGCGCGAATCTGCTGGTGAACCGCATCGCCGCGCTGCTCGCGTTGGGTTGGCTCATCGCCACCGGCGCGGGCGTGCTGGGATTGTATGCGGCCTACCGGTTTGATCTGCCCACCGGTGCGGCAATCATCTGTATGCTCGGTGCGTCGCTGCTATTGAGTGGAATCGCCGCAGTGTTTTTGAAAAAGAAAAAATGACTGGCCCGGCGTGATTTTAATTGGCTCAGAAACGATAACCACTTTCCCATCACCGGTTGTCTGCTATGGTGAATTTTGGCCGACAGCCCGCACATTCACAGCCGTGTGCTGCTGGCCGTCAGAATCTGGACAGAAGCTGTCTAGCGTTGTGCAATTTGATTTGGTATTAAAACAGCAGATGAAACGCGCCAAACAAAAGACACCACAGAAAAAGGTGCGCAACAAACCCGCAATTTATTCCTTAGCTCGAAAGAAAAAAGCTAAGCCTGATTTTCAATCTACGAACGGCAAACATTCAAATGGAACAAACGGCTCGCTCCACGAAGATGCCATTCCTTACCGCACAGAATTTACCGCCGTGCTAGATGCTGACCCGCCGCTGGTCGTTGTCATTGAACCTCCAGATGTTGATGAAGCATCTTCACCTGAAACATCAGAAGCTCTTGGCCATATCGAAAGATTAAATTCAGAAGCCGAAACGCGTTGGGCTGACAAATTGTGTGTTGATAATTCTTTGACGCGAGCGCTGGTTAGTTTTCAAGCCAACAAGGGAAGAGCCGTTTATCGTTGGTTCAAATACAAAGAAGCATTCTCTGCCGGTCTGATTGAGCATTTGTTAAGCAAGTATCGGATAACAAAGGGCATTTTGCTTGATCCATTTGCCGGAAGCGGCACGGCTATGTTTGCAGCGGGTGGAGTTGGCATGAAATCAGAGGGCATTGAACTTTTGCCAATCGGCCGAACCCTCATAACAACAAAGCAACTCATTGATTTGGAATTGACAGACGCAGATGTCAAACGACTGGCTTTTTGGAGAGACGAACGTCCGTGGCGAAAAAGCAAAACTACAAAGCCAATCAACGAATTGAGAATCACCCGTGGCGCATATCCGGCAGAGACGTTAGACGCGATGGGGCGATTCCTTGCGGCATCAGAACAAGAAGGCAACCGGGTGCAGGCGGTTTTGCTTTTCGCACTGCTTTGTATTCTTGAGAACATCAGCTACACGCGGAAGGACGGCCAGTATTTGCGCTGGGACTATCGTTCAGGCAGGCGCCAAGGGAAAAAAGTTTTCAACAAAGGCGAGATTCTCACTTTTGACAAAGCTATCACAGATAAACTGCACCAGATGGTTGACGACTTGCGATCTGGAGAACTTCCCGACGATTTATTTGCCAAAGTTCGTGCGAAGGCAGAAGTCAAACTGCACGGTGGGTCGTGTCTCGACATTTTGCCACAACTCAAAGCTAAATCATACGACAGCCTGATTACTTCTCCGCCCTACTGCAATCGCTATGACTACACGCGCACCTACGCGCTTGAACTCGCGCTCCTTGGCGTCAGCGAAGATGGTTTGGTAAAACTCCGGCAGGAAATGTTGAGCTGCACTGTTGAAAACCGAGCCAAAGACTTGCTTGCTCTAAACCCCAAATGGAAGTCAGCCGTTGCTGCTGCTGACAATCAGCCGTTGCTGCAAAGAATTCTTGCCTACTTGGACGCCCAAAAAGAACTCGATCTCCTTAACAACGACGGGATTCCTCGGATGGTGCGCGGTTATTTTTACGAGATGGCCTGTGTCATTTTCGAGTCTGCGCGTGTGCTAAAGAGCGGAGCCCCACTTATCATGGTGAACGACAATGTCCGATATGCGGGAGCAAGTATTTCGGTGGACATCATTCTCTCGGAAATCGCTGAACAGCTCGGCTTCGAGGTCGAACAAATTCTCGTCCTCCCGAATGGAAAAGGAAACAGCAGTCAACAGATGGGCGCGCATGGTCGGGATGCTTTGCGCAAGTGCGTTTATCTCTGGCGAAAAATTTAGCTATGCCAAAACCATATCAACAACATCTCAAATCCAGCAAAAGCCTTGAAACAACTTACGAAGCCGTGCGTGCCGGCTTCGTTGCGCTTGCACTGGAAAAGAACCGTCGGGCAACTCCATTTGTTGCCCAGGCCAGAGCGTTGAAAGCTGCCGCCAGCAAAGCTAAGACTCCGGCTGACTTGCTGAAGATTACAGAAATTCAGTCAGGTTTGCTTACAGCAGCAGGGGTGTCAGACAAGGCCACGAATCATTTGGAGGCTTCCGATAAGCGCGAAGCGGTGAGCGGCCTCATCAAAAATTTCCTCGAACCTGCCGGTGCAAATTTCGTCGAGGAACTGGTTTTCCGATTCTTGCTAACGCGTGGTGATACACTTGGCGGTTCAATGCGGAATGTCGGTGGCTTCATGGCACAGAAGAAACTCACGCGCGCCATTCTCGCCTGTCTGAAATTGGCTGGCAAAAAATGCCATTGGCTTCATGCGGACACAAAAGCTTGGGTGGCACTGCCAGACGATGATACGGACGTTGAATTGTCGCTTCGCGGCCTCTCTTGGTCCACGGCAAAAGGACCGAGAACACTTCTCTACAACGTGACCGTGCCACTGGTGAAGAACAACGTGGACTTGTCGTTGTTCAATTGTTCATTCACCGAAATGAACCGCGAAATTATCAATACTCCGTCTGCTTATATTGCACTCGGCGAACTCAAAGGCGGCATTGATCCCGCTGGCGCGGATGAACATTGGAAAACTGCCCGCTCTGCCTTGAATCGGATCCACGATGCGTTCGCCAAGCAAAAACTCAAACCGCACACATTCTTCATCGGCGCAGCCATTGAGGTCAAAATGGCCGGAGAAATTTGGGATATGCTTCAGCAAGGAATTTTCGAAAACGCTGCGAATCTTACGGACGAAGACCACATTACTTCCGTCACGAGTTGGCTTTGCACCCGATGAATTTCTAGAATGCGGAAAGTGATTGGTCCTGAATGGTTGCGCCCACCAGTTCCGCCCACTGCTGCGCGGGCGCGATTCTCGCAGCGCAAGAATTTCCACCATTCACTGGCAGCGTCGGGCGGCGCACAATTAAATCTGCCGCCAAATTTTTTCTTGCCAAGTGCGGCGTGCAATCGGCATTTTCTGACATGGCAGCAACGCGCAATTCCACTCTCGACGATACTTTTTACCAGACGGCGGATGCTTTTTTCCCCGCGAACAGCAAGGTCGGCCTGACCTACGACGATATCACGCTGGCGACGCTTTACTCGGACATCCTCCCGCGTAACACGCAGCTCGATACGCAGCTCGCCGAGAGTTTGCAACTGAACATCCCCGCCGTCTCCGCCGACATGGACACGGTCACGGAAGCGCGCATGGCCATCGCGATGGCGCTCAACGGTGGCCTGGGTTTGATCCACTACAACATGACCGAGCGGCAGCAGTTGTCTGAAGTCAGCCGCGTGAAGAACCACGTCAACGGCCTTATCCAGGAACCGATTCAAGTCGCGCCCGACCAGCTCATCGGCGATGTGCTCGCGCTCATCGAGGAGAGAAAATTCGGCTTCAGCACGTTTCCCGTGGTGGATAACAAAGGCAAATTGGTCGGGCTGCTTTCGGGTCACGTCGTCAAGCCGCGTTACGCGACGAAAAAAGTTTCCGATGCGCTCACGCCGCGCAAGCAGGTTCACACCATCACGAAGAAGGAGCTCGGCAAAGACCCGATTGCGCGCGCGGATAAATTTTTCACGGAACATCTCGGCATTCACAAGCTGCTCGTCGTGGACGAAGACGACCACATGCTGGGACTCATCACGATGAGCGACGTGGAGCGCATCACGCAGGAACGCAAGGCGCAGTTCAAGCCCGCGCGCGATTCGCATTTTCGCCTCGTCTGCGGCGCGGCGGTGAGCGCGACGCGCAATGCGTTTGGCGAACTGGACAAAAAAAGAATTCTCGAACACGTCAGCGGACTCGTGGAACGCGGCGTGGATTGTGTGGCTGTCTCGACCGCGCACGGACACAGCGCGGGCGTGGGCGATACGGTGAAAGTTCTGCGCGATGCGTTTCCGAAATTGCCGATCATCGCAGGCAATGTGACGAGCGCGGCGGGCGTGGATTTTCTTGCCGACTGCGGCGCAAACGTCATCAAAGTAGGGCAGGGGCCGGGTTCCATTTGCACCACGCGCATCGTGGCGGGCGTGGGGATTCCGCAGATGACGGCACTCTACGTTTGCTCGCGCGCGGCGGCGAAGAAAAAAGTTTCCATCCTCGCTGACGGTGGTATTACAAAATCCGGCGACATCGTAAAAGCGTTGACGCTCGCGCACGGCGTGATTTGCGGCGGAATTTTTGCCGGTTGCACGGAAGCGCCCGGCGAGGTCGTCGAGATCAGCGGCAAGATGTATAAGCATTATCGCGGCATGGGCAGTCTCGCGGCGATGAAGTCCGGCAGCGCGGCGCGTTACGGCCACGAAAAATCCGACACCACGCGCAAGGTCGCGGCGGAAGGCATCGAGGCGCTCAAGGAAGCGTGCGGCCCGGTGGATCGCGTGCTCGCGCAACTCATCGGCGGCATCCAGAGCGGCATGGGTTATCTGGGCGCGAAAGATCTGCAATCGCTCCGGGCGAAGGCGCGGTATATCCGCGTCAGCCCCGCCGGCCAGCGCGAAGCTGCGCCGCATGACGTGGTGGAATTGAAGACGGGGAATTAAAGCGCCGCTCGCTTTTGACGCAGAATTAATAACGTCAAAAATAATAAAACCACCAGCCCCAAGATCGCTGGCGTGTGCGCAGTAATTACCCGGAATAAATTCGTCAACGGTGTGCCCGCGTTTTGCGCATCTTTCAATTGTTGCTCGCAACTTCCGATGATGCGGTAAAGCCGGTTGATTTCTAACATCGCCGCTTCCGTTAGCTTTTGTTTCGGCAGGGTGCGATCCGTGTAAAAATATTTTGTGGCCGGATTAAACTCAATCTCCGAGCCGATGAAAACCACGCCGGGATTCAGGTCGGACGTGACGTAGGGGTGCAAGCCATACTGGAGATCTTGCGTGGCTCGGATATCCACGGTATTGAAGTTGGGCTTGGCGGCACCCGCATGAAACCACGCGGGACCATACGACGCGACATTCATATCCGACGCCCGCCCCAGTTGCCGCACGGGCTGATTCACAATGGCCTTCACCCGCGCAATCGCATCCTCCATCACTGACTTCGCATTGGCGCGATCAATCGTGGCGGGCAGCGCGTTTTGCAGGTTGACCCCCTTTTGCTTCTCCTCCACGCCCTTCGCCTTGGCGGCATCATACTTGAAATGACTTTGCAGCGCGGGCTCAAGGTTCTTCAACTTCACGTTGGCCATGCCCCGGTCATAGGTGAAGAAAAGATCCGTCAGCGTGACTGCAGTGACCGTGACATTCGTGTAAACCTCCGCACCCACTTTGAGCACCGACAACGTTTCATCCGCTCGAACCGTTGCGGACACGCCGCCTAATTGCACGAGGATCACCAGCGGGATCCAAACTCGTTTTGCCAGGAGCCGCCGCTGGTTGGCGGTGCGACCGGCGACCGCGATACGGATGCTGCCGCAGGCGTTCAGGTAAAAAATGTTTGCACTGGCGAAACAAATCTGGCGGGCCATGATCCAGAGTGCCACCAAAAGATTGGCGCGGTGCTTGATTACTTGCATACGATTTTATTGCACGCCGATGCGATAGAAATACGGGCCGCCATTCGTGGCCGAAGTATCTGTGAAGGTGGTGGTGATTGTGCCGCCGGTAAGATTGCTTTGAATGGCGGTGAAGGCGGGCGCGGCGAGCAGGTTCGTGCTGTGTTGGATATAATACATCCGCGTGTTCACGCTTGGCCAACTGACTTGCAAGCCGGTCACGGCGTTCGTGGGCGGATTGAGTATCAGCACGGAGGCTGCGTTGGTGGGAATGCTGCCCGCGATCCACTCTTGCCAGTTATTCATGCCGTCGCCGTCGGCATCAATTACGCTCTGAATGTTCGTGGCAGCGGTGGGCCAGTTGGTGTAGGGCGCGAGCGGAACGCTATTGCTCACGTTCACAAAATAGGTCGTGGCATCGGCGCGGAAGTTAATCGCCCTGAGCACGGATAGGAGTAGCAGTTGTTTTAGTTGTTTCATATTCCCGATTCTTTAATTGGTTTACGGTTTCAAGTTTAGGTCAGTGCTGATTTTTTGTCAGGCTTGGGTTTCCAAGCGCCAGCGGCGCGGCATCGTTGTAGCAACGAATCCAACCAACATTTTCAGCCCCGGCGGGGCGGCATCGCCTTCGGTGTAAGAATATGTCGCTCCTACGGAGCTGGATTCGGTTTTCATTTTGTTTCTACAAAGATGTCGCACCGCTGGTGCTGGGTAGGGCGGTGCTGCCGCACCGCCTCCCCGCACCAACGGCGATTCACGCCAAGCGTCGCGGCAGCGACGCCCTACCAACGCTGGTTGTCTCATCCTTCCTTCTTCCTTCTTCATTTCGGCTGCGGGCCGGGCGGCGTAGGCGCGGGCGTGTGGTTGCCGCCGTGATCGGGTGGGAAGACGCCTAATAGAAATTCTCCGCGCACGCCGGTGTTGGCAAGATTCGACGCGGGCCATTGCAGGTCGGCGGCGTTTTGGATGGCGAGCAAGTCGGCGTAAAGCGTGCTGGCATCGGTATTCTTGGTGGTGGTCTTATCAATCGCGCCGCCGATGGAATGCACGCGCACTTGTTCCGCCGGGCCAAAGGCGTCACGCGCGGCCTGGAAGGTGGCGGTCTCGGCATCAGTCCAGCCTTTGATCTTAAAGGCGGCGAGGTTGGTGGCGGTTTTCGCGGAGGCGAGGACGATATCCACGCGGGCGAGATAGGAGTTAAGGTCGTGATGAGCGTGCGCGCCGGTTTGAAATTCTTCGTGCAGCTTCACGGTCTGGCCGGGGAAGGCGAGCTTGGCGGTCTTGGCGACCTGCGTCATGCAGGTGTGGAGGGTGTTGAGATTTTGTTGCTGCGCGGCGGTGAGGTTGCCGAGTTCGCCCTTGGCATTTTTCTGGCCGGTAACGTCGCCGGTAAGTTTCTGGCAAAGGGTGTCGGCGGCGGTGATGAAGGCGGTGGTGAGGCGGGTGGCGATTTCGGGATGGGCTTTAGCGCCGGCGATGATGAGTCCGCCGTTATGAGTGAGCACGGCGGTGGGCATGTGGGGAGTTTTCATTATTTTTTTATTTGGTTACAGATTGCGGGTTGTCAGTGGGAGGTTTAATGGCTGGAAACCGACAAATTGTTGCGGGAAAGGAGTTTGCAAATACGGCGGCGTGTCCCATAAATCGGGGGAACGCCTGCCAAAACCGGGGGAGGCCGTAAAAAATCGGGGGAACGACTCCCAAATTCGGGGGAACGCCCGCCCAAACCGGGGGAACGGTTCCCGAAACCGGGGGAGCCGCTTTCAAATTCGGGGGAACGATCCAATAATTCGGGGGAGCGGTTCCAAAAGTCGGGGGAAGGGTGGGCGAAACCGGGGGAACCGTTTTTGAAATCGGGGGAGCGACGCCCCAAACCGGGGGAGCGGCGGGAAAAAACGGGGCGTGAATCGTTGGCTGCGGCTTGGGGCGATGCGGAAACGGGCTGGACGCGACGAAAGAGATTCTGCGCTGATGGCGCGGCGGCGGTGAATTTACAACGTTGGTTGTCCCGGTCCCTCATACCTTGCGCGCCACTGTTATGGAGGCTCACCCGTGTGTCAAGGGATTAGCGCGAACTATTAAATTTCTCGGGTAGGAACAACGCGGCGGCTTTGCGCGCGCCGTCCCTACCAAATCAGCCAGCTATCTCAAACTACTCCTGGATGTAAATCAGGACGCGGTCGTGGACCAAAACGAGCAGATCGTTTTTACCGTCGCCGTTCACATCGGCCACGGCACATTCACGCGGCTCGGGAATGGCGTTCTGCGCGCCACGGAAGGTGTGCTGCTCAAACACCTGCCAGCGGTTGCCGGGAATCATCTTTCGATTTTCATCAAATAATACGAGGTCGAGATAGTTCTTGGCGGTTTCCATGAAGATGAGTTGCTTGCGTCCGCTGCCAGTGAGGTCGCCGGCAACCATGTCGTTCAAATAGCCATCTTTGATGGGCGTGTCGTAGTCGTCTAGTTTGGTGAGTTCCCAGACCTCGCCATTGAGCGGCAACCAGGCAACCGAATTTTGCCCGGTGAAGGCCACGCCCGCACCGCCGAGGGCGACGGAGGACAGCGATTTGAAATTGGAAACCGGCAGGTCAATGTTCTTCACCACTTGCCACACTCCGGCGGCATCGCGTTCGCTCAAGGTGAGTTGTTTGTGCTCGGCGTCGAGCAGGAACAGTGAGGGAACAGAATTCGTGCCATTCACGACCGCAGCGGCGGCGGTGATGCGTGAATCACTGGCGGAGCCGTTGATCTGATCCTTCACGCGGAAAATATATTTCGGCGCATTGGTGGAACCGGAGACTTTCGCCTCTTGTTCGAGCACGACGGCGCGGAGAAAGTTTTTCTGCGGCAGCAGCAATTCCGGTTTGCCATCGCCGTCCACATCCGCGCTGGCGAGCCAGGGTTGTTCGAGCGCGCCACCGGGCGGGTCCACATCGCGTTCGTCGAATTTACCGTCTTTGCTCTGCAATAGGATTTTAATTTTCTCGTAGGGAATCAGAATCACGAGGTCGGCCAGCCCGTCTTGATTCACATCCTGCACGGCGAGCGTGCTGGGGTTGGCTTTGAACGAGTCGCTCAATTTTTGCGTCGTCAGCTTGCCATCCGCCGAGCGCGTGACGAGTGAGCGGATGCCATCCTTCTCCACGATGATGACCAGCGTGGGCTTCGCACCGGCTTTTAAAATGCCCGTCGTAATGGCGAGCGGCTTGCCATCAAGCGGCAGCGGTGTGGGAAACGGCAGGCGACCGTTCTTGTCAAACTGAGTGGTGGCGACGGAATTTTCATCGCGGCTCAACAGAAAAATTTCGGGGTGACCGTCGCCGTTCCAGTCAGCAACCGCGATTTGCGAGACACCCGCGAGACACGGGAATTTTTTGGGCGACGCCAGCGAGCCGTCCGTTTGTTGCAATGAAACGGAAATCTGTCCGCTCTCCGGCTCCGCCACGAGCAAATCTGGTTTACCATCGCCGTCCACATCCGCCCACAGGATACCGCGTTGCGAGGCATCCGTTTTATTGAGCGGGAGAATTTGTAGCTGACCTTTTTTGAAGGTGCCGGAAAGCATTTCTGCCGGTTTGCGCGTGAACTGCGAAACTTCCGCCCGCCCCGTGGCCTGCACGATGTCCATGAGGTAGTTCGTCGGGCCGCCGGCAAGATTATCCAGCCAGAACGAACGGATGGGCTGCGTCTTGAAATAAATTTCCGGGCCGAGCTGGCCGGCAGAATTTTGCAGGCGCACGCGAAACGGCGCTGGATTATCGAATTCGACGAAGACCAAATCCTGACGGCCGTCGCCATCCACATCGGCCACGGAAATTGCTTTGGGCGAGCCGGAGTAGGCAATTTTCACCGGCTCGGCGAAGGTGTGATCTTTTTGCTGCGCCCAGAAATAAACCGAGCCACCGTCGCCGAGCAGGAGAATGTCCGTCAGCCCGTCGCCGTTCAAATCGCCCGTCATGAGTGCATTTGAATCCAGACGACCATCTTCGATGTGCCAGCGTTTCGGCTCGCTCCAGTTATTGGTGCCGAGGTTGTAGCGCACGATCAGATCCTTCGCCTCGCCAAAATAAATCAAGTCAGGACGATTATCGCCGTTCACATCCACCGCTAGGAGCGCGCTCAAACGTTCATCCGTCGGCAGCGAATCAATGCGGAAACGCGAGTCCGGCGGCAGTTCGTTTAATTCCAATTTGCGGGCCGGCGCAGCGTTTGCGCGGTTCGTCTTACCAGTAAGATTGTAGAGCAGGCTGATTTTGGAATGCAGATTATTGACGAGCAGAATGTCGTTCAAGCCATCACCATCCAGATCGGCGACGTGCATCCCGGCAATGTTCTGGTCAATCGGAAAAACTTCCTTACCGCTGAATCCAAACAGGTTTGTGAGTGAGGCCGCGTGAACGGAGGCGGCGGAAAAAAGCGCAAGGGCGGCGACCTGGGCCGAACGGATTTTTGGAACAAACATCATCCGCGAAACCTGCCAGCGACGGGTAATTTTGGCGAGAAGAATCGGCACAATGCCAGGGCAGCGATGCCGCTGGCCCAACATAATTACTCCTCGCCCCAAATCCGTTTTAAATGCACGACGCCGCGCTGGACGGAATCCAGCGGCACCTTCGGACTTAATTCAAAAACCTTGATGTGTTCCGGTTTCACAAACGGCTGGAGCGCGGCGAAATCAATGCTGCCGCCGCCGGGCGGAAAATGATCGCGCGCGGGAAATTTTACGTCGTGAATGTGAAAGCCAGCGAGCCGATCCGCGCGGGCGGCCAAAAATTCTGCGTGGTTGATGAAACCCAAATCTTCTTTCACCTGCGCGTGGCCGGTGTCATGCCAATAATTCACGGTTGGGCCGGGAAATTCTTTGAGCAGCGATGCAAAATCGGATTCAATCGGCAGTTCTTCCACGGCCTCGCGGATTTCGATGCCGAGCTTGAGGTTGCGAAATTTCGCCTCGCCCACGAGTTCGCGCAGCATATCGCACGAATGGTCATAGAATTTTTTCTTCTTCGCTGCTCGCGCCGCGTTCGCCTCGGCCACGACCTTGAGAAATTTCGGCGAACCCTTTTCACCGCGTTCGAGCAACTCCTTCAGCTTGCCGGTATAGTCCTTCAAATCCATGCTGCCAAAATGCAGAACCACCAGCGGGGCGCCGACCTTCACCGCAAAGTCGAATGTGTTGAGCGTGTGCTTGAGGGCGAGCTGACGGTCGCGTTCACGATCCGAGGAAAATTCGTAAAGATTCGGCGCGGGCTTATCAATGCCCACGGGCAGCGGACAAAAATTATGGAGCGAAGAAATCTTGATTTCGCCATCTTCCACCGCGCCGAGGATGCCCGGCAGCAAGCTCAAGCGGATGCCGTGGCTGAGTTCGGCGTATTCAAAACCGAGTTCGCGGATTTCGTGCAGCATCGCGCGGCCATCGGTGTGGCGGGCGGAATTCCAGCAGGTTGAAAAGGAATACATTATTAGCGTCTTGGATTTTGGGTCTAGCGTCCAGGTAAAATAAAAAAGACCGAGCACATCCTCATGGACGTGCCCGGTCGTGAAAAGCAAATCACGGCCTAGTCATCAGCATGGCGCGCGGAAAGCATGGCGGAGAACCGGGCGACTTTTTCCTTGCGACGACGGACGGCACTCGGTTTTTCGAATTGCCGGCGCATACGCACGGATTTGAGCGTGCCTTCGCGATCGACTTTTTTCTTCAGCCGACGCAACGCACGGTCTACAGGTTCGCCCTTTTTCAGTTTAATCTCTGTCATTACACTCACTTCCTCTCTGGGGCGGGTAAAAAAACTGCCACGGGCAGTTCCCGCTAAAATTTAAGAACGCAAAGAATAAATTTTTGACGCGCGGAGTCAATAAATTTAACGGCGTAAAACCGGGCGGTCAGGAAGAATGATGTTTTTTTGAACCAAATCGGAGCCCGCTACGTCTGTTAGCTAAGCAAACACCCAAAATAGTTGAATCACTCTTATGAAAAAAAACTTGGCTCTCCTTACTGCGGTGACGCTGGCGGTTTCGGCGTTCGCCGCCGACATCGGCAAGCCGGCCCCGGACTTCACCGGCACCGATATCAATGGCAAAACCATTAAGCTCTCCGATTACAAAGGGAAGATTGTGGTCATCGAGTCCTACAACTCCGACTGCCCGTTCTGCCATAATCATTACGCGACCGGGGCGGCGCAGGAATTGCAAAAAGCGCTCACTGACAAAGGCGTGATCTGGCTAATGGTAAATTCCACCGACCCGAAAAACCCCAGCCATCGCTCGCCCGAAGACGCGCAGAAGGAATGGAAACAATTGAAGATCGCCGCGACGGCGTGGATTGATGATAGCTCCGGAGAGGTCGGTCATCTTTACGGGATGAAGACCACGCCGCACATGTTTGTCATCGCGGCTGATGGAACCCTCGTTTACAACGGCGCGATCGATGATAATCCCAAACCGTTCGGCGATCCCCGCGTGGCGAAAAATTACGTCCGCACCGCCGTGGCGGAACTTCAGGCGGGCAAACCCATCGCCGTTTCACAGACCAAGCCCTACGGCTGCGGTGTGCATTACGCAAATTAACCCTTAACCAATTTCCCCGGGCAGCGGCGATTCAGCGCCCTGCCCTTTTTACTGTGTCGGCGGACGATACGACCACTTCTCTTTCCGCTGTTCCTCGGAAAGCGTGAAGCCGTATTCATCCAAAAAGTATTGCGCGGGCGCGATGATGCTCACCGGCTTGCGAGTGAACGTATCATTGTAAGCCAACCGCACCGAGCGCAAGCCGAGCCGAAAACCTTTTTCCACTTGCCCATACAACTCGTCGCACATGATCGGCGTGCCGGACTCCGCCAGATGCACGCGGATCTGATGCGTGCGCCCCGTGAACGGACTCGCCTCGATCAGCGTGAACCGCTCATTCTTTTGTAGCACCCGGAAATGCGTTTCACATTCCTTGCCCTCTTCAGAATAATCCACGCGCATTTTTCCAAACTTCAGCGGATCGGGGCCGAGCGGCAGGCGACAGATCCATTCCTGTTCGCGCGGCGTGCCAGTCACCACCGCCAGATAGGTCTTCTCCATGCGCCGCGATTCAAACATATCGCTCAACGCCTCCAGCGCGCCCTCGCTTTTTGCGAACAACATCACGCCGCTCGTATCCGCATCCAGCCGATGAATGTGCCGGAGGAATTTCAAGTTCCGCGACTTCGCCCACCAATCATCCGCCCGCATCGAGGAATCAATCGCCGCCTGCAGATTCCAGTTCGTCTTCCGCCACGAATGCGGCACCAGCATCCAGCCACGCGGCTTATCAATCGCCAGCACCGAGCGATCCTCATACAGGATGTCAATCAGGTCGCAGCCCGGCAGTTCAATAAAATTCGGTTTGGCCATAGCATTACGAAATTAAAAAAAGAACGGCGCAGTGAAAATCACCACGCCGGATTTGTCCCCACTAAATAAAAATCAACCAGCGATCACGCCAATCTCCACCGGCTCCACGTTCACGCCTTGCTTCACCAGCCACTGCACCGCGGCCTTCACCTCATCCCGCGGGCCATCCAGCTCCAGACACACGATGCCGATCTCATCCGTCACACTCGCCTGCCGGATGTTCGTCACCACCTTGAATTTGTGACCCACCTCGTAGATGAACGGCTTCTTGATCAGCTTCGGCGGATACATCAGCCACAACCGCTGCTGCATCGGCGAGTTCGGTTTCGTGGCCGAAAATTTTTTCTTCGTAGCCATAATAAATAATTCCTAACCGCCGGCGATCGCAGGGATGATGCTGATCTCATCACCATCTTTCAGCGGCGTGTTCTGGTTTTCGAGGAAGCGGATATCTTCCTCGTTCACATACACGTTCACGAACCGGCGGACCTCGCCTTTTTCATCTACCAAACGCTCGGCGATGCCGGGGAACCGCGCTTGCAATTCCTGGATCGCGGCGCCGATGGTAGCTGAGTTTACTTCCACCAACTCCTCGTTGTTCGTCAACTTGCGGAGCGGCGTGGGGATACGGACTTTTTGGGACATAATATATCTTGGTAAAAATTTTCAGTTATAAAGGTTCAACGGTTCAACGGCGCGACATAAACAAACGCAGCACATACCACAGCATCAGTGCCACCGAAGCGAACAGTTCCAGCGCCGCCGCCACATACCGGTCTTCCGGATAATGATGCAGCACATTCGACGTATCGTAAAGAATCGCCGCGCCCGCCAGCGCCACCATCGCCACCGAGAAGAACGTGCCGAGATTAAAGCCGAACAGCGCCCCGCCGATCACCAGCACCAGCGCGATGATGCCGCCCCACATCAGGATGCCGCGCAAAAACGAGAAATCCTTCCGCGTCATGAACACCACCAGCGTCAACACCGCAAACGCAATCAACGTCACCGCCGCCGCACTCGCAATCGTGCCCGGCGCTTTTTGGTCTGCGATATAGAGCAGCGGCACGAAGACAACCGCCTGCGCCAGAACGTAACCGGTAAGCGCCGCGTATTGCGCCGCCTTACTCGTCGCACTGTGCGCCGCACTCCGCGCGAGCCATGACACGATCATAAAAGCCCCCAGCACGATCAACCACGACGTCCCCAACATCAGCCGCGCGATATTTTCCGCCGCGCCGGACTTGAACAGCGCGATCTCAAACAGCGTGAAACCGAGGATGGCGAAGAACAAATGATTGTATGTGCGGGCAATGAATTGCGCGCGCGACTTATCATCCAGTTCAATGACCGGAACGACCGTGGAATAAACATCGGTGTTGTTCATAATTGAACAGAAAGCATAACCGTCCGCCGCCCTGTGTCAACTGGCAGGCGCAAGGGTAGCACGGCGTGGCGCAAATTTTTCTCCCACTCCCCGCCCAAACGGGGAGTGGGTTGGGGTGAGGGGGGACGACTCACTGTCACGAACGCATCCATCATGGCCACATCATCCCCCTTATCCCAACCTTCTCCCCCAAGCGAGAGAAGGAGTCAGAAACAACTCGTTCAATCCTACGATCTGAAATCAGATTTCGAACCGGCCCTCACCGTCAAACCGCACCCGCCTCAAAAACAATTCCACGTGGCAGTTGACTTCCTCGGAGCGCTCAGGCTAAGTGGACACCATTCCGGCATGAAAATTTTGGGTTTAATTTTCGCACCCCCGCCCCC
>JANYFN010000015.1 GCA_025362675.1 Limisphaerales bacterium | reverse complement strand
AGCGCGTCGCCGCGTGACTTTTCGTCAGGCAGACTGGCGATGCGTTGTTCCAATTCGGCAAAGCTGGACAGGCCAGCAAACAGTCGTTGCTGGACAAACGTGGATGTCTTTGGATGTCGCACCGTTGCCATCGCGGAAAGATTAGCAATCTTTTCGCGTAAGGGAAAGTTGCGCTGCCGTTTCAGGATGGAAAATGTTTTGGGATGTAAATCCAAGGTGGTCGCGTTGCTCCAAACTTGGGCAAATTTCCTTAACGCCTTCAACGTATTGGTTGCGCGTATGGCTTGCAGTCGGTAAGGGACGGCATTACTTTTCGGCCATGATTGGAATGCTTGAAACTGAACAGTTGAGTCACAAGGAAAAATCGGCTCCTCCACACGAGCATAACAAAATTCTCAAAAAACGCCTCGCCACAATTACGGCAGGCAAAAGCAAATTCTATACGCTCGCGCAGCTTAAGAGCCGTCTTGGCAAGTGATTTCGCCCTCTGAAAAACAAACGCGCATCCTCTGGTTTGCGCTGACGGGCCTCGCGGTAGCGGCGGTCGTCGCGCTCGTCGTGGCGACCGTTTGGGGGCTGGGGCGCGTGGTGGATTTGTTAAGCCCGGTGCTCTGGCCGCTGGCGATTGCGGCGGTCATCGCGTGCCTGCTTTCGCCGGTCGTGGATTTTTTTGTGCGCCGTAAATTGTCGCGCGGTGCGGCGATCATTTTGGTTTTCGTGGTGGCGTTCGCGGTGATCGCGGGCGTGTTGGCAAGCGTGATCCCGCAGGTGGTGGTGGAGACGGAACAACTCGCGGCGAAGGTGCCGGAGTATTCCACAAAACTTCAGACGCGCCTCCACGAGTTCACCACGCATCCGCCGGAATTTTTGCGCCATTTTTTGCCGAAGCAAAATGACGCCGCCAGCCCGTCCGTGGGGCCGCAAAAATCGCCGCTGGATTTCATCAGCGAATGGCTCACGGACAATCTGCCGCAGATGAGTTCGGGCGTGTTCGGCCAGTTGAAAAAAATCGCGTCCGGTTTTGGGCTGCTCGCGGGGCTGGCGCTGATTCCGGTGTATGCGTTTTATTTTCTGCTGGAGAAACGCGGGATTGAAAAACACTGGCGGGAATTTCTGCCGCTGCAAGACTCGCGCGCGAAGGAGGAAGTTGTTTTTGTCCTGGATTCTATTAGTGGTTATCTCGTCGCGTTTTTTCGCGGGCAAGTCTTGGTGGCGTTGTGCGACGCGGTGCTTTACACGATTGGTTTTCTCATCGTGGGCGTAAATTACGCTTTTCTGCTCGGCTTCGCGGCGGTGTTTTTGACGATGATTCCATTTCTTGGCGCGATTGTGATTTGTGCCACCGCGCTCTTGCTGTCGTTTGTGCAATCCGGCGATTGGCAACATCCGGCGCAGGTGCTGTTGGTGTTCGGCGTGGTGCAAGCGCTCGAAGGACTTTTCATCTCGCCGCGCATCATGGGTAATCGCGTGGGCTTGCATCCGCTGGCGATCATCATCGCGGTGATGACGGGGACGACGCTGCTCGGCGGAATTCTTGGCGGGGTGCTGGCGATTCCGCTCGCCGCCGCGTTGCGCGTGATCCTGTCGCGCTATGTCTGGAAAAAATCTCAACCGCCCGCCGCATGAACGACGAAACCTCCGCCCGCCTCGGCAAAATCGAATCGCACGTCGCGCATCTCGAACATCAGGTCGAGCAGATGAATCGCGTCCTCGTCGAACAGGGAAAACTACTGGAGCGCATGAAAAAAGAGGTGCTGCGGACTTCCTCCGCCATGGAAACGATCGAGCTGGAGCGCATCAAATCCAACAACGTCAAGCCGCCGCATTATCAGTGATCAGCCGTGGCTTTTTCTCCACGCGATTTCGCTTTTGCCCGCTGGCGCGGTCGTGTTCAATCAATGTCCTATGAGCATGACGCATCCCTTAACCACCACGGCGTTTGAACTGCCGGGTTATCGCATTGTAACCTCATTTGGGGTCGTGCGCGGCATCATCGTCCGCTCCCGCTCCATCGTCGGCAACATTGGCGCGAGTATTCAAAGCCTCTTCGGCGGCAATATCTCGCTCTACACGAGCCTGTGCGAACGCGCTCGCGAAGACACGTTCAACCAGATGCTCGCGCAGGCCGGGCAACTCGGCGCGAATGCGGTCATCGGCGTGCGTTATGATGCGACGGAAATCGCGCCCGGCATCACGGAAGTTCTTTGTTACGGCACGGCGGTCTCCGTGGAAAAAGTCAATTGAAGCCCCTACGCGCAGATAGTTTTTTAGGTCGCTGGCTCGGCCGACTCGCGGCGGTGGTCGTGCGCCATCCGCGTGCCTGCTTGTGGCCACAGGTGGCGCTCTTTTTGGCCTGCGTCGCCTACACCGTCTTTTTTCTGAAGGCGGACATGAACCGCGACAACCTTGTCGGGCCAAACCAGAAGTATCATCAAAACTATCTCGCGCTCAAAAAAGAATTTCCCCAGCCGGACGATATTGTGGTCGTCGTCGAGAGCGACAATATTGAAAAAAACCGGCAGTTCGTCGAACGTATCGCCGCAAAAATGTCGGCGGAAACAAATTTATTTCGCGACGTTTTTTTTCAGCAAGACCTGGCGGTGATGGGCAATAAAGCGCTACTTTACGCGACGGAAACCAATCTCGTGGAAATGCAAGCCACGCTGCAGGCCGCGAAACCTTTCATCCGGCAGTTCACGCAGACGACAAATCTAGTTTCGCTGTTTGAAGCCATCAACACGGCTTTCCGCACGGCCCCGCGCGAGGAAAATACGGAGACGCGTTCGCTCGTAAAATCGTTGCCCGCACTGGCGCGGATTATTTCGCAGGCACGGGAATCACTGCTGCGTTCCGGTGCGCCGCCCTCGCCGAATGTCATTTCACTTTTGGGCGGAAACGAAACTGATTTGTTGTCGAGCTACATCACGTTCGCCAAGGGAAAAATGTTTCTCGTCACCACGCACGCGCCGAACGATGACCAAAATGGCGACGCGGTGGACCGGCTGCGCGAACTCGTGCGGCAGACGCAAACGGAAGTGCCGGGGCTGAACGTGGGTATTACCGGCGAGCCCGTTTTGGATTATGATGAGATGGAGCAGTCAGCCAAAGACACGGGGCTCGCGAGCGTGGTGTCGCTGGTCTTATGCCTCCTGATTTTTATTTACGGCTACAATGAAACGGGACGTCCGATCAAGGCCACCATTTGTCTCGTCATCGGCCTCGGTTACACGATGGCGTTCACCACACTCGTCGTCGGGCATCTGAACATTTTGACGATCACATTTGCGCCGATGTTGATCGGGCTGGCGATAGATTTCGGTGTGCATTTGATCACGCGTTACGAAGAAGAATTGCGTCACGGTAAAACGGAAGTTGAAGCACTAACGAAAGCGATGGTGTTCACTGGGCAGGGAATTTTCACCGGCGCACTGACGACGGCGGGCGCGTTTTTGGCGATGGCCTTGACTCATTTCAAAGGGATTCAAGAAATGGGAATCATCTGTGGCGGCGGGCTGATGCTGTGCCTCGTGCCGATGTTGACGATGCTCCCGGCGATGTTGCTGCGCGGAAAACAAAACCAGCTCGATCACTTCGTCCACGAAGACGAGCGCCGGGCGCGCATCGAGAAATGCTGGCTAGAAAGGCCGTGGTGGGTGACGGGTTTGACGGTGAGTTTGTGTCTGCTCGCGGCGGTCGCGGCGCGAAAATTATATTTTGATTACAACCTCATCAAAATGCAAAGTCCGCATTTGTCGTCGGTGGTGTTCGAGCAAAAACTGTTGGACTCGGCAGAAAAATCGTTGCTCTACGGCGCGGTGATGGCGGATTCGTTGACGAACGCGGTGGCGTTGCAAAAACAATTTGAACAATTGCCAAGCGTTGCGGAAACACAGCCGCCATTCTACAAAGATTTTCTCAACCCGGATCAAAATGAAAAATTAAAACTCATCGGCGAAATCAAGGAACAGGTGGCCGCGCTGGAATTTTCTCCGCCGGATCCGCGCCCGGTGGATGTGAACGCTTTGACTCGGACGCTATACTACTTGAAAACCTATCTCGGCAATGCGCTCGTAGAAATTGGTAATAGTGACGCTGACTTGACAAATAAAATTGTCGCGCTGCGAGAGACGATTTTGGAATTGCGGAAAACGGCATTGCAAGGTGATGAACTCGCCCTCGCCGATCACTCGGAAAAACTTGCGTTATTTCAGCAAGCGCTTTTTGCCGATTTACACGACACGTTTGAATTATTGCAACGGCAGGACAACACCGCGCCGTTGCGTGTGGAAGATTTGCCCACGGCATTGCATCATCGTTTTGTCGGCGTGAATGGAAAATTTCTCATCCAGATTTATCCGAAGCAAGATGTCTGGCAGCGGATGCCACAGGAAAAATTCGTCGGCGAACTCCGCACGATCGACAAGAACGTCACTGGCACGCCGGTGCAGCTTTTGGAATACGAGACCCTGCTCAAAGATAGTTACGTTCAAGCCGCGTGGTATTCGCTCGCGGCCATCGCGCTGATGGTGCTGTTTCATTTCCGAAGTTTTGGCGCCGTCGTTTTATCATTACTGCCGGTGGCCATCGGCACACTGTGGCTCGCGGGTTTGATGGGCTGGTTAGAGGTGTCGATAAATTTAGCGAACATCATGACACTGCCGCTCGTCATCGGCATCGGCGTCACGAATGGCATCCACATATTGAATCGCTACGCCGAGGAGGGCACGCCGGGCATTCTGGCGCGCAGCACCGGCAAGGCGGTGTTGGTGTCAGGGTTGACGGCCATCGCCGGATTCGGCAGTCTGATACTCGCGCAACATCGCGGCATCCACAGTCTCGGGGTCGTGATGTCGGTGGGCATCGCAACGTGCATGATTGCGGCGCTGACTTTTTTGCCAGCATTTTTAAATTTGCTGGGAAGAAATAAAATTGAAAATAAAAAACCCGGCGTCGACAAATCGCCGACACCGGGTCAGGAGGAACCGAGGTAAAAACCTCAACTGTAAGTAAACTATAACCGCCAGCTCCTAAAGTCAATTGCAATGTTAAAAACTACGATATTTATAATAAATAGCCGATGAACGAAGCCGCAATAACGATAAAGTCCGTAAATCGAATTTTTCCTGCGGCGGGTATTCGCTTTTGTATTCTCGCGCTTACGTCCGTTTTATTTGCCTCTGCTGCTACTCGGGCGGAGGATAACCGCTCGGGATTTGGTCCCGCATTCGACCAGTTCAAACTGACGATGGAGGACGGTTTTCGCACTGAGGCGGCCGGGCCGTTTTATTTTTCGCAGCAGCGAGATTCTGAACACATCTGGGGATTGCCGCCTTTTTTTTCGTGTGATCGCGATGGGGTCACGGATCGGCACGAGCATGATTTTTTGTATCCAGCCTTGACGCACACTTTTTATGGCCACGAAAGTCGTTGGCAATTATTCCAGCTGTTGAGCTTCGCCGGCGGTGATGAGCCGGACGAAACCGGATCTCGGCGCTTCACGGTCTTCCCGTTTTATTTTCAACAGCGCGCGGAGAATCCAGATTTAAACTACACGGCCGTCGTCCCATTTTACGGCCACTTGAAAAACCGGCTGTTCCACGACGAGATGAATTTCGTGATGTTCCCGCTCTACGCCGAAACCCGCAAACGCGATGTCGTGACGAAAAATTATTTATATCCTTTTTTCCATCTCCGCCACGGCGACGGGCTGACCGGCTGGCAAGTCTGGCCACTGGCGGGACGTGAGCACAAAGAAATCACCACGGTTACGAACGGTTACGGCGAAACCAGTTCTGTGCCCGGCCATGAGAGAGATTTTTTCCTCTGGCCGCTGTATCTGCGACAGGACAACGGCATCGGCTCGGACAACCCGGAAAAATTCCGTGCCTCGATTCCGTTTTACGCCAAGACACATTCGCCGTTACGTGATTCCACGTCGGTTTTGTTTCCTTTTTTCACCGTCGTTGATGACCGTGAAAAAAAATATCACGAGTGGCAAGGCCCGTGGCCATTCGTAATTTTTACACGTGGCGAGGGCAAGACCACCGACCGTATTTGGCCGCTATTCAGCCAGTCGCGGAACACCACCAAGGAAAGTGATTCTTATCTCTGGCCGCTCTACAGTTACAAACGCACGCAGGCCGAGCCGCTAGACAAATTCACCGAACGCTTCGGGTTTTTGTTTTACGTCACGGCCGTGGAAAAAAACACGGCGGCCGGCACGCAGAAAAAACGGATTGATGCCTGGCCACTGTTCACTTGGAAAAAAGAATTCGACGGTAACCAGCGCCTACAAATCCTCGCGCCCCTCGAACCAGCGATGCCGAACAACCGAGGCATTGAAAATAACTGGTCGCCGTTGTGGTCACTCTTTCGTTCGGAGGATAATTTAAAAACCGGCGCGGCGAGCCGCTCGATTTTATGGAATTTGTATCGCCGCGAATCGTCGCCCGAACATAAAAAAGTCTCGCTCCTGTTCGGTCTTTTCCGGTATCAATCAGACAAGGAAGCACGGCGCACCGAGTTATTTTACGTCACCGTTTCCTCATCGTCCGCGAAATGAAATATGTTTGAAAGCATCGGTGAAATAATCGTTTTGTTCTGGCGCACACTGCTGGCCCTGCCGCACGCGTGGCGGCAACGGCAGAAAGTGTTGGAGCAGCTCTTTGAGATCGGCAATGCCAGCTTACTGATGGTGTGCATCCTCTCATTTTTCATCGGCGGAGTGATTGCTTTGAACTTCGGTCCGGCACTCGTAGAGCGCAGCCTCGTCAGTGCCGTCGGGGGCGTGGTGGGCCTCGCCATTTCCCGCGAACTTGCCCCGGTGATGATGGCGATTTTGATCGCCGGGCGCATCGGTTCCGCGATGGCGGCCGAAATTGGTTCGATGCGCGTCTATCAAGAAATTGACGCGTTGCGCACGATGAATATTAATCCGATATATTATTTGGTATTGCCGCGGATATTGGCCATCGCGGTGGCGTTGCCGCTGCTGGTGTTGTTTTCCATTCTCGTGGGCTGGTTTGGCGGGGCGACCGCCGCGAATTTCAACCACCTGATGGAAATTCCCTATCGCTCCTTCTTTACCGACCTGCAATCGTTTGTTGAAATAAAAGATGTCGCGAAAGGCATTCTGAAGAGCTTTTGTTTCGCGCTCATCATCGGCACCGTTTCTTGCCATCAAGGATTAACGACCATCGGCGGGCCGCGCGGTATCGGACGCTCGGTGACGAAAGCGGTGGTGAACTCGATCGTCTTAATTGTGATTTGTGACTACCTGCTCACGCGTTTGTTGCTGAAATAAAATGAGCCGCCTCGATCCCAACCAAAATTCCGGCGTGAGCCTCGCGGTGCGCGGCCTGCGAAAAAGTTTCGCCGGCCAGGAAGTTCTGCGCGGCATTGATTTTGCCGTCCAGCCAGGTGAAATTTTTGTCATCATGGGGCCGAGCGGCAGTGGCAAAAGCGTTTTGCTCAAGCACCTCATTGGATTGGAAGCACCGGACGCCGGAGAAATACTCATCAATGGCGAACGCATCTCCAGCTCCGAAATCGCCTCGAAATACCGCATGGCCATGGTTTTCCAATCTGGCGCGTTGCTGAACTCGCTCACGGTTGGCGAAAATGTCGGGCTCTACCTGACCGAGCATCGACTAAAATCGCCGGAAGAAATTCAGAGAATCGTTTGCGAAAAGTTGGAAGATGTCGGGCTAAAAGACGCGATTAATAAGATGCCCGCCGAGCTCTCCGGCGGCATGAAAAAACGCGTCGCCATCGCCCGGGCGCTGGTGAGCGAGCCCCAACTGATTCTTTACGACGAACCGACGAGCGAACTGGATCCGCTTTCATCCGTCGTCATCGGGGAAGAAATTCTCGATTTAAAAAGCCGCACGCACGTCACGTCACTCGTCGTTTCCCATGACCGCGATCTGGCCTTTGGCATCGCCGACCGCATCGCCGTGATTGCCGACGGACAGATTCTCGTCATCGGCACACCGGATGAAGTAAGGCGCTTCGACGATCCGCTCGTGCAAAAGTTTTTACACATTGATTTCACCCGAAAAAATTAACCTTGTTTCTGCTTATGAAAAATTCACTCGAAACCAAACTCGGATTATTTGTGGTGCTGGCGGTGCTCGTCGGCTGGGCCATCATCGAGACACTCGGCGGCGCTGATTTTTTCAGCCACGGCTATCACGTCAGCGCCCAATTTGAATCCGCCCAAGACTTGAAGTCCGGCGACCGCGTGAAAATGGCGGGCGTGGAAATTGGCCGCGTGGAAAGCATTTCGCTCACCGACAACAAGGTGAGCGTGACGATGAAACTCAAATCGGATGCCGTGGTTAAAACTGACAGCAAGGCCATGATCAAGTTCACCGGTTTGATGGGACAAAATTTTGTCGCCCTTGCGTTTGGTTCCGCCGCCGCCCCCAAAGCCACCGAAGGCACAATTCTAGAATCCGGCGAGCAGCCAGATTTGAGTGCAATCATGGCCAAGCTCGACAACGCCGCCGCCGGTATCCAAAACATCACCAAGGTTTTTTCCGGCGACAAGATTGACAACATTCTCGGTCCGCTCACGGATTTCATGAAGCAAAATAGCGCACCGATCACGGCAACTATTGCTAACATAAAAAATATTTCCAGCCAGATTGCTGCCGGCCAAGGGACGATTGGACATTTGATTTCCGATGATGCGTTGTATGTTTCTGCGCTCACCACGGTAAGTAATTTGCAAGATACTGCCGCCTCAGCCAAAGACGCTTTGGCGTCCGCAAAGCTGGTGATCAATAATATCAGCGCGGGTCAGGGGACGATCGGAAAACTCATCACGGATGAAACTTTGTTTAACGCAGCGACGGCCTCGATGACGAATTTGAATTCGGTTTTGTTCAAGGTCAACCAAGGTCAAGGCACGGTCGGCAAGCTGGTGAACGAGCCGGATTTTTACAAGAACGCGAAACTCTCGATGCAAAAGTTAGACAAGGCGGCGGACGGCTTGGAAGATCAAGGGCCGTTGAGCGTCATCGGCATCATGGCCGGACATCTGTTTTGAAGGTTGAAGTATGAATGATGAAATTTTGGGGTGCTCTGCCTTCGTTTCATCATTCATCATTCTGCCTTCATCCTTTTCTTACCCGGCCAGTCCCAAATTCTTCAAGACCTGCACCGTTGAGTGCGCCTTGTTGAGCGTGTAAAAATGGAGGCCGGGCGCGCCGGCGCGGAGCAACTCGGCGCACTGCTCCGTGGCGTATTCAATTCCAAATTTCAACGCCGCCTCATCATCAGTTCCCAATTCATCGAGCCGGGCTTGCAGCTTCGGCGGAATTTTTGAGCCGCACAACGCGGTGAATTTTTTTATCTGCGTCGCGCTCACAATTGAAATAACGCCGGGAATAATGGGCGCGTTCACGCCCAGTTTTTTTTCCA
>JANYFN010000282.1 GCA_025362675.1 Limisphaerales bacterium | reverse complement strand
AGTTTGGCAAATCCGCACACCATCGCGTGATCGTCGGCAAACATGCGATCACCGTGAAGTTCCTGAAATTCGGAAAAGGTTTTTGAAAGATAATCGAGAGTGTAGGGCCGACGCGGATGGCGCGCGAGTTGCACGCGTTGCCACGGCGTGAGGTGGAGAAAAACCTGGCGGCGGGTTTCCTCCAGCTTTTTTTCGATGATCTGAATTTCCTGCTCAAAACTAATTCCCATGGAATGTTTTTCGGGATGGGCGCGGAGATCGTCCAGTTTCTCCTGCAATTCATAAATCGGCTTTTCGAAGTCGAGTTGATGTTTCATGGCCATAAATGTTAGCGGTTTGGAACGGTGAATCAAAGCGGAATTGCCGGTGGCAATGTTGCCGGGAGGCTTTCAAAAAAAGCAGAAGGCCGGACTTGCGTCCGGCCTTCGCCAGTGACGAGGTTAAATACGCCTTCACTAAGGCGCTCAGAAGGGCGATGCGACCAACTTGGGTCGCTGTCCGAGCCGCACCGCAAGCAAAACCTCTATGCCAACCCTAAACGGACAGCGAAATCACAAACAAAAAAAACGACTACCTGTATTAAGACCCAGCTACGGAAAAAAGGTTCAAAGTATTTTCAGTTTTTTTTTACTCGGAAACTCAGGAATCTCAACAAAAAAATCCTAGGGCTGATCAGCGTTTAATTCAAGTTATTTTTCATCTTCTACCAAAGAAAAAAGTGAATTGCACACAATTGGGACAAGGTGAACGTGCATTCGCGCCAAGAACTCAAGAAACTTACAGATGGCACACATATTTTTTTTGGTTGCCAAATCTGCCGTGAAAAAAACGTGAGCGACGATTTGATTTTGGCGCGATGGGATGTGAGTTTTTTATTTTATAAAAGTTGGCTGATCGCTTCGGATGCAGTGTAGGAGTCATGTCCAGATTGCAGAAAACGCGCGACGTGACTGGCATCGTTACCCCCGGTTACCAGCGGTAATCTCAACGTGTGATCAGGATTCACTTGGGCGAGTCCGATCGTCGCCATGAGACCATTGCAAACACATTCGCGTCCGATGGTTTCCTTGAGGGCGCCGTCTTTGCGGACAAAATCATCCGCCGGCTCAGCGGGGCAGCGGTAACCGAAAGTGCCGTCGGCTTTACGATACGCGTGCCGGAGAAAGCCGAGATCGCAGCGATGATTTCGCGCCGATCCCGTGAGCTGATTGTGAGTTGGATCGCCGCGCAGTTGCAGGACTTTGAACGGGAAACCGGTCGGTGACGCGAGCGGATCGGTGAATACGTGAAGTTCGCCCGCGCGACTTAATTGAAGCACTTTTTTTTTGATATCAGCGGTGATCCCGGATTCCGCGCAGAAGGCAAACGCAGTGCCGACTTGAATGCCGGCGGCACCGCAGCTCAAGGCCTCCGATAATTTGCCGGGATTACCGTAAGATCCCGCCAGCCAGAATGGTAATTCAAGTTCGCGGATTTTTTCCAAATCCGCGACATCACGCGGTCCGTATATCGGTTCTCCGGCAGTGTTCAGTTGCAGCGCACCGCGCGGCGGAGCGTTGTGGCCACCGGCGGTTTCGCCTTCGACAATGAAGCCGTCAACGTGGCCGCTGGATTTGCGCGCGAGCGTGATGGCTAAGGTGGCGGAGGCGACAATTCCAAGAAAGTAGGGACGTTTCAATTGCGGAGCCAAGCCACCGCAAAATGTTGCGGGGTCAAATTTGGAAAAAAATTCTTCGCCGGGCAAACTTCCTTCCACATCCATTTTCAACTCCACGGTTTCGCCGCGTGCCAGCCGATCCAGAATGCCGGGGATAGCGCGCGGAATACCTGCGCCCATCAACACATAATCCACGCCCGCGAGCATCGCGCCGAAGATTGAGGGCAGGGTGGGGAACTGGATTTTTTCCAGAAAGTTGATGCCGACGAGTCCGGCGTGACCTACTTTCGCGAGAAAAACTTCTACGAAATTTGCCGCGACCGTCAGCGCGTTGTAATCAGGGCCGGGATCCAAGCCCGGTAGCGGCGTGAGTTTGAAGGGAATGTTCGCTGCTTTGCCGCCAGGGATGAAATAATCCGCGATTATTTTTTCAGCGATACCCGGCACGGGAAATGTCTCCAACGCGCGCCGCATCTGGCCGTCGGCATCACCATTTTGCAGGCGCCTTGCGAGAATGGTGGCGAGGGCGGTGCCGGACACGACGCCGAGTTGGCCGGCTTGTGAAACGGCGCGGGCCAACCGCCAATCGGAGACGCCTGCGCCCATTCCGCCCTGGATGATTTGTGGATGTGACATGTTGATTCAACCGACAATGACCGCCTGAAAAATGGTTGCGTTGAATTTGAGACTTTTCTCAGCGGATGAAGTTAAAGCTGCATCCAGCGGGTTCTCCAACGAAACAATCGCAGCGTGAAGTTAGTGGAAAGGCGGGGGATGGCAGCGTAAATTTTGCCGAAGGTCACACATCAATTGCCAACAGTCAGTTTCGGAAGAATTTCTCCAGCCCGAAAACCGTGCAGCATGACGGTCTTGTGTCTTGAAGTGTGGCCGCGAATCAATTCCACTTTGCCGCGCGAACAATTTAATTTCTCCGCGAGAAACTCCACGAGCGCCTGATTCGCTGCCGCATCCACCGATGGCGCGGTGACTTTGATTTTCAATTCATCGCCGAGCGCTTCGCCGATCACATTTTTGGAAGCGCGCGGCTGGAGCTTCACGGAAAGCAAAGTGCCGCCCGACGTTTCGCGGAGAAAAGTTGGCGGCATGGGTCAGAGCGTAGCAGCTTTCGGCAGAACGCCGGAAAATAAAACCAGCGCGGCGCTTGGCCGAGACGCCGCTATGATGAGTTCATGGATAAACCAGTTGGTAGCTGACGAACGCCACCTGTTTGCTGTCGGGCGACCACGACGAAACATTGAGCGTGCCTTGCCCGCCAAATAATTTTGCCAGCACGCGGACTTTTCCATCCGTGAGCGACATGAGCCTCAACTGCACGTCCTGATTGGCCGGATGACCTTTCACGCTTTTGTCGAACGTGATGAAAACAATCGAACGTCCGTCCGGCGACGGATGCGCAAACCAGTTGTTGCAATCATCGGACGTGATCTTCGTTTGTTCCGAACCGTCCGGTTTCATGCGCCAGATTTGCATCAGGCCGGTGCGTTCGGAATTGAAATAAATATATTTTCCATCCGGCGAAAAATCCGGGCCATCGTCCAATCCCGTCGCGGTGGTCAAACGGGTTTCTTCGCCGCCGTCCACGGGAATGGTGTAGATGTCAAACTCGCCGCCGCGCTCGCCGCAGTAAGCCAGAGTTTTTCCGTCCGGCGACCAGCCGTGCCAATACGACGGCGCGAGCGGCGTGATTTGTTTCGCCGCGCCACCAGCCGCCGGCAAAATATAAATGCGCGATTTGTTTGAGAGGGTCTGGTCGCTCACGGCGAACAGCGTGCCGTCGGGTGAAAGGCCGTGGTCATTGTTGCACTTGATGGCCGCGCCGGTGTCGAGCAGTTGCGGCGTGCCATTGGTTGGCAGTTTGTAAATGCGGCCTTGCTGGTTAAAAATAAAAAATTTTCCATCGCGCGACCAGTTCGGCGCCTCGATGTGATCGCGAGTATGATAAACCACGCTGCGGTCGGTGGACGATATGGCCACGGTTTCGAGCGTGCTTTCCATTGCGGGTTTCGCGTTCGTCGGCGTGGTGAAGGGCGTGAGTTCGACGTTAGAAAAAACGGCGGATGCAATCGCCTGGTTGTCATGCGCGGAAACTCCGAGGCCGATGTAAAAATCTGCCGTCAGCGGAATTTTCTGATAGCCGCCGTCGAGCTTCAAGTCCTCGCCGACGGGCGCGACCCACATCGAAACATAATCGCCGCGTTTTTCCAGCCGCACACGCGTCGGCGCGGAAACCTCTGACTGAACTTCGTGCGTCGTGTCGCCGCCCATTTCACGGTATTGCAGCGCGGTCAGCCCGCTGCCGTGAACGGCGATGTCCGCGTAGGCTGAATTAACGTCGAGCGACTGGCGGGCAAACAAACAGGCCTTGCGATGCGCGTTGCCGTTCGTGCCGACGAAGCTGACGTTGGCTGTGAACGTGAAATCGCCGGACATTTTTTTCCACACGAAATGAAACGCGTCGTTCGTGGACCAGATGTTTTCGCCGCCGCCCGCGACGGTGTATTCGTTTTTGGCGGGATCAAAATTCGCTGAGCCGGTTTTGGCGACGTTGCCGATGTCGGCCTGATCGGAAAAAACTCCCAGCCCGTCTGCGCCAAAAACGAGGCTGGCATTGACGGTTAAAATGGCGAAAGTCAGCGCGGCGATTTTTTTCATGGCTTGGGTTGGTTGTGTTTTACCACTTGCGCGTTTGGAGATAATTGTAGCTCTGCGGAATCTGTGATTCGGACGACGGCGATTCGTCCTCGATGACATACCATTTGATGCCGACCTTTTTGGCGGCCTTGAGGATGGGCGCGTAATCAATCTTGCCAGTGCCGACGGCGACGTCGTTGGTCACGTCGGAATGGCCGGTGAGCAGGCCGGTCGGCGTGCTGTCGCGCATTCCCTTAAGATGCATGAGCTGCCAGCGCGAGCCGAATTTTTCCAGCAGCTTCACCGGATCTTGGCCGGGATGCACAATCCAGAAGACATCCATCTGGAAATTGACGAACTTCGGATTTGTCTCGCGCATTAATAAGTCAAACAACGTGCCGTCTTGATAAGGTTGAAATTCATAGCCGTGCGCGTGATAAAAAAATGTCAGCCCGTGCTTGGCGAGCGCTTCACCGGCCTTGTTAAAAACTTCAATGGCGTCGCGGCAAGTTTTTTTATCGAACGGTTCGCCATGCGGAATCCATGCGCAGCCGACGTATTTGAGGCCGAGGGTTTGCGCGTCCTTCGCCACGCCCTCGATGTCGGAGCGCAAACGGTCATACGGAAAATGTCCACTGAAGGCATTGACACCACGCGCGTCCAGTTCCGCCTTGAATTTTTCTGGCGTGAGATTGTAAGTGCCGGCGAGTTCAACATTCGTGATGCCCCAGCTTTTTATTTCGGCGAGCGTGCCGGACACATTCGTGCCAAACTGATTGCGCAGGCTGTAAAGTTGCAGCCCGACGTGATCCTTGCCCGTGGGCGCGGCGGAAGCTGGACTAAACGTGAGAACTGAAAAAGCCAATGCCAGAATGGCTGGCAAAAGCCGATGTTGGGGTGTCATGCCAACCATCTAAACCGGACGGCAGGAAGTTGAAAAGTTATTTCCGCCGCAAAAATTGACGACAGCTTACGTGTCTTCCGGGTTCACGAACTGGAACGCCAGCGCAGGGAGTATCCTGGCGGCAAAGTTGGCGACGAGATAAATCTAGAGGTTTAACGCCTTGACCAATTGCATGAGCGCGCCGCCGGAAACCGGGCGGAGCGCGAAGGCCATCACCTTCACGGTGAAACCAATGGCGAGGCCGTAGAAGGAATTATTCACCGCCGCGTCCACGGGCGGCGCGGTGACTTTGATTTTCAATTTAGTGCCGCCGAACGTTTCACGGAGAAAGGTCACGGGCGGCACGCGTTCGCTCACTGGCATCAAGTTGAGAAATTACTGAAGGTCAAAACGATCCAAGTTCATGACCTTGTTCCACGCCGCGACAAAGTCGTGGACAAATTTCTTTGCGGCGTCGGCGCTGGCATAGACTTCAGCGAGTGCGCGCAAGATTGAGTTCGATCCAAAAACTAAATCTGCTCGCGTGCCGGTCCACTTCACGGCGCCGGTATTGCGCTCGCGACCTTCAAATAATTCCGCGTCCTTCGAGACCGACCTCCACTCCGTGCCCATGTCGAGCAGGTTAACGAAGAAGTCGTTGGTCAACGCTTCCGTCCGCTTCGTGAAGACGCCGTGGCGCGACTGTCCGGTATTCGCATTCAGCACGCGCAAGCCGCCCACGAGCACCGTCATTTCCGGCGCGGTGAGTGTCAGCAGTTGCGCCTTGTCGATCAACAGCGCTTCGGCGGGCACAGCGTATTTGCCTTTGAGATAATTGCGAAAACCATCCGCGATGGGTTCGAGCACGGCGAAAGATTCGACCTCCGTCTGCTCCTGCGAAGCGTCTGCACGACCCGGCGTGAAAGGAACGGTGACTTCGTGGCCCGCATTTTTCGCGGCTTTTTCCACGCCTACGCAACCAGCCAAAACAATTAAGTCGGCCAGCGAAACTTGCTTGCCGCCGGACGCAGTGCTGTGAAACGCCCGCTGAATGCCTTCCAATATTTCGAGCACTTTGCTTAATTGCGCGGGTTGGTTGACGTCCCAATATTTCTGCGGTGTCAAACGAATGCGCGCACCGTTCGCACCGCCGCGTTTGTCCGAGCCGCGAAAAGTGGACGCCGCCGCCCACGCCGTGGAAACCAATTCGGAAACCGTTAGGCCCGAAGCCAGAATCTTCGCCTTGAGCGCAGCGATGTCCGCCGCATCAATCAATTTATGAGCCACGGCGGGAATCGGATCCTGCCAGATCAGTTCCTCCGCCGGAACTTCCGCGCCGAGATAACGCGCACGCGGTCCCATGTCGCGATGCGTGAGCTTGAACCACGCCCGCGCAAACGCGTCGGCGAATTGATTTGGGTTTTCTAAGAAGCGCCGCGAGATTTTTTCGTAAGCTGGATCAAAGCGCAGCGCCAAGTCAGTGGTCAACATCGTTGGCAAATGTTTCTTCGACGAATCGTGCGCGTCGGGAATTGTGGCTTCGGCACCTTTGGCGAACCACTGATACGCTCCGGCCGGGCTTTTGCCCAACTCCCATTCGTAACGGAAAAGATTCTCGAAATAGTTGTTACTCCACTTTGTCGGCGTGGTGGTCCAGGTCACTTCCAGACCACTGGTGATCGTGTCGCCACCTTTGCCGGAGCCAAAACTATTTTTCCAGCCCATGCCTTGTTCTTCGAGGCCGGAAGCCTCCGGTTCAGAACCAACATGAGTCGCCGGACCGGCGCCGTGCGTCTTGCCGAAGGTGTGGCCGCCCGCGATGAGTGCCACTGTTTCTTCGTCGTTCATCGCCATGCGCGCAAACGTCTCGCGGATATCGCGCGCTGAAGCGATCGGATCGGGCTTGCCGTTCGGACCTTCAGGGTTGACGTAAATCAGTCCCATCTGCACCGCCGCGAGCGGGTTTTCAAGATTGCGGTCGCCGGAATAACGTTTGTCATCCAGCCATTTAGTTTCCGTGCCCCAATACACATCTTGATCCGGCTCCCACACATCTTCACGGCCGCCGGCGAAACCGAAGGTTTTGAAACCCATCGTTTCCAGCGCCACGTTGCCGGTGAGAATCATCAGATCCGCCCACGAAATTTTCCGTCCGTATTTTTGTTTGATCGGCCAGAGCAGACGACGCGCCTTGTCCAGACTTACGTTATCCGGCCAACTATTGAGCGGCGCGAAACGCTGCTGCCCACGACCGCCGCCGCCGCGACCATCGCCGGTGCGATAAGTTCCCGCGCTATGCCACGCCATCCGAATGAACAACCCGCCGTAGTGACCGAAATCCGCTGGCCACCAGTCCTGCGAATCCGTCATCAGCGTCGCGAGATCGTGCTTCAGCGCCGCGAGATCAAGGCTCTTGAACTCTTTCGCGTAATCAAAATCCGCGTCCATCGGATTGAACTTGGACGAATGCTGATTCAGCAGATCCACTCGCAACTGACTCGGCCACCAATCGCGGTTCGAGGGGCCGCCGCTCGTCGGCTGGTTCAACGCTTGAGGTGGAGTGCCACCGCCGGCACCGTGGTTAAAGGGGCATTTGGCTTCAGATGACATATTTTTTAAAATTAATTGATGGATCAACGTTACCTTACTTCATCGTCTTCACAAACTCATCCGCCCGCGCGATGGATTGGTTCATGGAATCCAGCAAATGTCCGATCTCCGTCTGGATGCTTGAAGCCTCGCCGTTCAGCGACGCGATGGCCGCTGCGTTCAGGTTATGCTTCAGGTAAAGCACGTAATCGTTGAACTTCTGCAACACCGGCGTCATCGTCTGCTCCGCGCTAACCAGCGCCGAATGCATCTGATTGTAACGCTGCTTCGTGTCCGACAACTGCTGGCGGCTCGAATCGCGCAACGCTGGCGTTGTGATCTGGTCATTTTCCTTTTCCCATTCCGCAAACATATCTGACGAGACGGTTTCCACTTCACGAACGCGCTTATGCACTGCGTCCGCGCGCTTCGAGCAGGAATCGTAATCGCTCTTCAAACTGTTATACGCTTTCTCCGCCCCGCCGCCATCGAACTTCGTGATTTCTTTCAGCCGCGTGAGCGCATCCTTGAATTGTTCCTGCGCCTGCTTCTGATCATCGCGTGCGGCCACGACGCTTTTCTTGAGCAGATCGCGTTTGTAGATGCCGACTTTTTCGTAAGCCGCGTAGTAAACCGTGCTGCAACCGGCCACGGACAAGATCAAAGCCGCCGCCAGCAGGGAACGAATGGATAGAAAGTTTAGCTTCATAATCATTAGGTAAAATCAATTGATCCCGAGCAATTCCACTTCAAAAATCAACGTCGCATTCGGGGGGATTGCGCCGGGATAACCATCGCGACCATAGGCCAGTTCCGGCGGAATCGTCATTTTCACTTTCTCGCCAACTTTCATCGTCGCCACGCCGAGATCCCAGCCCGCTATGACCTCGCTCGCGCCCAGCGTGAAGCTGAACGGTTCATCGCGATCTACCGAGCTGTCAAATTTTTTGCCGTCTAGAAACGTGCCCGTATAATGGACGTTCACCCTGTCGCCATTTTTTGGCGAAGCGCCGGTAGTGTTGACGATTTTTTCAATTTTTAATTGTGCTTGAGCCATACCGGAGTTTTACGTTTAAGAGCAGTTTCGTCAATCCCGCTGTGCGTTTGGTGCGGGTCTTCTTTTGAAGCGCGGCCGTGGCATCGCTTCACCGTTTCAACCAGTTCGGAATTGATCCGGGCCGCGCCCCCGCTCCAGCCGGTTAATGAATCTGGTCATCTCGCGAAATACCCTTTCCTAAAACGCTTTCGCCTGTCCACCCAAGTGAAACGAATGGTAGTTGGGCCGGGTTAACGATTACTCACTTGACCATGGGCCAGTTGGTGAGGTTATAAGTGGTTAGTTGATAGTCAGTGCGGGTGTTATACTTCTTAGAAAGTTGATGCATAGCGGCGTTGATGGCGTCTAAGTAACAAGCATAGTTTGGACCGCTATTGGCAAAGTAGTTATGGGAGACAAGGACAAGTTGGTTGCGGATGAGAATCATGGCAGGATTGGACGAGTCACCGCCGCGTAAACCTACGTTCCAGTTGGTATGAAGTCCGGAGGGAACGTTGAGAGCGCTATTCCAGGCCACTATCTTGCCGTGGCCAAAATTCATCGGTTCACCAAAGAGGCAGAAGTCTTGGTTCATGCCAATGCCTTGGAGAATAGCGGTGCTATTGGCGGGCAGATAGTTCGTGTAGTTAGCAGGCAAGACGGGAAGGTAGCCGACGCTTGGCGGGAGGTCTTGATCAAGGATGCCAACGGTGATGTCATTGGTGAGGTCTAGGCGTTGGAGAACTTTGCGGAAGTAGGTGAAATTGTTCGTGTCGAGAAAAGCCAAGGTATAGTCCTCGCAATGCATGTGAGTGGCGCACAGATAGTGGCGCGGCGAAATCATTGTGGGCAGGCCTTGACCACCAAGGACGTTAGTAAAGCCGATGGGTGTGGCGCTGAGTCCCGTGACGTGTTTAAGCCAGAAGGTGTTCGCCCAAGCGGCGTTGGTAAACCGAGCGAGTTGGTTGGCGTTAGTGGCGTAGGGAGCACTGAATTCGAGTTGATCGCGATAGCCGCCGGTGTAGCCCGCGGCCCGCCCCGTGGCGTTGGTAGCAAGATGGTAGGCAAGGGTGCTGGTTGCCGCGTTGTTGGTAATGGCCGCGTTGGCTTGGGTATTCAGGAGAAAAACAGCCGAGGTGCAAAATGCGGAGATTAAATTCAATAATTTCATAAGGGCGGAATCACTTTCTCGATGGTTGTAGGGTGCTTTGGGAATGGTAGGCAAATAGGAAATAGATAAGGATGCCGCTGACGATGGCGACGAGTCCGAGCCAGAATTGCGACCAGCGCGTTCCGTCGGCATGGGTGCACACGGCAAACCACCAGCCGCTGCCGAGATAGCCAATAAGGTTGCCGATGCCGCCATTCATGAAAGAGAAGAGTGCTTGAGCACGTGTGCGCCAGGCCCGCTCTACGTTTTGGTCGAGAAAGATTTGCGCGGCGATGAAGACTAAGACAAAAGAGGCTCCGTGCAGTGCGACGCCAAAGAGTAGGGTAGCATCGGTGTTGCATGCGCTTAATGCAAAGCGCGCGACGCCGAGGCCAAGTCCGCAGGCGAAAATCCATTTCAATTTCCAGTTTAATAAGAGCCAAGCGAGGCTGAACATGGCGATGATCTCGGTGACTTGAGCCAGACTCATCCAGGCGCTGGTGTGAACGAAGCCCAGATCATGCAGATGGGTGGGCGCAAAGGGATAGAAAGCGCAAAGCGGAATGTTGAATAGGGTGGTGGTGATAAAGACAACGCGCGTGCGTTTGTCTTTGAGCAGTTTGAGGGCATCAAGCCCAAGACGTTCATGCCAGCGCAGATGTTCGGCGGATTTAGGGATGGGTAGGGTTGGTAGAAAAAAAGTAAAACCAGCGACCAGTAACCAGACGAAAGCGCCGAGATAACCAGCGTAGGCCGAGCGGTCGAGATCTAGGCAACTAATGAGTAACGCGCCCGCCATCCAACCGAAAGTGGCCAGGGAACGGATGGGGCCGAATTCTTTTTTGGCATCTTCCAGGCGAGCGAGCACTAAGGCGGTGGAGATGCTGAACATAGGTGAATAGGCGAGATAGAAAAGTTGGATGAGGGCGAGCACGAGCCAACCTTGGCAATTGTAATGCATCGCAGTGCTCACGGCTGCCATGAGCAGAGATGACGCGGTGGCAAGCCCGCGCAGGACTTTTGCGGGCGCGAAGTGGCGATCCGCCATAGCGCCAAACATGAGTGGGGAAATGAACGCAGCTATCGCCGAGGCTGCAAAGGCTAAGGGTTTGATTTCATGTAATCCGTGTGCATCAAGAATGGAGCCGAGCGGCACAAACCAAATAGCCATGCCGGCCGCTTGGATGAAGAATAAAATCATCAGCTCCGCATATTCGGCTTTGCGCAAGGTCGTCAACATTCGGCGCGAAGGATAGCCCAATGATGGGAAATGAAAAGTTCGCCCTAAAGTTTATTTGCTGGCTGCGGGCGGGCGCGTTGTTTGGTTTTCGGGGCGGGCTTTTTGCTTTTTGTGTCCGCGAGCGTGAGTGCCTTGTGCGCCCAGATAACGAGTTCGTGCGGTTGTTCTAAAATTTCTGGCGGCACTTCATGATAGGCCATCGACATCACTTTGCCCTTCATTTCATAAGTGAAGGGTGCCATGCCGCGTGCGGTGTAATCAGCGAGATTCGCCGCGCCGGTTTTGAAAAACAAACGACCTTCGTCCAGGATGCCAAAAAACTTTTCACCCGCATACAGTCCGTGAGCACCGAACATCGCCCGCGCGCGGATTTCCGGTAACGCGGTGAGTTGGTCGAGCACAAACACTTTGAATGAATCGTCAGCCATAAAAATGAATTTATTTCGGGGTGCTCCGTCACTGATGGCGCTGATACACCCGCACCCAGTCTACTTCAAAGCGCACGGGAAATTGAGTCGCCGCTGAATCACCACCCCAATCACCGCCGATAGCTTGGTTCAAAATAATATATACTGGACGATGAAATGGATTGCCCGCGTCAGCCTGGTCTGCCTCTGCCAAGTCGAGATGATTCATCAAAGTGCCGTCCAGTCGCAGATCAATTTTCTGCGGATCCCATTCCATCGTCCAAATATGGAATTCCCGCGACCACGCCGCACCGCCAAGTTCGGTGATCGGTTTTTTGACCGCGTTCCATTTTATTTTTCCATCGAGACTGTAGCCAAAATTGGCTAACACGGTGCCGGTGTAAAATTCCATGATGTCAATTTCGCCACCGGCGGGCCATCCGATATGCGGTGTCGCGCCGAGCGTCCAGAAGGCGGGCCAACTACCGAGCCGCGTGTCTATCCGCGCCCGCATTTCAAATTTTCCGTAAGTGAAATCATGTTTTTTGCGCGTCGTGAGGCTCGCCGAAGTGCAGTCAATCTGCTCGCGATTTTTCGCCCAGTCATAGCTGTCGGCTGAAAAATCCGGGTTCGGTTTTTGTTCGCGCCGCGCCTCAATGATCAAAAGTCCGTTGGTGCAAAACGCGTTTTCAGGCTGATACCATTGCCGTTCGTGGTTGCGCGCAAAACCATGCTCAAAATTCCAGTTGGCGGGATCAGGCGCCCCGTTGGTATCGAATTCATCCGACCAGACCAGTTTCCAATCATCCGCGGTTTCATTCACTGCCACCGGCCAGCCATCGGACCAGTCGATTTTCCCGATCGCTAACCGCGACCGTCCGCGCGTGTCAGCGTCGTAGTAATGATAGCTGAATTGCGTCGTGGTGTTCGTGTGGCCGTCGTCCACGATGCCGATGTGGCCGGGGCCGATAAAACGACCGCTGCTCTGCAAAAACGGCGAGCCGCCGCCCGTCGCGAGATCGTTACCGTCGCGGTCGCGATATGGCCCGGTGATTGTTTCGGCACGCCCGACACGGACTTCATACGTGCTGTTTGTGCCTTTGCAACATTGTCCCCAGTTCACGAACAGATAATAAAAACTTCCATGGCGCGTCAGGCAAGCGGCCTCGATGGAATGATTCCAGGCAAGATTATAGATCGGTGAATTCGTTGCCACCCGCCGACCGGTCAGCGGATTCAGTTCGGTTAAAAAAATACCTTTCCAATACGAACCAAACGCCAGCCATAGTTTGCCATCCGTATCCCGAAACGCGCTCGGATCAATCGTATTGAATGCGTCACCATTCTTGGAGCAAATCACTTCACCCATATCGTGCCAGAGAAAATTTGTCGCCGTAAAATCAAGCGTCGCGTTCGTGGCCAGACCGATGGCGGAAGTCTGCTTGCCAAACGCGGAGACCGAGTAATACAGATAATATTTTCCATCCACCCGCACCACATCCGGGGCCCAGATGAAACCATCAAAACCCGGTGCGACTGATTTCGCCCAGGGTGGCGTTTGCGAGAAAACTGCCGGCCCATTCGTCCAATGAATCAGGTCCGTTGAAAACTTGGTGCGAATACCCGGCCCAGTGTGGTAGCTGAAATATTTTCCCCCATCTCGGAGGATCGTGGAGGGATCATGGCTGAAGGTCTGGCCGGCCAGCGTTAGAGGCACAAAATTCATCGCTGCGCCGAACGCTGCCAAGGTTGTAAAAATGTAGAGGGTAAAAAAGAATTTCATTTTCAACTTTCCAAAATCGCTGTGGCCGCCGCGTAAATCTCCGTGTGGGTCAAACTGATATGCAGACGCGAGGCGTTGCGGGCGGCGAACAATGCTTGTCCCTTACCGTGCAGCACCACGAACGGAGCGCCGGATGCTTGGCGGCGTAGCTCGATGTCGTGCCAGCCGAGTTGCGCGCCGATGCCGGTGCCAAACGCTTTGGAGATGGCTTCCTTAGCCGCAAAGCGCGCGGCCAGAAACGGCGCCGGATTTTTATGCGCGCGACCATAGGCAATTTCATCCGCCACGAGAATGCGCGTCAAAAAGTGGTCGCCAAATTTTTCCAGCGACGACGCAATGCGTGCCACTTCGATGAGGTCAATGCCCGTGCCTAAAATCATTTCGGATTCACGATTTACGATTTACGATGTGGGCGCAAGAATTCTTGCACAATTTATATCGCATGATTCGTATTGAAAAAATTGCCGCGCTGGATCGGCCGGAACTCGCGCCCTATCGCACGCTGCGCCGCCCCTTTGAACACGAGGAGCAAGGCATCTTTGTGGCCGAGGGCGACAAGGTGGTGCGCCGACTTTTGGAAAGTAACTTTGGAGTCATCTCCGTGCTGTTGCCGGAGAATCTCGTGGCGGACTTTGAACCATTGCTACGGTTGCGACCAGAAAAAGAAATCCGTGTTTTCGCCGTCACCAAAAAATCTATCCTCGAAGAACTGGTCGGCTTCGAGATGTTTCAAGGCATCTTGGCCATCGGGCAAATTCCGCCGCCGTCGTCGCTGGAAAAAATTCTCGCCGAGAGTCCGCGTCCGCGTCTCTTGGTGGCACTGGACGAGTTGGCGAACGCGGAAAATCTTGGCTCGCTCGTGCGCAACTGTGCCGCCTTTGGCACGCATGCCCTCATCATTGGTGAGACGTGCAATAGTCCATATCTACGGCGGGCAGTCCGTAATTCGATGGGCACAATTTTTCAACTTCCGGTCATCGAATTAAACAATCGGCGCGGAGAAATTTCCGAGCCACTTAAGCCGGATGGAACCTTGAAGCGGCGCGACGATCCCGTCGTGACGCTGGCGGAAACGTTGCGGGCGTTGCGGGGGCAGGGCGTCCGCTGCCTCGCGGCGCATCCGCGACCAAATGGAAAAATATTATCGCAGGCAGATTTGACCGGCGATGTCTGTCTCATTTTCGGTAGTGAAGGTGACGGCATTTCTGAAAAAGTGCTCGCAGCTTGCGATGACGCCGTGGCCATTCCGATGGCGAACAATGTGGATTCGCTCAATGTCTCCGCGGCCGCCGCCGTGTTTCTGCACGAGGCGGTTAGGCAGCGAACGGTGCTTTAAGGAAATAGGATGCGATAAAATTTCACCGGCGCGGCCAGATTTGTTTCGCTGAAACGAATCTGAGCATTTGCGCCAACGACGTTCGTTTGGATCGCGGCCCAAAGGATCGGCGGCACTAAATTCGTGGTCGCTTGCACGATGAAGCTGTTACTGATGGCTCCGCCCATCGCGCCGAGAACGAATCCATTGGAGGAATTGGAAATCGTCAAAGTTGGTATGGGCACGACATTCAAGAAGGCAACACTGCTGGTGCTGCTGCCACCGAGATTGGTGATGATCACGAAGTAACTGCCGGTGTTATTGGTGGCTGTTGGAGCGATGTTTAGCCGGTTGGTCTGTGCGCCCGAAACCGCCCCGCCATCGGTCAGCACCGCCCCGCTTTTTAGCCATTGATATGATAGGGTTCCACTACCGGTAGCGCTCACAAAAAGCTGCACGTTCTTACCTGCGTAAACATTAGTATCAGCCGGTTGCACTGTGATAGCTGGGGCACCGGGCAACACAAACAACCCATTAGTGCTGATGGGTAGATTGGTGGTCGTCACCGCGAAGTTCGTAAAAGTATCGGTCAACAACCAAGCGAGCGGTTGATTGGAAAGATAAGGACCGACATTGGTGCGGGCGAAGATGTAATAGGTTGGCGAGGTGGATGGATTCAAGTTGATGCCATAACGACTGTTACCTGAAGCGCCCAATGGTAACTCGGACATGGTTCCCGCCAGCTGCCAGTTTGTGACCAAGACGCTGAGATCGGTAGCTGACCATGCGGATAGATTTAATCCGCTGGCATTGGTCAAAATGACATTTTCGCCGCCGCTCAAACCAACGCCGGCGTCGTAGGCTTTATAAAACTGATTGAAAACGAGGAGGCTCGCGTCGGCGCTGTTAGTTGATCCCAATTGATTCGTTATCTGCACCGTATAAGTTCCGGCATCGGTCATGGACAAGTTAGAAAGAACCAAAGTCGAATTTGTGGCGTTGAACACGAGTCCTACACCCTTGAACCATTGATAGGCAAGGGGCGCAGAACCACTGGCGTTCACAACCAACGTCGCCGTGCCGCCGATGACGGCGTTGCTGCCGAGCGGTTGCTGAGTAATCACGGGGGCATTGTTGGCAATCGGCGAGAGGCTACCGGTGATCTCTAAATCGTCCACGCCCGGCGTGGCGGTCGCACCATCATAGACATACCAGGTGCCGCCGGAGCTGTTAGCTGAGTAATTTACTATACGAAAACTGACGTTCGTCCCGGCGGGAACGTTTTGCAATGCCGTGACGCCTGAAAGGTCAATGGCCGAGACTGTCCCTCCGCTACCGTTGGAAACGGGGTAAGACACGGTTGCGATGTCGGTGAACGCGCCGTTCCCTAACTGGAATTGTAATACCCCATTCGCCGGGCCGCTGGATGATCGGCGGTAATTAAATTTGCTGATTGAAGAGTAAGAAATAGCGTAGCCGTTGGCAGCCACAATACCGAAAGTGGCGAATTGGTTGGCGGTCACTCCGGCCGCCGCAGTGGTTTGTGACCAATTCACGCCGCCCCACGCTCGGCTAGCCGCCGTGCCAGAAATAGTCACCCCGCTACCGCGCGTCAGCCCGGTCACTGTGACATTCACTGCATTCGTAGTGGGTGCCATTGGCGAAGTTCCATAACTACTGACCCCGTTCATGTCCCAACCGGCAAGCACACCGGAATAACTGGCTGGATTATTTACGGTCAGACTTGCGACCGCACTGGTCACGCTGCCGGAAAAATTGGTCGCGACAACATCGTAATATCCAGCGTCGACCGTCGCGGCGGTTGCGATTGAATAAGTCGTCGAATTTGCGCCGGCAATATTGTTGCTATTTTTGCGCCATTGATAAGTGAGCGTGGGTGCGCCGACCGCAGCGACGTTGAAGGATGCCCCTTGTCCAACCAGAATGGACTGGCTTTGGGGGGAGGAAGTGATGCTCGGCGACAACAAAATGGTCAAGGTGGCGACCGAACTTGTGGCTTGGCCGAGTGAATTGGAAACCACCACAAAATAATTTCCGGCATTCGTCGCAACCAGATTATTGAGTAAGAGCGACGCGCTGGTTGCGCCGGGGATGGCGTTGGTAAAATACCACTGGAAGCGGAGCGGTGCCGCTCCACTTGCGGTCACGAAGAATGTGGCCGAGCCGCCAAATGAGTTAGTTTGACTCGCCGGCGATGTGGTGATTTGTGCCGGACCAGACGCTAATGGTGCCAGCGCGTTGATGAGGTTGGCTCCATTAGGTGAACCGAGTCCGGTGGCGAGATCGTAACCGGCTACGGCAACGAATTTACCCGCGCTGCTGGACCAGGAATTATCGCCCAGTTTGGTGTCGTGAAAACAATTGTTGTAGTTAGGAGAATTAGCGATGGCATATACTGCTGGGTTAAGGAATCCAACCGGGGAAGCACCGTTCGCTGCCGCCTGCTGATTCACCAATGCCATGAATCCAGCCCACAGTGGTGCGGAACAACTTGTGCCGCCAGTTGATCCGCCACTGCCATTGTTGTAAGTAGAGTAAATATTATTGGCGGTAAGGGCCACATCAGGGATGTTGCGTTTGGAAGCGGAGCCTGCGTTCGCTGCCATGCTGGTATTAGTCTGCCACCAGGGAATCGGATAGTAAGAGCTGATACCGCCGCTACTACCCCAGTTACCACCATTGGGATTTACGGTGCGATCATTCCAAACGGATTCCACCACAAAAATTCCATTGGCACCATTCGTCAACTCTGTGCCGCCCACTTGTGTGATATAAGGGCAACTCGAGGGCGCATTGGCCTGCGTGGTTTTATCTACGTCGTTATTCGAGCCAGCCACGAACGCGTCGGTATCGCCCGAGGCATTAAAAAAAGATTGTCCGGCAGCGGCGATAAGTTGGAAGAGATTGTCGGTGGTGTTAGTCGGGCCGCCAGACCAACCCCACGAGCAACTCAATTGCTTGATCGTGTTTGTAAAAGTTAGCATGGAGTTTAGGATGTCATTCTGAAATCCGTTGGGCCCGGCTTCAAAGACCACGATTTTAGTAAGACTTGGAGCCATCGCCATCGTCATTTCTATATCGAGTGACACTTCGCCGTTACCACTACTCGCACCGCTCGTCGGTGTGCCGTTGAAGCCATCCATTAAGATGGTCTGGATGGGAATATTTGTGCGTCCGCCGCCCGCCGCTCGGGCGTATGAGATAATGTCATTGGTGTAAAAACCGTCGAACTGTAATAGCCCCACGATCTGCCCTGTGCCCGTATTAGTGGTGCCCGCGGCGTAGGCTTTACGAAAGTCGTCGCCGAAATATTCACCGAGACCGTCTGGCGAGGTTCCGCTTCGAGGTGATACTCTCGAAGCAACGGAATGTTTGAAGTGAGGGCGTGGCCGAAAATAATCCGTCAAGCCTTGAACATCCGCCATGGGTAGTCGCGAAGAGACTGACGGCTCCGCGTTGGGTGCAAAAAATTCCCGTGCCTCAGTGGGATGTTGGAACTTTTGTAGTTTCAGGTGGAAAGCACCTTCAACCTCGGTGGCATGACCGATCACATCGAGCAGCATCCGGTTCCGGTGTTCGGCGGTGATAACAAGGCCATTGGTCCGCGCAAATTCTTTGACTGCCAGATAGTCGGCTTCGGTTGGCCCAAACCGCGTCGCTAACTCAGCGGGTGTCAAAAATTTTCGGTAGCTAGGACTGGCTGGGTTATAGACATCGGCCAAAAATTCTTGCAATCCGGCTTCGTCGCGCAAGGGTAATCCGATGGCCAGACGGATCTCATTCGTGGCCGACATTTGGGATAGCGCAACTAGGCGGCTGGCCGCGTCCGGCCGATGACCGGCTAAGAATTTATCACCGTTCGCGGCAACCGTTGCTGCCGGTTGGGCAATGACACTGAGGGCGGTAATTGATGCAATGAAGGTTGCGACGGAAATAAATTTACGGATCATATTTTCTCCTAAATCGGTTCAATTATATAAATTAACTAATGTAAAAAATTCGTCGGGGGCGTGGGTTGAAATTCAGTTTCCACACTACCCGCAGGGTGGTTGGCAATTCTATCAAGGGTGGTAGCGCCAACGGTATTAAGAAGAAAAAGCGGGGGCCAAATTGGTTTGCAATCCCGCGAATTGGTTTTTGAAATTGAGTTTCATACGGGCATGAGGATGGTTGTTCTGATTTTTTATTTGCGGGATATTTTTCCTACCTTGTTAATCATCCTCGCAAAGTATTGGCCGAAGTCAAGGTGTGTTGAGAGTGTCTTGCGACTCAATGATTTGCCCAACCTGCGGAGCCGATTTTTCTTTCAAGTTTTCTTAGCTGCCAGCGCAAACTGACTCTGCAAAATTCACCGCCTTTTGGCAGAGCGGCTGCCAGTCCAATTCCGCTTTCACCCGCGCGGAAGATTTTTCTGCGTGCGGCTGCCAAATCGAAACCGGTGTTTCCAACCATTCTAAAATTCGCTTTCCAAAATTTTCCCCATCGAATTCCGCGAACTTCACGAGCGGATCATTCTTGAAATATCCCGACACGCTTTTTAGCGGCGTGCAGACCGTCGGCAGACCAGTGGCGACATATTCCACGATCTTCGCCACGAACGCGCAATGCGTCCCCGCCGATTCTTCGTAAGGCACAATGCCCACCGTGGCGCTGGCGAGCTTTTTGGAAACCTCGGCGTAGGGCGTGAAGCCATCCGCCTCGTATTTGAAATTCGGGATCGCCTGCGCGCGTTGCAAAAATTTCTCCAGCCCCGCCGTGCGGCGTCCGACAAAACGGAAAATTATTTCCGGTTTTTTTGCCACGACCGTTTTCACCGCGTCAAAAGCGATCTGCCCCAAATGATGCGCGTCAAACGAACCGTGCATCACCACCACCGGCGGATTTTCTGGCGCAGGAATTTTTTCGCGCAACGGAAACGCCGCCGCATCGTAGCCATAATAGATCGGGCAGATTTTTTCACGCGGATAGCCGCGAGCCGCGAGCCGGTCGGCGAATTCATCCGAGATCGCGCATACACCATCCACACTGTAGCGCACCGGCAGCGAAATTTCGTAGCGCATCAGCGCGTGAACGAGCGGCGGCGGCGCGATGTAACTGGGCCACGTCTCCATGAAGCCGGTGAGTAGGTCGGGAAAATTCATCACGACGGGAACGCCGAGTTTGCGTTTTAATTTCCCAGCGGCGACGGCAGAAATCGCGTGCTGCGAAAAAATCAAATCGAATTTTATTTGCCGCGCCGCTGCCGCCACCAAGCGTTCGAGGAAAAATGGATAAGCGACGTATTTGAAATTGCGGAGCTTCGCGTAACGGCCCATCTCCCATTTTTCGAACGGATGCAGTTTCACGCCAAATTTTTTCGCCACCATTTCCGGGTCGGGAATTTTTGGGCCGAACACATGCACCGCGTGACCGCGCCGCGCCATTTCCTGCACGAGAAACACCGCCTCCGCCGAACCGCCGCCCGAGGGCGGATAAAACGGTTCGTGCGTCAGAAAAGCGATGGTGAGTTTGCGCGCCACGGCGGAACGCTAGGGATTTTACCACGCCGCTTCAATCCATAACTTGCGAATCGCGCGAAGCGTCTTGGAGTGCGCCAGCCCTCTGGCGCTCAAGACAAACGCCTAGCTGCTGCTTTGCTATTTGGTTTCAACAAAATCTGAACTGCCTTTTGGTTCGATGGCAAAATCTTGGCGGGCCTTTTCTATTTCTCCTAGAGCTTCATAACACGCACCCCGACGGATGTAAGCGCCCTTGTATTGCTTAGTGGTCTGAATGACCGCCGTGTATTCTGCTATCGCCTTTGGGAAATCCTTTTTTTGGTCTTGGTAAATAATTCCACTTATGAAGTGCGCATTGACAACCATCGGGTTTTTGTATTTTTCGAGTTCCACATAACTGTCTTTGCCTTGAATGAATGTCGCAAAGTCAGCGAGTGCATTGTCGTATCGCTTGGAATTATAATATGCAAACGCGCGTTGGCTCGCGGCAAATTCCCGCACGAGCGTCATGTCATCAGTCTGCATTCACCTATTACATGGCCACTGAACCGAGAAGCGAACAAGAAATTTTGAAGTGTTTTTCTGTGGAACGTAGCGGTTGGTTTCAACTTGGCATGGGTAAAAACGTTCCAAAACTGTCAGGAAAATGTTTTGACTTGGCGTGAGAAAAATTTAGACTTCGCTTCCGTTTGTGGATGGGGTCTTAGCTCAGTTGGTAGAGCGTCTGAATGGCATTCAGAAGGTCAGGAGTTCGACCCTCCTAGGCTCCACCATCTTCCAAACGGTTTCGAGAGAGATTTCGCTTCGCAGTTTCCGCTCCTTTTCAAACCGCTCGCAAGCTGACTGGGTATTCGTTATCCTGCCGGCATGAAATTGAAACAAGGTCAGACTTGGAAGTGTGGCGAGGAATTCGTGCGTATCGTGCGACTCGAACGCTTGGAAGTCGGCTACAAAGTTTTTAAAAGTCTCAAAAGCAACGTCGGCACGCATCGCGACACGAGCAAAAAAGATTTTTGCCGCTTGCTCAAAGGCGCAACGCTGCTGACCGGTAATCCGGACATGGTTCAAAAGTGAGCGGTTGTGCCGGCGGTTCGTGCGGATTGGTTTGACCGTGACTATTTTCATTGCTAAAAAATGTGCGTGATTTTTTCGAACTTCTAATTTATGGCCAAAGCTAAAAAAACAAAATTTTCCCGGATTCTGCTCAAATTAAGCGGCGAGGCACTGGGCGGTGAAAGCGGTGTCGGCATCTCTGCCGAGGCCGTGCAGAACATGGCCAGCCAGATCCGCGAAGTGCGCGAACTCGGGGTGCAAGTCGTAGTGGTGGTCGGCGGCGGAAATATTTTTCGCGGATTGACCGGCAGCAAGCGCGGCATCGAACGCGCCACGGGCGACTACATGGGCATGTTGGCGACCATCATCAATTCGCTGGCATTGCAAGATGCGCTGGAAAAACTTGGTTGCCCTACGCGCGTGCAAAGCGCCATCGCGATGGCACAGATCGCCGAACAATTTATTCGTCGTCGCGCTGTGCGCCATCTCGAAAAAGGTCGCGTGGTGATTTTCGGTGGCGGCACGGGCAATCCGTATTTTTCGACTGATACCGCGGCAGCCTTGCGCGCAAACGAGATCGGCGCGGAAGTGATTTTGAAGGCGACGAAAGTGGACGGCATTTACGACAGCGATCCCAAGAAAAATCCGCAGGCGAAACGCTTCTCGCAGATCAGTTATATTGACGCATTGCAACGCCGTCTGCAGGTTATGGATTCCACTGCGTTTTCGCTGTGCCTCGACAATAAGATGCCGATCATCGTTTTTGATTTCTTCAAGGAACACAACCTCAAGCGCGTCGTGTTGGGCGAAAAAATCGGGACGCTCGTGACCAATTAAATCGAGTGCCTGAACTGCCTGAAGTCGAGATTCTCGTGCGCCATCTGCGCCCGGTGTTGCGCGGAAAAACCGTGCGCGCTGTCCAAGTGCGTCGCGTAAAAATTCTGCGACCTACTTCGGAGCGCGAACTGCAACGCGCGCTCATCGGTGCAAAATTTAAAGCCCTCTCGCGACGCGGAAAATATCTGCTGTTCGATTTTCAATCTGCCCCATCGCGCAAAATCATCACCGTGCTCGGACATCTCGGCATGACCGGAAAAATGTTCGTTACCAAAAAAGACACGCCGCTGCCAAAACACGCGGCGGTGATTTTGGAATTAAACCGGGGTAATTTTATCTTTGAAGACACGCGTTACTTTGGCCGGTTCACGTTGGATTTGACCTCGGTGGAAAATCTCGGACCCGAGCCGGACGACAAAAAATTCACGCCGGAAATATTTGCCCGCGAATTGAAACGTTCGCGCCAGCCCATCAAAGTCAAGCTGCTCGACCAATCATTGCTCGCTGGCGTGGGAAACATCTACGCGAGTGAAGCGTTGTTTCGCGCTGAAATTTCACCAAAACTCGCGGCCAATAAACTTTCATTGGTGCAGGCAAGAAAACTGTTATCCACCGTGCGCGCCGTGCTGCGCGAGGCCATTGAAGGTGGCAGCACGATTCCGCTGAATTTTTCCGACGGAAAAAAAGGCGACGGCTTGTTTTATTTTGGCCGGGCAGGGGACGCGCCTGATTTTTACGAGGAGCGATTGCGCGTTTATGACCGGGCAGGAAAACCCTGTATTCGTTGCCGTAAGGAAATCCGGCGGATTGTGCAGGCGGCGCGCAGCACGTTTTTTTGTCCGCAATGTCAAAAAAGTTGAGGAAACGGTTTGACGAACGCGCCGTTGCTGATAGATTTTTCGTCCGTTTGATTCCAGAGTAGCTCAATGGTAGAGCGCGCGGCTGTTAACCGCGAAGTTGAAGGTTCGAGCCCTTCCTCTGGAGCCAACTTCAGAATCCCAGATTTGCAATGGATTTTGAACGGCGGGAAGGCAGTTTGAGGGCGAGTGCCAGCAAAAGTGCCAGCAAAAAATCATTCTGCGGCTTACACCGCAAGGATTTGAGCTTACATTCCGCTGACTCGCCTACTGCTCGCTAACGCGAACTCTGAAAAATCCCGTATGCTGGTTTATATGACACAAACCATGAAAACAGCATATCGTATGTATCGCAGAAAACGCACGGGTGTTTTTTACGCTGAAAACAACCAAACCCGTGAACAGCAAAGCCTCGGCACAACTGACAAGGGACAGGCCAAAAGGCTTTTGGACGCGATGAATCAGGGACAGCAATCTGCCGCCTTGAATCTTCAATTAGGCAAAGCCTTCATCACCCACGCTGACCCAAAAATGGCAACGCGAACATGGCAGGAAGCCATTGACGAAATGAGCCTGCGCGGGCAAGCCGTCAGCCAAGCCCGTTATGCGCGTGAATTCAAATCTCCGGCGTATGCCATCATTCGCAACAAACCAATCATTGAAACGACGGGCGATGATTTGAAGGCGGTTTTGAAACGTGGCGGGGTGGCGACGAACAATTATTTGCGCCGTCTCCACAATCTTGCTTTGGATAACGGCTGGATTCAATGGCACATAATCCCGCCAAAAAAATGGGAGAAAACTGCCAAGAGGCCAAAGCGCGGTATTACCACAGAGGAGCATCAGAGAATCATCGCGGCGGAGCAAAACGAGGAACGCCTTCACTACTACGAAATGCTCTGGCTCATCGGCGCGGCGCAAACGGATTGCGCCCGTCTTACGGTGGAAGAAAATGTCAACTGGCAAACTGGCGTTCTTTTCTATCAGCGCAGCAAAACGAAAGTGTGGGCATATCTTAAAATCGGCAAGGCGTTGGAAGCATTGTTGAACAAACTTCCGAAGCAAGGATTCCTGTTTCCGAAAATGGCGACATTAAAAGACAAACACCGCTCGGCTGAATTCAGCCGCCGTTGCCGCATTTTGGAAATCAAAGGCGTATCGCTTCATTCCTATCGCTACGCATGGGCGGAACGCGCTTACGCTTCCGGCTATGAGGAACGCTTTGCACAGGCGGCGTTAGGGCATAAAAATCGCGCCGTGCATCACGCATACGCAAAACGCGCCATCGTCGTTTGTCCGCCGTTGGAAGATGGATTGAATTCCATCGTGCCGGAATTGCCGCAGTTGGTTAATGTCCCCCAAGTGCCGGAAGCATTTGCGGCATGAGGTTCACGGTATAAAAAGAAAGCCAGAGGTTCAACGCCTCTGGCTTTCTTGTAAGAGCGAGGAAAAGCTATTCCGAACGGCTGGATTCGCTTTCTTCGCTTTCTGCTTTTCGTTTGTCATTTTTCCCCTGCCAATACTGGTAAAGCGTTTTGGTTGCTTTAGACAACCACAGAGGGTCATCGGCCATTTTCATAATTTGCACTCTGGCAAAGTATTTAGTGCAATTTGATGTTGGCGGTTTTCCA
>JANYFN010000241.1 GCA_025362675.1 Limisphaerales bacterium | reverse complement strand
CCGGCAAGGAAGCGCTTGTCGGCCTCATCGCCGCGCTGAAAATTCTCCGCGACAAACCGCAGGTGATGACCAGGCCGCTCGACCGGTTGCTCGCCATTGTGAAGGACGAATTCAAGGCGCTGCCGAAAAAATTCCACAAGGACATCGTCATCAGCGCGAATAAAAACTCCCTCGCGGTGGAGGTCAATTACGAGAACACGTGGAAAGACGGCCAGCACGGCATCCCGATTTTTTCCATCGAGGACATGTATGGCGGCACGAACATTTTCCAGGCCGGTATGGCGCAGATGGGCATCATCCCGACGATTGCCTACGACGGAAACATTTTCATCTCGATGGGCCTCGGCACGCTGGACGCCGACGGCAACTTGCTGGAAAAACAAACCCGGCTGATAGTCAAAGCGATGGTCGGCCTGATGAACATCACCTGCAAACATGCGGGGGTTTGAGAAATATCAAAAATGATTAATCAAATAAAAAAACGCGCGTTGATTGAGCAAATCAAACGGTTAGAAACAGCCGGTGAAAAAGAAATTTTGCTTTCTCCCGATTTGTATTTCGATGGCTACGATGATTCGCATTGCACGATTTGTGCAAATAATTCAAAGCCGATTTCCGCATCACAATTCCACGCACGCTTGCGGGAAATTCAAAAGCGGCCAGAAGTTTCGGCTGCGTTTGTCCGGTTTTACGATTTTTCAGACGCTGAAGAATGTGAAGACATTTGGATTAGCAGCGATTCGATTTATGTTGTGACAACAGCCGACTTGGAAACTGTGCGAGATTGGTTTTCAGATTTTGAAGTCTCGGATGTTTGGATTGAAAGCGACCTTTCCAAATTTATCGGCCTACCAAACATTCAAAACGGTTCAAAATTAATCGCTGTTTGGTGGGATTAACGCCTGCAAAAAAATTTACGAATTAAAATTTATGACAACCGCCCGCGACACCATTGTTGATGCGTTGGACATCGAGAGTTTCGGGCTGTGCGGGCGCGGGCTGGAACGCCTACGGCGTTCTGTCATTCAGCCCAGAGTTGGCGCTTGCGCCTACCCTGGGTCACTTGCACAAAAAACCACAACCCTGAAAGGGTTGCATCCTCGGCGCGAATCCGCACGACACAACCCCTTCAGGGTTGAAATCATTTCCCATCGCCTACCCAGGGTAGCGCCGACGGCGCAACCCTGGGCTGATGGCTGGAACGCCGTTGGCGTTCACCGGACATTTCAGGCGACAGAAAATTTCCGCTCGGCATTTCCGCACGACAAAAACTTTTGCCGTGTTTGCCCGAACAATTTTCTTTCTCAACCCGAATTAATTTTATGACCACCGCCCGTGACACCATCGTTGATGCTTTGGACATTGAGAGCTTCGTGCTGTGCGAAAGCGAGGCGGAGGCGAAGGAACTCGTCGGCAAGCTGATGCAATCGCTCGGCCTCGCGCGGTTCGTCATCGTCTCGCTGGATTTCAACGGCCCCGGCGCGCATTTCCGCGTCCGCGCCTACATGAACAAACCCGGCGACACTTACACCTGGCTCAAGGAATGAAATGAAAACTCGAAATTCAAAATTCGAAGTCCGAAACAAAAACGGCTTTGAATTTCGTCATTCGTCATTCGAATTTTGATTTATGAAAATATTGCTCGCTCCGCTCGATCCGGTTCACGACGCCGGCTTGAAACTCATCAAGCGGAAGCTTGAGGTTCTTGGTTACGAGTGCGTCCTGCTGCCGCCGGACATCACTGTGGAAGAAATCGGCGAGGCCGCCATCGCGGAAAAAATTGACATGATTTTTGTGGGCCGCACGGTCGGTTACGGCGTGGAACAATTATTTCGACGCGTGCGGCATGTGCTCACGGCGCAAGGAATTTTTGGAAAAGTCCGCGTGGCTATCGGCGGCATGGCGGTCACGGATGAACTGGCCAAGAGCTTAGGCTTTGAGGCTGGCTACGGCCCGCACACGCGCATCGAGGAGATCCACGCGCTCATCGAAAAAAATCCCGAGCTCGCGCGTCACGTCACGCATCCGGTCAAAGATAAACCGAAGTTTCCCTTCCCGCACAGCAACGAGGTGAAGGATTCTACCACCCGGAAATTGCTCGACCAAATCGTCGATGGAATTTTGGATTGGACGTCCAACAAATCCTCGCCCGGTGTGGTGCGGGCGCAGATCACGGAGTCGCAGTTGCAGGAGGTGAAAGGCTCGGTAGAAAGTTATACGGCGCTGCCTTTCACGCGGGATTATCTGGCGCAGTGCGACGAGAACATCGTGGATTTTTTCCAGCGCAACACTTGCCCGTCGAGCGTGCGGCAGATCACGCAAAAAGAAATTGATGCCTACTTGCGGCGCATTGACATCGCCAAGAAAAATTTCCATCCGCGCGTGTTGCAGCACGGACGCACCAAGCCGCTGGTGTTCGTCCAATACGGCACGGGTTGCCCGATGATGGACGGCATGCACATCAAGGTGGCGGAAAGTTGGGGTGCGGATGGCGTGCTGCATTTTGATCCGGCGTGGGGCGCGCGCACGGAAGGTTTGATGGATGGTTTTCTCACGAACGCCGAGGATGGCACGCCCGTCACTTACGCGAATTTGTCGCTCATCAAACGTTCGCTCGACAAGGCGACGCTCTGGACGGTGCGCGCGCATCGGGGTTTGAATACGCCGGAAATCGCGGTGCTGTCCGGCTTCCTCGGCGCGGACATGACTAAGATCAACATCATCTATGGTTCCATTTGCGGCGGCACTGATCCCGCGCGGCTCACGGTGGATGGCGTAGAGGCGATGCGCATCGCGGCGCGTTACAACATGCCGTTCGATATTCCGACGAATGAAGAGCTCGCCGGTTCGCCGCCGCACAAGGCTTTCGCGGGAATGTTGGTGATGGCCGCGCTCGGCAAACGGCTCGGTGCGCAACCGATTCTCAAACCGCTGCTCTGCCACGGGCCTTATGTGATGGTGAATGAATTCATGGAGCAGAATTACGTGGATTACAACTTCGCGAAAATCCGCGCGCTGCAAGCCATCGCTGATTTCCCAATCTGGCCAGGCGAACCGATCGGTTTCATGACGCACACGGAGGAGAAGGAACAATCGGCTGCGACCACCGCATTGCACGCGGCGATGTGCTCGACGCTCGGCGTGGATGCGATCACGACGGCTTCCACCGACGAGGCGTTTTCGCGCGGCTCGATCACAGCGGATGGACGCGTGGGCGCGTTGCGCGCAATCGAGGAAGCGTTCCGTTTCTTCGGCCAGACGGATATTACGCCGACGGCCCAAGCGGACGTGTGGCGCGATGAAATTATTTTAGGCATCAACGACGTTTTGAAAAAAGCTGCCCAGGCGCCGTCGTTTGTGGAGGCGCTCTACAGCGGTGTTTTCGGCGACAAGGCGGACGGGGTTTATCCAGGCCGCGCGGGCAGAGATTCAATCAGCGAAATCGAGCCGACCAAAAAAGTGGGCCGCTGGGATGTAGATCCAGTGATGGCGCGGAAAATCTCGCTCATCGCTGCGGCGGCCCGGCCCGCAGTTGCGGCCCGGCGTCGTCGGTAAATGGTGTTTCAAGCTTGGCAAAAGCTGCTGGGGCGAGCGTCCTCGCGAGCCGAACGTCGCTAGACCAAGCGGCTAGCGAGCACGCTCGCCCCACCAAATGATATCACTCTTACTAAATCCCAATCTTGAACTTTCGCCGCGCGTGCATAAAATGTGCCTTTATGCATCAATTTCATTACGTCGGTAACAAACTTCAATGCGAAGGTGTCGGTCTGGATACGCTCGTGAAAAAATTCGGCACGCCGCTCTACGTTTATTCGCAGGCCACGCTGGAAAATCATTTCCACAAACTCGATAGCGCCATGAAGCCGATCGACCACCTGGTCTGCTTCGCGGTGAAATCGAATTCCAATCTCTCCGTGCTGCGCACGCTGGCGAATTGCGGCAGCGGCTTCGACATTGTTAGCGTCGGCGAATTGATGCGCGTCATCAAGGCGGGCGGCGATCCGACGAAATGTGTTTTCGCGGGCGCGGCCAAAACGGAGGCGGAGATTGAATTTGCCATGCGCCAAAATGTTTTTTGTTTCACCGCCGAAAGCGAGCCGGAGTTGGTGCGAATCAATAAAGTTGCGGCGCGCTTGAAAAAAATCGCGCCGGTGGCCGTGCGCGTGAACCCCAATATCGCCGCGAAAACCCACGCGAAAATCACGACGGGCACTTACGAAGATAAATTCGGTATCGCGTTTGAATTGATCGAAGGCGTGTATGCGCGCGCGGCGAAATTGAAAAATCTCCGGTTGCGTGGCGTGCAGATGCACATCGGTTCGCAGATCACGGAGACGACGCCGTTTGAAAAGGCGGTGCAAAAAATGTTGCCGCTCGTGAAAAAATTGAAGGCGCGGCACGGCATCGAATTCTTCAGTATCGGCGGCGGCTTGGGCATCGTTTACAAACCGGCATTGGAAAGCGGTTCGCCCGCATGGTGGAAATCGGCGGCGGCGAAAAAAATTCTCACGCCGCAGAAATACGCGGACAAACTGTTGCCGTTGTTGCAACCGCTTGGCTTGAAAATTTTGATGGAGCCGGGCCGTTTCATTTGCGGCAACGCAGGCGTGCTCGTCACGCACGTCGAATATGTAAAACGCACGGGTCGAAAAAATTTCGTGATCGTGGATGCGGCGATGAACGATTTGATTCGCCCGGCGTTCTACGAGGCGTATCACCAGATTTTGCCACTCGCCAAAAAAAATGCGGCTACGATTTCATCCGATGTCGTTGGTGGCGTGTGCGAGTCCGGCGATTATTTCTGCAAGGATCGGCCGTTGCCGAAGTTCACCGAAGGCGAACATCTCGTGCTGATGAGCGCGGGCGCTTATGGCTTCGTGATGGCGAGCACTTACAACACGCGTCCGTTGACGGCGGAAATTCTCGTGAGCGGCAAGAAATTCGCCGCGGTGCGTGAACGTCAAAAAGTGGAAGCCACTTGGGCGGGCGAAAACGTGGCAAAATGGCTCAAGTGAACGGCTTTTTTTCCGAAGGCAATATTACAGCGCGCCGGTTGAAAAACCTTTTGAGGCAAAGGCGATTCTCCCTTTGCAATATGACGCCGCTGGTCTAAATTCAAACGCTTGAGCAAAGAAAATTCGATTGCCGCCTATTGGTCCGAGGGGATGGACGAAGGACGCCTCGCCGACTGGGCGCGACGGTTGCGCGCGCGCCTGCCCGCACCGCAGGTTTCGCTCGGCCTCGTTTTCATGTCGCCAAAATTATTTCCGCACGCGGAGACGGTTTTGGAGATTCTCCGCGTTCATGCCAAAATTCCTTTGCTCGCTGGTTGCTCCAGCAATGGATTGGTGGCCAACGCAGAGGAGATCGAGGGTGCGGGTGGTCTGGTGCTGGCGCTCTATTCGCTGCCAGGCGCGAAACTGCGCGGCTTTCATTTCACCCAGGATGACGTGGCAGATGCGGCGGTGACGACGACGACTTGGTCAGCCAAATCCGGGCTGACGCCCAAAGACGTGAATGGTTGGCTTGCGTTCATTGACCCGTTTCATCTCGACGGCGAAAGCTGGCTCCGTTCCTGGAATCAGAATTTTCCGCAGCAGCCAGTTTACGGCGGGATGGCCGCTGGCGCGGCGGTCGGGAATGCTACCGAACCAGTCACGCAGCTTTACCTCGACGGCGAAGTGTTTGAAGAGGGTGGTGTAGCGCTCGCCATCGGTGGTGACATCGCGGTCACGGGCGTGGTCTCGCAAGGCTGCACGCCGATCGGCGAAGCATGGACGTTGACGCGCGTGGAACACAATCTCATCCGCAACATCGGCAATCGCCCGGCCTACGCGGTGTTGAACGAGACGGTGCAAAAACTTTCGGCGGAAGATCAAAAAAAGTCGGCGGGCAATCTGCATATCGGTCTCGTCGTGAACGAATATCTGGAGGATTTTCACCGCGGTGATTTTCTGGTGCGAAACCTGATTGGCGGGGATCCGCAATCCGGCGTCCTCGCTGTGGGCGCCTTGCCGCGCATGGGCCAGACGGTGCAATTTCAGCGCCGCGATGCGGCGGCCGCCTCGGAAGATTTGAACGAGTTGCTCACGCGCACGAAAAAAAATCTGGATGGTCGCGAAATTTTCGGCGGCGCCTTGTTCTGCTGCAATGGCCGCGGCAAGAATTTGTTCGGTCGCCCTAGCCACGATGCCGAATTATTGCAGGCGCACTTCGGCCCGACGGGCGTGGCTGGATTTTTCTGCAATGGCGAAATTGGGCCGGTCGGTGATAAAAATTTCCTCCACGGCTTCAGTGCCAGCGTCGCCCTGTTCGTCAAGAAGTAACCACTTCGCCATTGCATTTACGCGCCCAACAGCCATCCTCACGGAAAACCTGTGCCTGACGAAAATTCAAACCTGAACCTGCCCGCCGCCGCCCGTCGTCCCGCTGCCCGCCGTCGCGGTCGTCGAGGTGGTCGTGGCCGTGGTCCGCGCACGGGCGCGCCCAAAAACCTCGCCTCGGGAACCGAAAATAGTTCGCCCGCGCCGGACAGCCTGGAACCCAACGCGCCGCCCGCCGAAGCGATGGATCATTCCGAGCACGAGGAGCATGAGCCGGAAAACAAAGGCGGATTCCGCACGCCGCACGCCGAGGAGCCGTCTGAATTTGCCTCGCACGCCGCCGAGCCACCGGAGCATTCTGAATCGGAAATTGCGGAAGAACATCTGCCCGTGTCGGAACCAGAACGTTCGGTGCCACCCGAACGCCTGCGGGAACAACCTTTGCGCCCGCGCCAGCCAGAACGCCAGCCAGAGCGCCGGCCAGAACCGCAGCGTCCGAAGCCATGGGTGAAACCAGCCGATTTCCGTCCCGCCGAAACTTCTGCCATCAGCCAAGCCGTCGAACACGCCACGCACATTGCCGAGGCGCTCAAAAGCCTGCTTGACGAACTGGACGAAGTTCTCGAACTCGTCGAGGTAGCCGACCGCCAGAAGCTCGCTGACGAACGCGAGATCGACGAATTACGCCGCGCGCTCCGCCGCATCCAGCCGCCGCGCCAATCGCCGCCGCCGCCGCAACAACAATTTTCTCAACGCGGCCCTCGTCGCGACGAACCGCGTGAGCAACGCGAACAGCGCGAGCCGCGCCGCGACCAACGGGATCAACGCGAGCAGCCGCCCCGCTCCGCCGAGCCGCCGGTTCAACGGGAGCCGGAGCCGCCGCGCGAATCGGCGATTCCCCAAGAATAAACGCCGGCCGCGCTATGACGCTCGCGGAAAAACAAGCGCAACTTACGACCGAACTTACCGCTTTCAAAAACGGACAGGATCGCTTTGCTTTTCTCGTGGAGCGTGCCAAAAAAAAGCTACCGCTGCCGTCGGCGACGCGCATCGAAAAAAATCTCCTGTCCGGCTGTCTCGCCAAATTGTGGCTGGTTTCAGAATTCCGCACTGGCAAATGTTTTTTCCATAGTGATTCAGATTCGCTCGTGGTGAAAGCCATCGCCGGTTTGCTTTGTGAATTTTACAGTGGTCACTCACCGGCGGAAATTCTGGCGCATGATCCGCAGTTTCTCGCGCCGCTGGGCATCACGCAGCACCTGACCCCCAACCGCCGGAACGCGCTGGCCAAGGTTTGGGAGTATATCCAAGATTTTGCGCGCCTAAAGCTGGAGTCCAAGCTTTAGCTTGTTCGGTGGCGGAGTAAGCAAAAGCTTGAACTCCAACTTGGTTTGCCTTGCCATCCGCAATCTTCCATCCTCCATCCTCGAAGTGAATTTCTACGATGCGCACAATCATTTGCAGGACGACCGCTTTGGCGGAAAGCAAAATGAATTGCTCGCGGCGTGCAAAAAATCCGGCGTCGCCCGCATGGTGGTTAACGGCGTGTGCGAAAGCGACTGGACGCAGGTTTTGCAACTAGCGCAATCAAACCAACAGGTGCTTCCGAGCTTTGGCTATCATCCTTGGTATCTCGCGGAACGCACGCCGGACTGGCTTAAAATATTGGAAACTTTTCTCGATGCCATTCCCAGTGCCATTGGCGAAATCGGGCTGGACCGCTGGAAACCGGATTTAAGTTATGCTGGTCAGGAGGAAGTTTTTCTGGCGCAACTTCGTTTGGCAACGGAACGGAATTTGCCCGTGAGCATTCACTGTTTACAAACTTGGGGCAGGCTAAATGATTTGCTCCGGGAACATCCACGGCCCGCGCGCGGCTTCGTGCTGCACAGCTTTGGCGGTCCGCCGGAAATCATTCCGGCGTTCGCCAAACTCGGCGCTTATTTCAGTTTTCCCGGCTACTTTTTGCACGAACGGAAACTGCGTCAGCGCGAAACATTTCGCAGCGTTCCAGTTGAGCGACTGTTGATTGAAACGGATGCGCCAGATCAGCCTTTGCCGTTGGAGAAGCATTTATTTCCGCTCGCCACGGCGGATGGCAAAACGCTAAACTATCCCGCGAATCTCGGGGCAGTTTACCAAGGGCTCGCAGAATTTCTGGGCGAACCAATTGAATCGCTTGCGCCGCGCGTGGAAGAAAATTTCCAGCGGGTGTTCGCCGGGCTTTGATTATTTCATCCAAATGAAAATGGCGATGGCGACCACGATTCGGTAGAAGCCGAACAGGCTGAACGTATGCGTCTGGACGTAGCGCAGCAGCCATTTCACGGCGATGAAAGAGACGATGGAGGCAACGACCGTAGCGAGCAACACCATGGACCAATCTTCTTTGGGCGCGAGTGGATCGGCATGATGCAGAGATTTAAAAATTTTCCAACCGCCCGCCGCCAGCATCGTGGGAATGCCGACCAGAAATGAAAATTCCGTAGCCGCCGGACGACTCAAGCCCAGCAGTAACGCAAAAATAATCGTCGCCCCCGAACGTGAAGTGCCCGGACAGGTTCCCGCTAGCAACTGACCAAATGCCACCACCAAGACTACGCCCCAAGTAATCTCGGTGCTCAATTTTTTGCCGCGTAGATAAAATTCAACGGCGAGAAACGCCAGGCCGCCGACGAGCAAGGCGATGGCGATGGGCGTCGGATTTTCGTGAAGTTTAAAACCTTTTTTATCCAAAATAAATCCGATGGCGCCGGTGATGGCGAACGCGGTCAATACTTTGATGAGGTAGTCGAACGTTTCTTTCTCGCGCCATTCGAAGATGAATTTGAAGATGCGTTGGGGAAAGAGCGGCAACACTGCGAGCACTGCGCCGCATTGGATCACGATGTTGAACAGATCGGATTTTTCAACGTGCATCAAACGTTCCGCAATGAGCAGATGTCCCGTGGAAGAGACCGGAATAAATTCCGTGATGCCTTCAACGATTCCTAAAATGAGTGTGATGAGCCAATCGTGCATACGGTATTAGGCCGGAAAACGGGCCTCCCGGGCAAGCCGATTATTTCTTTCTCCAGAAAGATTTTCCGGCTTCGGCGCGTTGTTTGACCTTGAGCTGGCCGAGGATGGCGTGCCAGCCGATATAGATTTTGTGCCACTGGGATTCGAGATTGCGCAGACCGCCTTCACTCATTTCGCTCAGGCTGCGCAGCGTCGGTGCGTTGCCGATGAGGGCGTGAACTTCTTCGCGGGTAGGTGACGGCACCTCAATGGTGGCAAAAATCAATTCAAGTTCTTGCACAATGATGCTTTTGATTTCGAGAAAATGATTATCGTCCGCCGCGCCAAATTTTTTCGCGCGCGCCACCGCGATGAAGTGGTTGAATTGTTTCCAACACTCGATGTGGGTCTCGATCTGGGCGACGAGCTGGTTGATTTCCTTGGGCGTCATGGGCGGATAGTTTTTGGCGTCGAGGCTAACGCGGTTTGTGGTAGCAGGAAAATGACCGCGCCCCCGCGCAGTTCGCGCGCGGTGATGTGGAGGCTGCCAAAATGCAGGCTGATTTCTGAAAGCGGCATCTGGGCGGTGCGTGCCTCGCGGAGCAGCGTGACGACCGCATGGCCGATGGTGGCAAGTAAACTCTGCGGATAGGCCGAGGACACCGTGCAGGTGATGATCGCGCCGTGGCGGTCCACGGTGAGGCTGCCGGCGGGCAATGACTGCACGGCGGCGGCCCGGCGGAATATATTTTTTAGGATTCCCATGCGGCGGAAATTTTTTTGGTTTTTTCTGCCATATTGTCATCGGCATCTACTGGCCAGCCCGTAAGGAAAATTTTACCACCACGCGGCATCAAGATAACTTTACGTTCGAGACCTTGACCTGAAATATACAACAAGGGTCCGGCTCCAAGCCGGTCGCCAAGCTCGCGCGCCATTTTTTCTGCGTGGGTGGCCCACTGGGAAAACTCGGCGGAATTCTGGGTGCCGAGTGCGTCGGGATCACCTTGGCCAACAGGCGGAATGGCGATGACAAACTCCGCGCTCTCGCGCGTGAGTTGAGACAGCTTCCACATGGTTCGTTGGTGCCGTGCGCTGTCGTCGGCGTCGGCAGATCCCGTTAGGTTAAGGTTGGCGGCTTCATCAAACGTTTGGGCCGATTCGAGCAGCAGAGCATTGACGGATTTGTGGATTGTGCGTTCGCGTCCGGGCTCCGGCGGCAGATTTTCGAACGAACCGGTTTTCCAGGCGAGAATGCGTTGCAACGCCGGCTCACCGCGGACGCCGTCAATTTCCGCATCCGTCAATTCGCCTTCTTGAATCCACAATTTTGCCGCGAGCGGACCGCGCTGGATCCGGAGCACGGTGGAGCTGGCGGAAAGACATTCCATCTGGATGATATCGAGCAGGCTTTTGCTCTGCACCCCGCGAAAACCAGTTTCCCCTTCGCGCCCCAGCAACGATTCCAGACATTCATTGAATTGATTCACATCGCGCTGCATCTCGCTTTTGGGCCAGAACAAATCCACGCCCAGCGCGTAGGCACGCGAGCGATAATCTTCGTCATCCATGCCGCTCAATACCACCGTGCGCACATCCGGAAAACGCCGGCGCACGATCGAGAGCATCTGCAATCCATCCATGCGCGGCATTTTTAAATCACAGACCAGCAGGCGCACGGATTCCGTTTCGAGCAATGACAACGCGCGTTTCGCCGTGGTCGTGGTCAGCAGTTCCGGTTGGCTTGGCAAGGCGGATAACAAGTCGCGGCACAACGCGAGCCAGTCCGTATCGTCATCCAGCAGTAAAATTTTATGGCTATGGTTCATCCGAATTTTTCAAACCGGCAAGCCGGCGGACGTTGGTAAAGCAATCTTCGTTCCTACCTGCAATTCACGCTGCAAACGAGACAGTTTTCTGCGCTTCAGTCCCAGCCTGAGACAAGCGCCGCAACAAAACAGGGCAATTCCTGAGGGAAAATCGTTGGCACGGATTCCGCTTAATGAACTCGCCCGTCGGTGTGGCGGTGCAAAAAAAATCGCAATCATTATGGCACTCTCGGTCAAAATACCTTTTGCCGGCCTCTTCCGCGGATTCTTCCGCCAGGCCGAAAAACCGCAGCTCGCTGCTAACGCCGCGACAAATTCAACAGTCGCCTCGACGGCCGTGAATCGTTTTTCGGCAGCACCAGCCTCGGCTCTCCCCGCCGCGAATTCGCTGCCGGGCAGCATTGATTCCTCCGCTGCAGAAATTGAAATCCCGCTCTCCGCTATCATCAGCGGTCTGCCGCTAGAACTGCGCGCGAAAATAATGTCCGCCCCCGCCGCGAATGCCACGATCCGGCTTCAAACCGATAGTATCGTGAACCAGCTTGGATTCGGCTCCGTCAGAATTTCCTTTGGCGATTTGCGCCGCCTCGCCCCGGGACTCATTGCGAACTCCGGCGGGGAGCACGACAGCCGCACGGTGAATTTGCCGCTCCCAGAAATTTTGGCGCGCATCAATCCAGCTCTACTGGCCCGCCAGTCGGCGAAAAAAGTTTGCGTTGGCGACGAGATCGCCGGACCATTTGCCAACGGCGGACGCGGCGTCAACTTCACTTCCAATCCCCTCAAAGTTCCCGCCGCAATCCCCCAGCCAGCGCTTGCCAAAAATGATTTTGAAGTGAAGCCGTTACCACCCTCCGCGCCGATTGCATTCACCCCGCGCAGTATCACGCCGACACCGTCCACGCCCATAACCCATCCGCGTTTCACGGCCCCCGTCAGCAATGACACCCATCATTTTGATGCGCACCAACTGCCCGCCCCAGCCAGCAACACCCTGTTGGTATCGCTCGCGTCACTCGCGGAAAACTGGCCGTTGGATTTGAAGAAGGAAATGTTGCAGCCGGCTTTTGCCGACGCAAAAATCACCTTGCCGGAAGACGTTGTGGAATCAGGCCTGAAGCGCGGACGCGTGACGATGCCGTGGAAACAAATCCGCATGCTCGCGGCCCACGATTCTCCGGCCTCGCCCTATGATGCGGTGGAATTGCAACTCCCGCTGAAAATCGTCGCCCCGCTCTTTCTCGGGGCGAAGAAAAACAACCTGCCCGCCCAAGCCAAGGTCATAGTAAAAGCTGAGATCCCCGATTTATTTTTTGGTTTCCCACAACCGGCCGCGGCACCCGCGATGGCAGGATTACCGACTTTGCCCAAACCGCAACCCGGCGGGCAGGACACAAATTATTTTGTTCCCGGCGTCCCAAGCCAAGCCGCCGCGACGGAAGTTCGCGTCGAAGAAAATGTGCAGACAGATTTTTCCAGCCGCCAAGCCACGCCGAAAGAAGTCGTCGCTCGCGCTCTGGCCCTGCCCGGCGTCGCGGGTGCGGTGGTCGCGCTGCCGGATGGATTACGCGTGGCCAGTGAAGTGCCAGCCGATTTGAATGCCGATACGCTGGCCGCTTTCTTGCCGCAAATTTTTGAGCGCGTCAATCAAAGCACCCGCGAACTTCGCATGGGCACGTTGAATAATGTGAGCTTCACCGTCGGCGACGTTCCCTGGAAAATTTTTCGGGTGCGCTCCGTTTATTTCGCTGCGTTCGGGCGCCTCGGAGAGGGCTTACCCTCGGCGCAACTCGTGCAACTCGCAGCGGAAATTGACCGGAAAAAATAACCAACCACATTTATGGCCATCATCAATCAAGCAACCAAAGAACTTCAGGTAAAAATCGTTTATTACGGTCCCGCCATGGGCGGCAAAACCACGAACCTCGTTCAGGTTCACGACCACGTCCAAACGCAGGCGGGCAACAAAGGCAAACTCGTTTCGCTCGCCACCAGCTCGGATCGCACTTTGTTTTTTGATTTTCTCCCCATCGAGGCGATGACGATCAAAGGTTTCAAAACCAAATTTCAACTCTACACCGTGCCCGGCCAGGTGATTTACAACACCACGCGCCAACTCGTTTTGCGCGGCGTGGACGGCATTGTGTTCGTGGCGGATTCGCAATACGAAAAAATGCCGGAGAACGTGGAAAGCTTTAAAAATTTGAAGGATAACCTCGCCACTTTGAAACTGAACCTAGACGAAATTCCCTATGTGCTGCAATACAACAAGCGCGATCTGCCGAATGCCGCGCCCGTGGAATATCTCGATTTCCTGTTGAACAATCGCGACGTGCAGGTGCCATCATTCGGCGGCGCGGCGCACAAATGCGAAGGCGTTTTTGAATCGCTCAACATGATCACGCGGCTGCTGCTGCAAAAATTCATCCACCAGAGCGCGCCGCAATACGCGTAAGTTGTCGTCGAAATTATTTTATGGGCACATTGCCACAGTTGATCGAAGAGGACGTCCAGCGGATGGATGCCGCGCTCAAGGATTTGCTCGCGCAAACCGAGGCGACGGCCGCGCTCGTCATCGACAAAGGCGGTTTTCTCATCGCGAGCCAGGGTGACGCCGAGGGCTTGGATTTCACGACCATCGGTGCGCTGGCTTCGGGCGCATTTTTGGCGAATCAAACCATTGCCGGCCTGGTGAACGAACAGAATTTTAACAACATCTATCAGCAAGGCGAAATAACCAGCATGCTGTGCTGCAACGTTGATGAACATTGCCTGCTCGTGATTATTTTCCCGACGAAATCCGGCGTAGGCATCGTGCGTTTTTATGCCGACATGGCGGTGAAAAAAATTGCGACCCAACTCGCCGCCGCCGCCGAACGCGCGCCGGGCTGCGGCCTGGATCTTTCCGTATTGAACCTTGCTGATCCGCAGGAAGTTTTTCGGCGTAAGACCTAGATCGAAGATACTTTTTGATGACCCAAATATCCCCGGGAGTTTTTAACACACTCCCGGAGATACCTTTTTCGATCCGCGAGAGCGTTCAATCTGTGGGTGAGAAAGGCTCTCCCGTGTCCCCGCCGTCTCTCTGCGAGAGAAGATCAGGGTGAGGGAGAAATCACGCTAAACGAATCGAGAAAGCGCGAGGCGTTTGTCGAATGCTGATTTGTCAGGGATGTTAAGGTGACCACTTCCTGAAGATTGTGCCCAACCTGATAAAATCTCATCTTTGCAAAAAATTTACCGGCAGTCTCTGCTTCTACTTCTTTCCCAAAAAAAGTCCCTAATTTAATCTTGTGTGTGGAAAGTATTTTTCCGCCTTTGCCTAGTCCCCCGGACATTGACGTATTCAAAAGAGATTCGATTTGTTCTTCGGTAAAATTATTGGTTAATGAAGTTACGACTGTAGCCACCATGAAACAATCATTGCTTCCCAAAACCGAAAGCATTTGTTGGTAAGAAACTAAAGCCGGATTATTGGTCAACTGCGCGGGCTTTTTGAACGGCCTCGAAGGAAATTCGACCACATAGCCATATTCGTGATTTGTATATCGCTGCCAATTTGGATGAATTTCAGCACTCAACTTGGCTTTGCGCTCGAACGATTTTAAAAACAGACTAACTATTGAATTAGCTGAACATGCCAAAATGACCAACGCGATACCTAAAAAGGCCAAGAACTTCTTGAACTTGGAACTTAATAACATGACTCACGTGGTAGCGACCGTTTCCTTCGCTTCCGGCTCCACCCACTTGTTGTGTTCCTTGATCAAATCCACGAGGCGTTCCACGGCGTCGGCTTCGGGGATGTTGAACTTGATCGGCGTCTTGCCGACGTAGAGATTTATTTTATTTGGCGCGCCGCCGACGTAGCCGAAATCCGCATCAGCCATTTCGCCGGGGCCGTTCACGATGCAGCCCATGATGGCGATCTTCACGCCTTTGAGATGCTCGGTGCGGGCTTTGATGCGTGCGGTGACGGTTTGGAGATTGAACAATGTGCGTCCGCAGCTGGGGCACGCGACGTAATCGGTCTTGAAACTGCGGCAACCGGCGGCCTGCAAAATATTGTATGCAAGACGGAGCGATTGGCCACCGCCCGCTTCGCCGCGCACGAGAATCGCATCGCCAATGCCATCCGCCAACAGCGAGCCGATGACGACAGACGCGCGGAGCAAGGCGATCTTGGGTTCGAGCGGGAATGCCCCCTCACCACGGGCCTCTCCTCCGCTGGGGGCGAGGGAGTCGGAGAACAAAGTATCTTTGAGCAGAATCGGATTGTTGCGGCCAAGGTTTTTTAATTTCGCCGCGAGCAAACGGAACGCGGTGATGGCGGGAAGGTTCACGCCGTCTTTCACGGTGACGAGTTGTGTGGCGCAATTGATCTCAAAATCCTGCGTCGGATCAATTTCAAAAATGTTCAGGTCTTCGTAAACTGCTTCCGGCTTCACGTCGTCTTTGGGACGAATCTTCGGCGCGACTTTATCAAACGTCGTGCGCGTGACAACGACGCGGATCAATTGTTCGCCACCGCATTTTATATTTTCGTTGAGCGAAATTTCCGGCGTCTTGCGGCGTTCAAAATGAAATGGATCGAAGGGAAAATCGTGATTCGTGATTCGTGATTCGTGATTCGTCAGCAACGGAATCTGCGCAAGCAAATCGTTGCACACTTCAATCTCACGCGGTGAATCTTCCGTGAGCGAAACGCGGATGGTGTCACCCAGACCGTCGCACAACAGCGAGCCGATGCCGATGGCGGATTTGTTGCGTCCGTCCTCGCCCTCGCCGGCTTCGGTGACGCCGAGGTGGATGGGATAATTCCAATCCGCGCCGAGTTCGTAAAACCGCGCGACGAGCAGGCGATAACATTCGATCATCACCTTCGGATTGCTCGACTTCATCGAGAATTTGAAATTATGGAAATCGTTTTTACGCGCGATGCGGGCGAACTCCAGCGCGCTCTCAACCATGCCGAGCGGTGTGTCGCCGAAACGGTTCATGATGCGATCGCTCAACGAGCCGTGATTGGTGCCGATGCGGAGGCAACGTTTTAATTTCTTCGCTTCGAGGACGAGCGGCGTGAATTTTTCCTCAATGCGCTTCAACTCTTCCGCGTATTGCTCGTCGTTGTATTCCTTGATCGCGAATTTTTTTGAATCGGCGTAGTTGCCGGGATTTACGCGGACAACTTCCACCCACTTCACGGCCTCCATCGCAGCTTCGGGTTTGAAGTGAATGTCAGCGACGATCGGCACGTTGCAACCTTGCTTGCGAAGCTCGGCCACGATGTTTTGCAGATTCGCCGCGTCCTTGACCGTCGGCGCGGTGATGCGGACGAGCTGACAACCGACGGCGACAAGTTCCAAAGTTTGTTTCACCGACAACGCGGTGTCCATCGTATCGCACGTGAGCATGGACTGGCGGACGACCGGATGATTGCCGCCCATGATGACGCCGCCGTTTGCGGGATCACCGATGACGATCTCGCGGGTCTGACGGCGTTGATAGAAAAAAGGAGAGTCGCAGTAACGCATGGGAAATTATTTTTGAGGAGCGAAAACCACCGGCACATCGCGGTCGGCGCGTGAACTGCGCCACCAATCGCCGATGTCGAAAAATGCGATATAGACCATGAAGCTGATGAGCAAAATCGCAAAACCGTTTTGGATATAATTCAAAATTGTCGCGCTGCTCGGGCGGCGACGCACCGCCTCGACGAGCGAGAGCAAAATGTGACCGCCATCCAGCATCGGCAATGGCAATAGATTCAGCAGTGCGAGATTCACGTTGAGAATCACGCTGAACCACAACACACGACGCCAGCCGTCGTCGTCTTGAAACAGTTTGCTGTAAACGCGGATGATCATCACGGCGCCGCCGAGTTGCTGCACGCCGATTTCGCCGTGGCGGGCAAACAACGCGCTGAAGGTGTTATAGATTTGTCCCGCGCTGTCTTTGATTTGTTGCAGCGGCAGCGGATGATCGAGCGTAACATTGGTTTCGCCCTGCCAGGACATGATGCCCAAGAGTGGCGGCGCATTCGTTGGGGTGAGCGGTTTGACCGCGAGGAGCGTGCGATCAAATTCTTCTATGCCACGGCGAATGGTGAGCGTCAATGGTTTCACCAAGTTATTACTCATCGCCTTCTCGGCGGAGAGCACGGACATGAAACTGTAAATTTTCTGGCCATCTAGCTTGATGATTTGGTCGCCCGGCTGCAACCCCATCTGGGACGCCGGACTGTTCGAGGCGATTTCAAAAATGGCGGCTTTGTCCACCGGTGAAATAAGTATCTGGCGTAGCGCCTTGCGTTCATACCATTTCGTTTCGCGATGAAACAGCGCGGCGTAAGCAATGTTTTCCTGACCGTCACGGCGATATTTGATGGGGATGTTTGTGCTCGTGCTGGTGACGATGCGCCAGGTGACGCTGTCGGCGCTGGTCGGGGAAAAATGAGTGACTGGATGGCCGTCCACTTCAAGAATGGTGTCGCCGGGAAGCAGACCGGCTTTTGCTGCCGGACCGGACGGATCTACCCAGCCAATTTGCGTTGTGTTATCAGCTTCGTTGGCAGGCTTGCCGACTTTCCAAACAACGATGGCGAAAACAATCGCCAATCCAAAACTGAACAAAGGCCCGGCGAAGGCCACGATGATTTTATCGAGCGGTGAAACGGGCGGCAATGTTTTCAGCTCGGCTTGAGTCTGCCCCTTTTCGCCACCAACACGTTCCGCGAATGGTTCCACGACTTTTTCTTCCGGCTGACCGCTTTTGCCTTCGATGATTTCCATGGTGGCCATTTGCGGAAGCGAGACGTAACCGCCGCCAGGAATCCAACCGAGCGCATATTCCACGCCCCCGATTTTTTTCTTCCAAATAGGTTTACCAAACCAGATCGCGAAGCGTTCCACCTTCAAGCCGCGCCAACGTGCCGCCAGAAAATGCCCGATCTCGTGCACGCCGATGATGAGATTGAAGATCAGCACGACTTCGAGCGCGATGAGTAGATAATGTAAAATGGTCATGTAAAATCAGGTGAAACTATACCAGCGAAATAATTTATCGCAACGTCCGTTCTCCAGTCGGGCGGCATTTCAAATTGGCCGGGTTTGGCCGGCGTTCAGCTCCGCCTGTAACGCTTGAAAAGCGGCCAGCATTTCAGCCGCGCTCGGATAACGGTCGGTTGCCACGGGCTGGCAGGCACGTAGAATGATTTCATTCAGCCGCATAAATTCGGGATTGTCACATACCTGCGTCGGCAGTTGGGGAAATGAGCCCTCTTTGTTACCCGTGCTGCTGATATAAAGCGTGATCGCCAAGGCATACATGTCGGCTAATTTGGTGCCCAGTCCGAGGGGATCATCGAAGCCGGGAGTGTAAACTCTGGTAGCTTGTTGTCCGTAGGCCGGCGCTTCGCGGATCAACCCTACATCCGCCAGCTTGGGATGGCCGTTGACGAAAATAATATTGGCCGGCTTGATGTCGCGATGAATGAGTCCGGCTTGATGCAAGAAGTTGAGCGCTTCGAGCAGTTTGATGCCGATGCGAATACATTCCCGCGGCGGCATTCTCCGGCCTTCCATCTGGCCACAGGCGCGTCCCAAATCGCGCGGTTCAAATTTTCCGCCGCTTTTTTCCCAGCTCGGATTCAACGCGTCGCCCAGCTCCATGACGTAAAAAAAATAGCCGGCGTGGTCGGGACGATAAACATAGTCAACGTGCAGCAGGCCCAGGTGCTGATTGGAAATGAGTTTATAACTTTTGATGCCGCGAAACTCGCGCTCGTAAGGTTCGGTATCCTGAAATTTGGTCAATTCAATTTCCTTGAGCGCCTGCAATTCGCCCGTCGTGTTGCGCACGAGCCAGACCTTGCCGTAGGCACCTTCACCCACCGGATCACCCACCGGCGTATAGCCCGGAAATCGTTCATAAGAAAACATGACATGACGCGGCCTCGTGGTCCAAGCCCATGCCAGCGCGAACGGTAACTGCCCACCGGCGATCACCAGCCACGGGAACCAATAATGGGTGTAGTAACTCCACGAAACAAAGGCGCACATCACTACAAAAAAAATCCCGATGGCCACCAGCAGCGCGCGCAATGGTTTCAATAGACGCAGCCCGCCACCGATCAAAAAGCCCGTCACCACCAATAACAGTAATTCTATCTGCGCGGGTTGGCGCCGCAACCAATCACCATTCACCAGATTTAAAAATGTGGTCGCGTGGATGATGATCCCGCCAATCGCCTGGCCGGTCCAATGCGTGTAGGGCGTTGAAAATTTATCATTGTTCGGCTCGCCGGAACCAGGGTCGTTGGGCCGCGCCGGCCAACCGCCGATGAAAACGACTTTACCACGAAAAAAATCATCAGCCGCCGCCAATGCCCGCGAATACAAAATCCTTTCACCCGGTCCGTTTCGCCCATAAAAACGCAGCCACTGATTTTCAATTTTTGGATTTACCCGCACACCATAGGTCTCCGCCGCTACCCAGCCGAGACTGTGAAAATCACCTTCGCCCGGTTTCCAAAAAGGCCAGTGCCGGCGCACAATTTGCAGTGTCTGCGCATCCACGTAGCCCAATCCGCAACCGGCCGCGGCGTTGAGAAACAACGCATAAGGTTGAACAATGCTGCCGCCAGCCAACTCACTATTCCGGTTATCTTCGGTAGGGATTCCCATCAAGACCACATGACCGTTCTGCCGCATGGCGGCCGCCATTTTTTCATCCACTTGGACTACGGTGGAGGTCTGAAAAAAAACATCGAACACGACCAGCCGGGCACCATCCCTCGTCAATTTTTGTAGGAGCGCCGCGTGTTGTTCACGCTCCTGCTGGAGATCTCGCTTGGTCTCATCGCCGACATCCTCCATCTGAATGAACACGATCTGGTTAGTAACCGCCCGTGAGCCGAAGAGATAAGCATAATCGTAACTCGCATTTTCCCAGGGTTCACCTAACGGCGTGCCCCACAGCAACAGGCCAACCGCCACCGCCAAGGCCGCGCCCGTTAGCGCGGAACGCGAAAACATTTTTTGAATGATGGCTAGACCGCTCACAAGTTAGAATCCCGACCGCTGGCGACAGTCTAGTGCAGCCGCCACGCGAGGATAGTTTTTTTAGACCGGCTTTTACAGTTGACAAGCTGAGCTGTTGGTGACAAATACGACATCGACATTACTGCTAATCGGTTCAGCTTAACTGCGGGAACAAATCAACCAACAAGATATAAGGAAAAACATGACCAAAAATCGTCTGCCATTTTTTGCCAACCTCAGCTTCGGACTATTTCTGCTGCTGGTAGGCTGCGCGAGCGTGTCTTCCACTGGCGTTACGCCGCCACAACAACCGTTACCAAGACCTGGAAGTGGCACGGTCGGCAGTTGTGGTAAATACTACTCGGCGGTAAATTTTTACGGTGCGGGCGGCTATGCTCTGGATAGCGGCAGCCATTACGTTCGGGTGTTCACTAATAATGTTCTCGTTGCGCCAACCAATTATTACTTGGCGGTGTCTTACAATACTAACACGCTCTGTGCGGTGGATAACTACGATGCCAAACAAAAGATTTTTGATAGTCCGGCTTACCCGCACTATTATTTCACGGTCTGTTTTACGGCTAAACTTTATTCCCCGAACACGCAGGTGAAACTGGATATCGAACCGACGCCGGCTCCTTGATTCAAATCTCAAACTGTTTCCATCCGGCTTTTTTTATCATTCGTTTGCGAGAAAAGTATCAAAAGGAATTAAGTCAAAAATTTATCTGTAGCCGCACGGCCAGCGTGCGCTGGCGTTGGAGGTCGGGATACAGGTTGATCGGCTGCAGGCGATAGCCTTGGTCAGTCAGATTGAGTAACCCCAGCGAAGCTTCAAAGTGTCGGCGCGGGGAACGATAGCCGACCATGGCATTGGCCTGCCAGAAGTCATCGCCGGGAACAGTGGCCGAATCCTCGCGCAAATCCTGGTGCCACCATTGGCCTTCAATACTGGCAAACCAGCCGCCGGGGTGTTGGAATGACAAGGCGAGACTCGTCAAATGCAGTAATCCGCTTTGGTTAGATTTATTGTTTCCAAGGCTGGAATTTATCTGGGGAAATAAAGTATCCAGCTGGGCGTCTGAAATGCGGTAGTGAGCTCCAAGGCTGAAAAATTTTCCGAGCAACTGATGCGCCGAAAAATCTAGCGAGCGTTCGGTAAACGCGAGCTGTTCGGCCAGTTGGACCGCACTCCCCTGACCGCTCGATTGCACCCGAGAAAACGCTCCGACTGACTGCTGATCGGTCGCATGCAATACCTCTGCCGAGAGCGCTAAATAAGTTCCTGAACTGAACCGGTTCTCAATTGAAAAATCAAAGGTCTCGCTGCGTTCCCCACTGATGCCGCCGACGAGTGAACTTGGCATGAGGTTCCGATAGGCTTGGACAAATCCAGCGAGTTGCGTCGGTTCCAGCCGCACGCTCTGATCCAGATTAGCTCCGCCCAAAGATTGGGCATACGCCGCGCGGATGGCGGAGTGCGCCGTCGGCTCCCACACCAAGCCGGCCTTTGGCGAAAGTTGTTTCTCTATCCGCTCGCCGTCTCCGAGCGGTGCAAAGAGCGAGTTTTGCGGCAAGCTTTGATAGTCGTAAGCCAGCCCGCCCATAAGACAAAACTTTTGGGTTAGATGGCAGTATTCATAAAAGTAGGGAGTGACACGCAGTGATTGCGCATGAAATGACTGATTGGTCACCACTGTGTCGGCGAAGTAAATCAAGTCGAATGGATCCGTGTTCGCCGAGGTGGACTGTTCATTCGCAAGGCGGAACTGGCTGGCCTGAAAACGCAGACCCGCGACGGTTTGAAATTGGGCATAGGTCAACAGATGTTGCACCTCCACCGATTCCATGTTCAACCGATTTACAAAATTCTCTGAGAGATTAACCGGCGCGAACCGAAAAGCTGGATCACCATCATTGAGGCTTTTTAGCAAATAACTCGAAGCATTTGGAGAGGATAGAGAGAGCTCGTCATTGAAAAAACTGGCCAGAAAAAGCGTGTGCTGATCCTCACTCCATTTGTGATCTAGGCCAAGCAGAATGGTGGGCTCTTGTTTTTCCCGCACTTTCAAACCTAAGTCGGCCTGGCTGGGATCATAGCGCTGCGAAACATCGCCAGCGTCCCGCTGAAAATCCAACACCTCAAAAAACAGCCCGTTATTCGGCGTCAACTGCTGTTTTATTTTGGCCGAAAATTGCCGCGATTCTAGGCTGCCATTTGGCGTCTGGCCCGGATCCCAATTGTAGTCTGACTCCACCGCATAACTAAAATTTCCCTGCGTGCCGTATTGCGCCGCATACTGGTTGAACGCGCCGCGGCTCAAATATTCCGTGCTCGAACTGAAGCCATACGAATCGCGATCAAACAGGTGTGTGTATTCTTGCTGTGACACCGGTTGCGCGAGCAATCGGCCATCGGCCGGGCCGAGCAAGCTGGCAATGAGGTATTCGCTGAACGCAGGCGTTTCAAACCGCAAATCAAACGGACTCGAGTTGCGCAATTGCTGGTAACTGTTGGCGAGAAATAAATGCGCGGAGAAGTTTCCGTAATCCGCACTTACCGCCCGCCCGGCTTCGCGCACCGCCACATCATCTAATCCCGCTTCCGCATAAATCCGCGCCAAGTTCGCGCTCCGCACAGCGCGGTCTTGATCAAGCAGCATTCCCGAACGGTAAACGCCGCGATGATGATTCAACTCCTGTGATTTTTCCAGGTCGCGGACGGCATCGTTGACTTGGTTATTCTGTTCGTTGAGCAGCGCAGAATAGAGCCATGCAGTCGGATCATTAGGGTCGAGATTTTTTGCGAGGGCAAATTCGTGCAACGCCCGCGGAGTGTCGCCCGCATCGCCAAAAGCCTTACCGAGATAGCTGCGGAGTGTGGCGCGCTGCGGCTCCATCGCGGCCGCGATCAATAAATCTTCACGGCCCGCTTTGAGTTTCCCGCTGCGGATCTGACAAAGTCCGCGCCCGAGCCAGGCGTTGCCCAACGCGGAATCAACCGCCAACGCGCGCTCAAACTGCGCGCTGGCTTCGGGTATCCGATTTTGTGCGGCCAGCAGAAAACCCTTTAACGACAGGGCTTCGGCGTTGCGTGGGGAAAAATGCAGGGCATTTTCCAAAGCGGTCAAGGCCCGCTCCGTGCGACCAAAACTAAATTCCAATTCTGCCACTCGCTCCCAACCGAAACCAAACTCCGGAGATTTTTCCACGGCCTGACGCGCAAATCGCAGCGCCTTTTCCAATGAGTTAGGACCGGCTTGCGACTGGGCATAATACGAGGCGGCGAGAAATTCCGTGGCGAGCTGCGGATTAGTTACGGCGGTGAACGGCTCCTGTTTCACCGCCGCAATAAGCAGGCGGAGCGCGTTGGCGAGACGCTGAATATTTTCCGGCGACTGCGTGACATTGATCCGCGCAAGCTCCGCTTCCGCCGCGCTGATCTGTCCACCATTCAGCAGCACGGCCGCACGATAAATTTTTTCGGTCTCTGCACTCGTCGGCTCGCTGCTGGGAATTTTTGCCAGCGCTGCGAGTAGATCCCCAGCGCGATAATCGGCGAGCGATTCGCTTGAAATATTTTTCCCGTCCAGCGCAAGTGACAGATCATTCAAATCCAACACACCGGGATAATAAAAACACCATTGTAAAATATGGTTTGCGATAAAACCCGGGGTGCGCACCGGTGCCCGGCCCGATTCGGCAATCGCTTGTTCATGATTGGTGAGGTCCAAAGTGCCGGCGGCGTTGCTCAAGCTGACTTGCCCGTCGATCACCGCTAACGCGGTTTTTTCAACGCCATTTTCAGACGCAACCGACATCACAAATTCCGTGCCCTTGATACCTGCCAGCGCGCCGCTGGTGATGACGCGAATGCGACCAGGTTGGCCACGGTGGAAAAAATAAAGTAGCCCGCGAACAAGATTCAAGCCGTGGTCGTCCTGGATCGTTTCGGCTGGTAAAATTTCTAGTTCCGTCAAGGCCTCGAAACGCAGCACGCTCTGATCCGACCAGCGGATTACGACCGAACTATTTGTGCACGTGCGCACTCGATCAAGCGGGTCGAGCTGCGTATCAACTGCGGCCGGTTGCCAGTGGGCCGCCCCTTTTTGAAGATATTCCACCTTGCCCGCGCCGCCCAAGGCCACGATGCGAATCGCATCATTTGTTTGCGCCCAAGAAGTTTTTGCTCCCAGCGCGCTCCCTACCAAAATCACCATGAGGAAGATCCTTTTGAAATTTTTGATTGGGGGGTTCATGGGCGGCCTCTGTCTTGTTTAGTTGTCATGTTTTATGAGAGCGGCGTTACCAAAGCAAGCCATCCGTTTTTTGACTTTTTGCTACCGCTACCCTTGAGATACGCCGGGCAGGTGAATTTCTTTCACTTTTAATTTTTAAAATTACCATTCGCTAAGCTCGGCGGTGTTCAAATCTCGTTTCAGCAAACCCGCCTAAGAATTCCGGCGTCGCCCTACCCTGCAAGATGATTTTTAACTGTGCGCGACACGCTCACCCCTGTGCGCGACTCGCACACTACCCAACCGCGAATTCTCCTTTAGCATCTTCAACTGTGGGTTAATCGCTGAAGCTTATCCCGCTAAAAATGGGATGATCAACGGGAAATGTTTTAAGAATAAAAAAATAGTTTGAAAGATTTCCTGGATTGGCCCGTAACACCTTCAGCTATGAATCCGAAAAGTGAAGGCACCGATATGAAAAGCACAACCAATATTCCTGCGGAACACAATATCAAGGGGTTGAATCCTGACCTCAGTCCCCGGTTTAGTGTGCCGCCACGCACGGCCGGCGAGGCGATTCAGTTGGCCATCGACGCTATTGGAAATCTGCCGCTGAAGCCCCTGTCGCCCGCAGCCGTCAGTCCCCATTCACAAGCGCGCGCGGTGCTAGCCTTGCTGCTCAACTGTTATGTCCATCAGATTTACAGTTCCCGGAATGCGGCGGCCCTGGCGGCGCGGGATCCGGATTTTCCTTGGCTTTGGTGGGAAGATTTCCCGGACGCAACGGACCTCCGCCGCTTCCGCGTGGAAAACCACGCCGCGATCCATCGGTGCCTGACGGCGGCGCTGGAAATGGTTGCGGCCCAGAAAAAAGTTGTGGGCGCGCTGACCAAAATCAACGGCGCGCAGTTCGCCGAGGAGGCGAGCCGGCGGATCACCATGGCTGCGTTCGTGGACAGCGTGGAATCGGAGGAGGAATGAGGACATGATCCGTCGGCATATTTTTTGTTTGCCAACCGCCACGCACCAGCGCATTAGTCACGCGTGGCAACTAACGATGACGAAATTATCCGCACCCGCGTGACGCTGCTTAACCGGATGAAGAACTGGGACGACCAGTCGAGCTGGCAAGAGTTCTTCAACATCTATTGGAAACTCATCTACGGCTTCGCGCGTAAAGCCGGCTTGACCGAAGCCGAGGCGCAAGACGCATTGCAAGAGACGATGCTTTCCGTCGCCAAAAATTTACCGGGCTTTAAATACAACCCCGAAATCGGCACTTTCAAAGGCTGGTTACTCACGCTGACCCGCTGGCGAATCGTGGATCAGTTACGCAAACGCGGCCCAATGGTTCCGCATCATCCTTCCGCCCTCGCTGACCCCGCCCGCACCGCCACGATTGAACGGATCGCCGATGAAAACAGCGCTGACGTAAATGCCATTTGGGAATCGGATTGGGAGAAAACCCTATATGCGGCCGGCTTGCAACGCGTAAAACTCCGGCTGGATCCACAAAAATTTCAGATCTTCGATTTCTACGTCACACGTGAATGGCCGCCGGAAAAGGTCGCCCAAACTTTCAATGTCGCCGTCAATCAAGTGTATCTGGTGAAAAATCGCGTCACCGAAATGTTGCGCGAAGAAATCCGACGGCTGGAGCGTGAAGCGACGTAAATATTCAATCTGGAAAAAAAAGAAACCGCCCGTGAAATGTTCACGGGCGGTTTGCTTTGGGAGTCTTACTTACAACGCTTCCGCACCTTCGAGGAAGCCTTGTAGATGACGGACGCGCGTCGGATGGCGCAATTTACGCAGCGCCTTCGCCTCGATCTGGCGAATGCGTTCACGCGTGACGTTATACATCTTGCCGATTTCTTCGAGCGTGCGTTCGTAGCCGTCCGCGAGGCCAAAACGCATTTCCAAAATCTTGCGTTCGCGTTCGGTCAGCGTCGTCAAAACGTCGCCGAGTTTTTCGCGGAGCAAACTGTAGCTGGTCACATCCGACGGATTTTCCGCCGACTTGTCCTCGATGAAATCGCCTACGCTCACATCGCCATCATCGCCCACGGGGGCGTGCAGCGAAACGGGTTGCTGCGCCATCTTGAGCAACGCGTGGATGCGCGAGACCGGCATGTGCATCTCGTCCGCCAATTCTTCCGGCGTCGGTTCGCGACCAAGTTCTTGCGTGAGCTGTTTCTGCGCGCGCCAAAGCTTGTTCATGATTTCAATCATGTGGACCGGAATACGAATCGTGCGCGCCTGATCCGCGATGGAACGCGTGATGGCTTGACGAATCCACCAGATCGCGTAAGTGGAAAATTTATAGCCGCGGCGATACTCAAATTTCTCGACGCCCTTCATCAAACCGATGTTGCCTTCCTGAATCAAATCCAAGAATGACTGGCCGCGGTTCGTATATTTTTTAGCGACGGAAACCACGAGGCGCAAGTTAGCCTCCGCCATGTGGGTCTTGGCCTTGAGCGCACGGTCGGCGGCACCTTTCAAATCCTTGAAGGTCTTGAAAAAATCTTCCCGCGGCATCCGCACGAACTGTTCCAGCGTGTTGATTTTTGACTCCTCAGCCTCAACGGCCGCACGGCGCTCCGCCGTATTGCGCTGCGTCTCGAGGGCAGCCAGATGCCGATGGCTCGCCTGAAATTTCTCGTGAATGTTCCCCGCCACGACGATCATCTCCTCAACTACTTTCTGCTTGTAGTAAAATTTAGTGAACATCTCCTGCAACTTCGCGCTCATTTTCTTCATTTCTTTGGCGAGTGCTTCTTTACGACCTTTCTGAGCCGCTTTTTGCCATTGAAAATACTTCTCGTCCACCTTTGCGTCGGCGGCATGGATTTTCTTGATGAGCTTGCGCAAATCTTTCAAGTGCCCTTCGCGGTTGGCGATTTTTTTATCAACAATGACGCGGTCAAAACGCTCTTTCGGCGGCTCGGACAACAGTTTTTCGGCGATGGCAATATGCTCCTTCGCCGTGAAACCGAGGCCGTAAATAATGGCTTTCATTGCCACTTCGGCTTCCTCGATTTTTTTGCAGATTTCAACTTCCTGTTCGCGGGTGAGCAAGGGAACCTTACCCATCTGGTTCATATACATCCGAACCGGGTCGTCCAAAATTTCCAGCCGCGAATCTTCGTCCGGAGTTTCCTCCTGTTGCTCTGGCTGTTTGGCGCGTTCCGCGCGTTCCGCCTCCGCCTGATCCATCACGATTTCCACGTCGAGACTGCGGAGCTTGGAGAGCAGCGCATCCAGATCTTCCGGATTTAAATTGTCCGGCAGAATATCGTTGATGTCATCGTAAGTGACAAAGCCATGTTCCTGCGACAAATGCAGCAACGTCTTAATTGTCTCGCTCAAATCCGCCGTGGACAATTGCACCGACGTTACAAGCGCGGGCGTGGTTGCCGAAGCTTTGACTCCGTTCTTAGCATGGGGCTTTCCCTTATCAGGTGCCGCCTCAGGCTTAGGGGCATCGAGTTTGACCGCCTTGGACGAGATCACAAAACGCCGGCGCACGGGTTCCGATTTTACGTCAGCCACAGGCTTGGCCTTGGAGATTTTCGGACTGCCACTGCGTTTGGGGGTGGACGCGCCTTTCGGCGTCACTGCTTTGCGTTTCAACATAATAATAAGACTGAAAAATACCGCGCCGGTTCAGAAAAAAATCAACCGTCCGTCATCACAGACGGCTTCTGACGAATCACCCGCGTTCACGCTGCGAACTGGGAAAATGCGAACTCCAGAAGACTGACGCCGAGCTATACTATCTCAATCACTTGGAAAATCAAGGGATTTCTTTGGCAAAAACAGACGCAATCGCAAAAAAACCCTGCAAAAACGAGGTTTTAATCGGCCCGCACCGCCGCCACGTCCCGTGTAATTTGCGCCTTCAATTCGGCCACCGATAAAAATTTTTGCTCGGCGCGCAGCTTTTTACCAAATTCCAACTCCAGCTCCTGATCATAAAGGTCGCCGCCGAAATCCAACAGATGCGCCTCCACTCGTAATTCCGGCTTGCCCGTCGCCACGGTCGGTCGCACCCCCAGGTTCACCGCCGCCCGATATAATTTTCCATCGACGCGCGTGCAGCCGGCATAGACGCCATTCGGTGGCAACACCAGTTTATCCACCTCCAGATTCGCCGTTGGAAAACCGAGTTGCCGCCCAAGCCGATCCCCCGTCAGCACCCGGCCGCAAATGGCGTAAGTCCGTCCCAGCATCTGGCTTGCCCCATCAAGATTACCGGTGCGGATCGCCTCCCGGATTCGCGTGCTACTCACCAATTCACCATCCAGCGCCACCGCCGCGTGACCATGAACTTGAAAATCCAATTCCGCCCCGAGTTTTTTCAGCAACCCCACATCGCCGCTCCGCTTCCGGCCAAACACAAAATCCGCGCCGACACAGATGGAGAAAATTTTACCCAGATCCCGCACCAGTTCGCGGATGAAAACTTCGCCCGATTTTTCGCTAAAATTTTGATCGAAGGGGATTTCCAACATCGCATCCGCACCGAGCGCTTCGACGGCTCGCAGTTTTTGCGGTCTGGAAAAAATCTGTGGCGGCACTTTATCCGGGGCGACAACGGCGTTGGGATGCTGGTCAAATGTGACGACCAGTGCGACGGCATTATGCTGCCGGGCATCCGCCACCGTCTGCCGGATGATTTGCTGATGCCCCAGATGCACGCCATCGAAAACGCCAATGGCCACGCAGACTTTGCGCGGGCCGTTGCCGAGTTCGTTGGCGGCGCGGATGAGTTTCACAAGTTTTTCAGCCACAGATTTTCACAGATGAAACACAGATTTAAAGCGGTTTTATCCCTGTTTCATCTGCGCTCAGCTGTGGCAATTTAAGCAGCGGCTAGTTTCAAATACGGCATGATGCGCTTCTCCAATTCCGCCACCGTCAGTTTCAAAATCGCGTCCAAAGCCAGCGCATCTTTCACGTCAAATTTTCCCGACGCATTCCGGCGCAACGTCGTCAGATGCGCGCCGCAGCCGAGCTTCTGGCCGAGATCATGCGCGATGCTGCGGATATAAGTTCCCTTGGTGCAGGCCACGCGAAATTGCCCCAGCGGCTCGGTGTATTCCGTGAAACGAAAATTATAAACGTGAATCAAACGCGGCTCACGTTCCACCTCGATGCCTTGGCGCGCCAGCTTGTAAAGCGGCACGCCATTTTTTTTGATGGCGGAAACCATTGGCGGAATTTGCATTTGATCGCCAATAAATTTTGCCGCTTCCTCGTTCAATTCCTCCAGCGTCATCGGCATCACCGGCAGGGAGCCCGTGATCTCGCCGTCGCAATCGTAGCTGTCCGTCGCCTCGCCGAATTTGATCGTGCCCTCGTAAACTTTGTCATCGCCCATGAGCCGCTCAGATAATTTCGTGCCCCGCCCGAGCACGATGATGAGCAAGCCAGTGGCGTTCGGATCCAGCGTGCCGCAATGCCCGACCTTCTTGATTTGAAAACGGCGGCGAATGGCATCCACCACATCATGCGACGTGGGGCCGGCCGGTTTATCAACGAGAATGGCGCCATCAATGGCGGTAAAATCTTGCATGGGAAAATTAAACTGACTTCGCAGCTTTCAATGCTTTTTTAATCGCTGCTATCACTTTGCGCTGCGTCGCCAGTGGCGTGCCGACCACGCGGGCGCCCGCTGCCGCCGGATGACCGCCACCGCCGAATTGCGCGCAGATTTCGCTGACGTTCACCTGATTATTTTTTGAGCGCAGACTGATCCGCGTGACCTCCGGCTCCACTTCCTCAAACACACACGCGACGATGACCGGCTCAATCGCGCGAATGTGATCAATCAAACCTTCCGTGTCATTGCTCTCCGCGCCAGTGCGGTTAAAATCTTTTTGCTTGAGCCAGAACCACGCGATTTTTTCGTCGGGCGACAGGCGGAATTTGCTGTAAACGTGCTTCAACAATTTCGCGCGCGAGAGCGGATACGATTGGTAAACTTCGTCGCAAATTTTCGCGAGGTTTGCACCGCGCGTCACGAGTTCAGCGCCAGTGTGAAACGTGCCGGGCCGCGTGCTGGCGTATTGAAACGAGCCGGTATCGGTCGAGACCGCAGTAAATAATAAATCCGCCATCGGCTTGGTGATCGGCCAGCGCGCCACTTTGACCAAACGATAAATCAACTCGCCGCAGGAAGGTTCACGGGGCGAAATCCAATTGATATCGCCGTAACGGGTGTTGCTGACGTGGTGATCAATGTTGATCAAAATTTTCCGTTCGCCGATGCACTCACCAGCTTTGCCCAGCCGCTCAAAGCTCGCGCAATCTGTGGCGATCACGCAGTCGAATTGTTCTCCGCGCTTCGGTTTTTCAAACAGGTCAGCCGTGTTGAGAAATTTATATTTTTGCGGAATCGCGTCTTGATTCCACACCGTCACTTTTTTCCCTTCCGCCTTCAACGCGAGCGCCAGTCCCAATTGCGAGCCGATGCAATCGCCATCCGGACGCATGTGTCCGACGATGCAAAACGTCTGGTGTTCGCGGATGACCTCGAGAATGCGGTCAATGATTTGCGGATGTTTTTTCACTCAGGTTTTTCCGGCGGAGCGACTGCGGGCGGCGAAGTCTTTTCCAGCTCATTCAATATTTCCAGCACGCGGTTGCCGCGGGTGACCGAATCATCAATGACGAATTTCAGCGTGGGCGTATATTTCAAGATGACAGATTTACCCACCAGCGCCTGAATACGGATGCGGTTTTTTTCAACTGCTTGCAGTCCGTGTTTTTTCTGTGCGTCGTTGCCGAGGATGCTGATGAAGACGATGGCGGTTCTCAAATCACCGCCAACATTGATGTCATTGACGGTGATGACGCCGACATCGTTGACGTGGAATTCGCGGCGAATGGCTTCACCAATCGCGCGTTTTAGCAGTTCGCGGACGCGTTCGTGTCGAAGATTGGACATAAGAATTTAGGGTTGGGGCTTGGCGTCCGGGTTCCGGGATTCCGTTTCCCCAGATCCTAAAACCAAGACACTGTTCCCGATTCGTTTACAACTTCGCAGCGATCTTCTCGACCGCGTAACATTCGATCGCGTCGCCGATTTGAAAGTCGCTGTAGCCTTCGATGCGGATACCGCATTCCATGCCCGCGCGAACTTCGTTGGCCTCGTCCTGGAAGCGGCGCAGCGATTGCGTGACGCCTTCGTAAATGATATCTTTTTTGCGGCGCACCCGAACTTTGCCGCGCACGATGCGACCAACGGTGACCATACAACCGGCCACGGGAATGCCTTTGGATAGTTCGAAAATCTGGCGCACTTCCGCCGAACCGACAATCATGTCTTTGAGATCAGGATCGAGCAAGCCGGCCATCGAATCTTTCACTTGATCAATCAATTCGTAGATGATCGCGTAAAGTTTAATCTGCACGCCGGTGTGCTTCGCTTTTTCCGCCGCCGTGCTATCGAGCCGCGTGTGGAAACCGAGGATGACGGCCTTCGATGCGGAGGCGAGCGCGACATCGTTTTCCGTGATCGTGCCAACGGCGCTGTGCAACACTTCCATCGAGACTTTATCCGAATCAATTTTCTTGAGCGCCTCGACAATCGCTTCGACGGAGCCTTGCGTATCGGCCTTGATGACCACGCGCAGCACTTTGCTCTGCGCGGCTTTGAGCGAGGCAAATAAATTTTCCAGCGTGACCTTGGAACGGTTTTCCAAATCCTCACTCTTGGCGGAGAACGCGCGTTCCTCGGCGAGTGCGCGGGCCGCTTTTTCGTCATCCACGCAACTAAATTCCCAGCCTGCTTCCGGCACGCCGTTGAGACCAAGAACACTCACCGCGACGGACGGCCCGGCTTCTTTCAAGCGCTGACCTTCTTCGTTGATGAGGGCGCGAACTTTGCCGTAATACTCGCCGCAGATGATGACATCACCCAAGCGCAACGTGCCTTTGCGCACGAGGACGGTGGCAGTCGGGCCACCCGGTGAAACACCGGATTCGATGACGTTGCCCTTGGCATTGCGCGTCGGATTCGCTTTGAGTTCCAGCAAATCAGCTTGCAGCAAAATCATTTCCAGCAATTTATCAATACCCTGCTTCGTGACGGCGGAGCATTCGACGTAAATCGTATCGCCGCCCCAATCATCAGGGACCAGTCCTTTTTCCTGCAACTGCTGCCGGACGCGCAACGGATTCGCGTTCGGATGATCGCACTTATTGACGGCCACCAGGATGGGAACTTTCGCCGCTTTCGCGTGCGACAGCGCTTCGAGTGTCTGGGGCATGACGCCATCGGTCGCCGCTACGACGAGCACGACAATGTCGGTGACGTTCGCGCCGCGCGCGCGCATGGAGCTGAACGCGGCATGTCCGGGCGTATCGAGAAAGGTGATTTGCGCGAGCTCTTTTTTGCGTTCGGGATGCGGCACGGCAATCGTATAAGCACCGATGTGCTGGGTGATACCGCCAGCCTCGCCCGCGACGACATTTGCTTTGCGGATGACGTCGAGCAACGATGTTTTGCCGTGGTCAACGTGGCCCATGATTGTCACGACTGGGGCGCGCGGCTTCAAATCCTCTGGCTTGTCATCAATGTCCAGCTCGACTTTTTTGATCTGCTGATGCACGACGCCCTCGCCCTTCGCGCGTTTCTCAACTTCAAAACGGAATCCGTATTTCGCGCAGATTTGCGCAGCGATCTTTTCGTCAATCGTCTGGTTGACGTTGGCGAACACGCCAATTTCCATCAGATCAGCGATGATTTTGAAAGGCTTCTGCTTGAGCCGCTCGGCAAATTCGCGCACGGCGATCGGCGGCTTCATGATGATGACCTCGCCACCCACGGGCGCTATGAACTTCGGTTGTGCGGGGGCGGGGGCAGTTTTTTGATCACGATTACCGGGCAATGGACGACCATCGCGTCCGCGCTGCTGAAATTGTGGACGGGAATCCCCACGCGTCGGCGGCTGTCCCGGTCGGGCGCCACTACCACCAGCAGGCGCGGGCGAGCGCTGACCACTACGATCATTGCTGCGCTCGCCGGGACGCGGTGAACCCGGACGCGGTGAACCAGGGCGCGGCGAAAGCTGAATGAATCCAACCTTGTCGCCCATCTGCGGCTTTGGCGGCGCGGGCGGAACTGGCGGCGCGACCGGCGCAATTGGCACGGCAGGCGGAATTGGTGGGGGAACGGGTGTGGAAATTTCCGCCATGACTGGCTTCACCACTTCAACAACCGGCTCAGGTGCCAGCGGCTCGGCAGTGACCGGTGACACTGGTGGCTCGGGAGCTGGCGCTGGCGGCGGGGGCGGCGGCGCGGAAATAATTACAATTTTTTCCTGAACTGGCGTTGGTGTAGGAGGTGCTTCCGGGAGCTTGGGGGCAAATTTAGCGATGAGCTCCGGACTGGACTTGATGATTTCCTCTTCCAGCCATTCGGCACTGATTTTATCAAGCGAGCTGGAGGGAACCTTGGCGGCAGTAATGCCCAGAACCTTGGCCTTCGTGAGAATTTCTTTGCTCTCGAGACCAAGTTTCTTCGCTATGTCGTAGATACGGACGGGCATAATTTTTTTCCACTGCCGCCGACCGGATTGTGCAATTCGCCTGCATGGTCAAATCGCAATCATTAAAACTATTCCAGTCGACGCCATAAAATCTTAGTGCTGGCTACGGCGTTCAGCCTCGGCACGAGCGGCATCCAAAATTGCGCCGGCACTCTCGCCAACATTTGGAATATCCGCGATATCGCCCGCCTCGGCGGACAACAAATCGTCTAACCGCGTGAGGCCGGCGTGAACCAGCCCATCGGCCTGCTCCTTGGTGATACCAGGGATTGCCGCCAACTGCGCGATGGCTTCCGCCACTTTTTGATCAAAACCTTTGATGACCACTTGCTCGGCATCAATGTCCACTTCCCAACCCGTGAGCCGCGCGGTCAGCCGCGCATTCTGGCCACGCTTGCCGATGGCCAGAGATAACTGATCTTCGGCAACCAAAATATGCACGCGCTTCCTGACCTCATCCAATTCTATGCTGCGAATTTTCGCCGGCTCCAGCGCCTTGGTAACAAATGCCTTGATGTCGGAGGACCACGGAATGACATCTACCTTTTCGTTGTTCAGCTCGCGAACGATGTTCTTCACTCGTTGACCGCGCAGACCGACACATGCACCGACGGGGTCCACTTTAGAATCGCGTGAATACACAGCCATCTTCGTGCGAAAACCCGGTTCGCGCGCGATGCCTTTGATTTCAATCGTGCCATCGCTGATCTCAGAAACTTCCACTGAGAAAAGTTTCACGATGAACTTCGTGTCCGCGCGGGATAAAATAATTTCTGGTCCGTGCGGGCCTTCTTGCACGGCTTTCACGAGACAGCGGATACGTTCGCCAACTTGATATTCTTCCGTCGGCACGCGCTCCTTGTTCGGCATGATGGCCTCGTATTTGCCGAGATCCAAAATCACGTCCGAGCGATCAAACCGCCGCACCGTGCCGCTAACGATGTCACCGACGCGATCCTTATATTCCGTCAGAATCATCGCCTTTTCGGCCTGACGCACTTTTTGCATCAAGGCCTGTTTTGCATATTGCGCGGCGATGCGTCCGAAGCCGGCGGGCGTCACTTCCTTTTCAATTTCATCGCCCACTTTGGCATCCGCCTTGATCCGGCGCGCGTCGAACAGGGAAATTTGATCGTGCTGCGAGATCACCTTCTCCGCCACGATAAGTTTGGCGAACGCCTGAATGTCGCCGTTCTTAGAATCCATCTCCACGCGCAGTTCGCGCGCGGGGCCGACCGCCTTCTTGGCCGCCTGCAATAACGCCTCTTGAACGGCAGCCATGAGGACCTCACGGCTGACGCCTTTTTCACGTTCCCAGAATTCTAATCCGGCAATAAAATCTGCATTCATAACGACAACGCGGTGGCCGCATCCGGCGAACAAAAAAGTCGGAAAGACCTGTGTCTCCGACTTTCGCACGCTGGCCAAACCAGCCAATACCGCTTTAGAGACAAAAATCTAAAGAGTCATCCCCCGCCCGTCAAGCCAATTCCCGGCGACACTTCAGTTCCCTCAGCTCCCGGCGCAACTTCTCGCGTCCCACCACCGAATAATTCCCCCGCCCCAACCTCCGCCCCACGCGTTTCTGGTTGGACAAAAATCGCGTGCCTGCTTTAATGCCACCAAGTCAGGAGCAACGGGATCATGAAAATCATTTCATTCAAACGCGCGGGTCAAGCGTTTACGCTAGTGGAACTCCTCGTCGTCATCGCCATCATCGGCATCCTCGCCGCCCTGCTCCTGCCCGCGCTGGAGAGCGCCATGAAACGCGCCAAACGTATCTGGTGCGAAAATAATGAACGCCAGATCGGTCTCGGCCTCCACCTCTTCCTGCACGAACACAACAGCCGCTTTCCCACCGCCGTGCCCATGGCCGAAGGCGGCGCCCGCGAATTCGTCCAAAACGGTTATCTCGTCAGCGGCCCCTTCTATTTCTCGTTCCAACTATTCAAGCCCCTCTCCAACGAACTCGTCCAGACCAAGCTCCTCGTCTGCAAAAGCGAGGCCGTCCGCGCCCCCGCCGACAATTTCGCCACCCTCGTCAACAGCAACGTCAGCTATGCCGTGGGTGTGCAGGCTGATTTCTCCAAACCCGACTCCATCCTCGCCCTGGATCGCAACCTCGCCCGCACGCCGCTGACCAGCCCCACGATCCTGCGCATGACCGATGGCGGCCGTTTCTTCTGGACCGCCGAACTTCACGAACTCAAAGGCAACGTCCTCTTTGCCGACGGCCACGTAGAAGAATGGAATAACTTTTCTTTCAAAGCCTTCAAGTTCGCCCCCAACGACCCCGCCGATTTATTTCTGCCCACCTCCAAATAAGCGCGTCAACCGCCCGCGCCCCGCTAAAATAATAAATCGAGAAACTGTTAGTCCTTTGGCGCGCACTGTGATTTGATGGCGGAGCAGTTTATGGAAACGGGTTTTGCAACTGGTTTGGGCTGGGATCGGGTGGCAGGCAAGGTATGCCTCGGCCAACTAAAGGGAATGCTTTTGCCTCGCACCCACCAACCAGTCCGCCCTCCCGCCAGCGATTTTTTTCGGGCCGTGAACCCTTCGCCCCGTGGCTTGCCCTTGCCCATCCCCGCCACCGGCAGAGTTCGCGGCCCGTTAAGCTCCTTTCGCGGCGACTGGAACTCCTTTCACCACCCCGCGACACCTCTGCCCGGCGAGTTGAAAGCCTGGCAACGCACCGAGGAATCATTTCAACTCACCGCGAACTCACCGCAACTCACCGTGAAACCATTTCCCCGCGTGTTGACCTCATTTCAACTCACCACCAAACCGTCTCAACACACCACGACCTCATTTCAACACACCCCGAAATCGTCTCAACACGCCACGACCTCATTTCAACACACCCCGAAACCATTTCCCCACGTGTTGAACTCATCTCAACTCACCGCGAAACTAGTTCAACCCGCCACGGAATCATTTCACCTCACCACGAAATCATTTCAACACGCCACGAAATCATTTCAACACGCCACGGAATCATTTCAACCCACGGAAAAATCGTTTCAACTCACCGTTCCGGCGGCTCAACTCGCCGATAAAACCCTTGATTTCAACATTTTATGACCAAATACGGCCATAAACGCAAAAAACCAACCACCACCAAAGAAACACACACAAATGGCAAAAGGCAACTACGTCCAAGGCAACGATAATGCCTACTTAGGTCAGATGAAAACGTTCAAACTGAACATCGGCGGCTACAGCGCCGTCCTCGGAGTCACCCCGGCGCAAATAACGGCGCAAGGCGCGGATACCGATTATCTGGAATACACGCTCAAAGGTTTGGGCAGCGTGCAAAACGCCGCCCAACAATGGACGGCTTGGAAAGACCTCATGCGCGGTGGGGGCACGCCCCCCGCCGCCGGTGCGCCCGTAGCCGCGACCTTGCCCACATCCGTCCCGATCGTGGCCCCCGGCATAGAAACCCGCTTCCGTGCGCTGGTGAAACTCATCAAAGCCAACGCCAACTACAACGTCTCCATCGGCGAAGCCTTGGGCATCGAAGGCGCGCAACACACCGCCCCCGACTTCGCCCTGCTCCAACCGCAAATCACCGTGAACCTCAACGGCAATCGGGTGGAGACCAACTGGGACTTCAGCGGCTACGCGGCCTACCTCGACATGTGCGAAATCCAAGTGGATCACAACGATGGCAAAGGCTATGGGTTGCTGGCGTTCGATACCACGCCCGGCTACACCGACACCACGCCCTTGCCCGCCGTCGCCGCCAAGTGGACTTACCGCGCCATTTACCGCGTGGGCGATGCGCAAGTGGGCCTCTGGAGTAATCCCGCCAGCCTCACCGTGCAGGCGTGAAACCTTATCTCCGCCGGATTTAGTGGTGTCCTCAACGGGTAGGGTGGTGCGGCCGCCCCGCCCCACCCAATTCAAAGCGGGCCCTTGCTCCGGCTTTTTTCGCGAGTTGCCGCAGGCGCTTGGCGCGGCTACTGTCTGCGCGTGCCTGGCATCGCCGCCCAGATCAAATCATCGCAACTGCTCCTGCTGCTGCGGGTCAACGCCCGGCACAGTTGGCGCAAGCTCGTCGCCATCCGCTCCCAATCGTCACTGCTCACGGGCATCATCAGCCTCTTCGTGGCGGGCTACTTGGTGCTGGCCTTCGAGCTGTTTTTTCATGGACTGAAATTCATCGCCAAGTTTCCCGGCCTCGGCGCGGTGCTCACCGAACGCTTGCTCTACACGCTATTCGCCTTTTTGTTCGCGCTGCTGCTGTTGAGCAACCTCATCATCAGCTACACGAATTTTTTCCGTAACCGCGAGACAACTTTTCTGCTGTCCCTGCCCGTTTCGAACGGGACGATCTTCCGCTGGAAATTCATCGAGTCGATGATCCTCGCGTCGTGGGCGTTTTTATTTTTGATCGCGCCGCTGCTCGTCGCGTTCGGATTGGTGCGCGAGGTGTCGTGGGATTTTTACCCGCTCACGGTGCTGCTCATCGGGCTGTTCATCATCCTGCCCGGCGTGTTCGGCGCCGCGCTCGCCATCGGCATCGGCCGGCAACTGGACCGGAAAAGTTTTCAACTAGTGCTGCTGTTCGTCGCGCTCGTGCTGCTCGCGTTCGTGGCGTTCTGGTGGAAAACGAATCCCGTGGATGACGACTTGCTGGATAAGCGCACGCTGGAAGCCTTGGACCGGTTGCTCGCGAAAACGCGCTTCACGATGTTCCCCTTTCTGCCGAGCTACTGGCTCTCTTCCTCGCTGTTGCAATGGGCGGAAGGGATCACGAACAACGCGGTGTTCTTTGCAGGCGTGCTGTTGAGCAACACCCTTTTCTTCGGCGGTATCGCGTTCACGAAGTTTGGAAATTTATTTTATAACACCGCGTCGGCGGTGCAAAGCCGCGCGCCCGGCGGCGGCCTCAAATTCAAATTTCGCCGCGCCGAAAGAAATTCCCAGACCCCCGGCGCGTTGGAAACAATCTTTGCCAAAATGACCTGGTTTGAACCCGACACGCGCGCCATCGCCGTGAAAGATCTGCGGATGTTCTGGCGCGACACGACGCAGTGGGGCCAGTCCGTGATGTTTTTCGGCTTGCTCGGTGCCTACATCATCAACCTCCGCAATTTCACGCACCAACTCACCAGCCCGTTCTGGATCAACGCGGTGGCGTTTCTCAATCTTGGTGCGTGCGCGTTCAATCTCGCGTCGATCACCACGCGCTTTGTGTTCCCGCAGTTTTCGCTGGAAGGCCGGCGGCTGTGGATCGTCGGCATGTCGCCGATGGGTCTCAAGCGCATCGTCCAAACTAAATTCTGGCTCACGAGTTCACTGTCACTCGTGGTCACGCTCGGTCTCATCACGCTCTCGTGCTACCTGCTGAAGATGCCGTGGGACGACGTGGCTTTTTTTGGCGCGGTAGTGACGGTGATGACGTTTTCATTAAACGGCCTGGCCATCGGGCTCGGCGTGTTATTTCCCAACGTGAAGGAAGCCAATCCTAATAAAATCGTCAGCGGTTTCGGCGGCACGCTGTGTTTCGTGTTGAGTTCGGTTTATATCATCGCGTCGCTCACGCTGCTGGTGCTGGGCGGCGGCGGCTATCACTCCCACAGTGACTGGGTCATCAGCAGCATCGTGGCGTTCGTCGCGCTGTCGTTCGTGATCGGCTGGCTACCGATGCAAATCGGCCTGAAGCAGTTGAAGAATTTTGAAGTGTGAGGATGGGTTGCTGGTTGCAAGTTGAAGGTTGGAGGTTTTGAATGTGTTCACGCGAAGAAAACCTTCAACCTTCAACTTGCAACCAGCAACTTCTCCAAGATCGTGAATAATTTTGGCGCATCCGCCAAATGTTTTTGCCCGCCGGCTGACACCAAATTAAATCCTTTCCCGTAAGCCGGGCCATTCGCCACGCAGAAATCCGTCGCGCAGTCGGCAAGCTGTTTTTGCGCCGCGCGCAATGCCTCCGCGCGGCCGCCATCCGCCTCAAATTTCCAGCCGACGATTTTGGTTTTCGGAAACCAGCTGCGCAGTTCGGCGATAATTTTGGGCGTGGGTGCCAGCTCCACAAAAAGATTGCCGCCGCGCGTGGAGATTTTTTTGGACGGCTCGAACGCCGTAAGTTTTCCCGCCGCCGCGCGCGTGAACATTTTTCCAAAAGTGAAATCGCTCACCGCCGCCGCGTGAAAAATGGCATCTACTTTTTTGCCGGAAAAGGATTTCAACTTCGAGCGCAAATCTTTGGTGGTAGAAAAAACTTTGACGGTCTGGGCGACACATTCGCCTTTGAACGTGGCCGATTCACCGATGAGCAGCGTGACCTTGTGACCTTGCGCGCTAAGAAAATTGGCCAGTTCCGTGCCGAGCCGGCCCGTGGAAAAATTCGTGAGCCGACGCACGTCATCGAGCGGTTCAAACGTCGGTCCGGCGGTGACGATGCAGTTCATTTGCAAAAAGGGAACAAATTTTAACGCGTTAATCCAAGCAAATCTCCGCTGAATTTCGCGACGGCGCATCCGGTGGTTTTCAGCAAAAACAGTTTTGTTCGGCCGACTGATGGATCGCACCGCCGCATTCTGTCCCTTGACCGGCGCGGGGATTTAGCGGATGATGCGATTGCCGAATTGTTGGGGGCGCACTGGTTTCGACCAGGTAAACACGCCAGAGGCGGCATGCCGAGGAAGATGCGTTGGCCTCGTAAATCATCCGCATCAAAACTAAAAAGCTAACGAAGAACTAGCCCTCGCGGCCTAAGGCCACGACGTTTGTCACTGGACACCTGCTACGGTGAACGAACGAAACAGCAGGCATGATTGACGGCGGAGACCGCGCGTTGTCAGTCGAGATCTTATCATGCGGACTAGGCAGTGCGACTTGAGTTCGGACAGCATCGCATAGCAGAAAA
>JANYFN010000064.1 GCA_025362675.1 Limisphaerales bacterium | reverse complement strand
CTCGCGCCACCCCAAAACCAGCCTGCACGCGGCAACTCTCACGCGGCGCATTCCCGAAATCTAGCGTCCGCACGGAGGGCCAAACACCCCGCACGGAGTGAAGAATCGCCGCACGAAAGGTCAGATCCTCCGCACGGAACGAAAAACGTCCGCACGGACGGTCATACCCTCCGCACGGCGGGTACAACCGGTTAAGGGGAGCGTCCGCAGGGCGCACGGGAGGGAAAGGCGGTCGCACGGGGTTAAAAGTTGCCCGCACGGCGGCGATGGCGGGGTGATGGCCGCTAGATTTCGGGAATGCGCCGCGTGAGAGTTGCCGCGTGCAGGCTGGTTTTGGGGTGGCGCGAGTGGCTACGGGCCGCCGTTATGGCAGTCGGTGCAGCCGCCGTCGTAGTCGCCGCCGGGATGCTTGAACTTCTGGCCGGCGGGTGCGAGTTGGTTGAGTTCGTCCCCTGCCCCTTGCGCGAGGATGGTGTGGCAGGCGTTGCAGTCGTTCGCCTTGATGGTCTGGCTCAGATCCGGCGTCTTATGCAACCCGTCGTGACAGCGGAAACAGCCCGGGAAGATCATGTGACCTACGTTGTCGGGATAGGAACTCCAGTTAGCTTTCATTTCGGGAAAGAAGTTATCGGCGTAGATTTCCTGAAGGGTGGTGGTGGTGGCTTTGATCCGTTCGTCATTAGGATACTTAGCGGCGAGTGCGGTGGCGATGCTGGCCTTGGCTTCAACGGCGGTCTTATAAGTGCGAGTAAGGATGAACATGGCGTTGGTTTTGATCCAAGGAATGGCGGGGTCTATCTTGTTGAGAGCCATCGCTTGGTTGATAGCTTTCTCAGGAGATAGATAGCGATGTGCGGGACGGGTGTGGCAATCCATGCAATCCATAGTGCGGAGTTCGGCCTGGGCGATGTCGTTGGTAAAGTTCTTAGTCTTGAAGACGGTGACTTTGCCCTGGGCATCGGTCACGCGCACCCAGGGAATTTTTTGGCGGGCGTTGTCGGTGGCGATGTATTCGACTTTGTTACCGGGTAGGTTGTGCCAGTGAATGCCGCCGACGGGGCCGTGCCGGGGATCGCTACCGCCGATTTTAAGTAGGAGGCGGATGGAGTAAGGTGAATTGGTGGCGTCGCTCTGAAAGTAATTGAACGTGCGATCGAGATTGCCGACGAAGGATTGCGGCCAGTGACATTCCTCGCAGGTGTCGCGCGCGGGCCGGAGGTTCTTGATCGGGGTGGGGATAGGGGTGGGATATTTTTTGAAGGCAACGGAATAAAGCTGATAGGAGCCGGAGATCTTGGATTTCACAAACCAAGAAACGCCTTTGCCCACGTGACATTCTACGCAAGCCACACGCGCGTGCGGTCCATGGTCGTGCGTGACCTTTTCGGGTTCCATGACCTTATGGCAGGTCTCGCCGCAGAAGGTCACGGACTCAGTGAAATTGAAAGCGTTGTAAGAGCCGATAGCCGTGAGGAGCAAGAAGACGACGCTGCCGGAAATAAAAGTGATGAGCACGCGGCGGTCGCGCGGGGAATTGAGATCAATCTGCAAGGAAGCTGGGCCGGTTCCTTTCGCACGGCGACGGCGTTCCAGCCACGCACCGAAAAACGCGAGCGCGATGCCAGTGATCAAGACTGCCGGCACCGCCAAGTAAGTCAAAAGGCTGACATAGGGATTGGAGAACTTCGAGATGGCGTCCAGCGTGAAGAGCAATAGAAAGGAGAAGAGCGCGCCGATACCGATCAAGACGCCGACAAAGCTCACCCAATTGCGAAAGAGGGAGGGACGGTTTTCTGGAAATTCGGTTTTCATTTTAAGGAAGCAAAAGTAAGTTGGTTGCCGACCGGTAGTGCAAACATCACCGGCGATTGCTCATTCTGTGCTTGTTGAGCCGGGTGTTATCCGGTCGGCAACCGAGAGTTTACTAGCGACTTACTTCTTTAGACCACGAACGTAGGCGACGAGGGCCTTGATCTCAGCATCCGATAACTGTTCGAAGGGCTTCATCAGCGTCTTACCGTCATCCGATTTCTTGCCTTCCTTGATCGCCTTGAAGGCATTGTCATCTTTGATCTCGGCCTGCACCTTGGCGTCCGTCAGGTCTTTGCAGCCGAGTTTTGCGCCCATCTTAGTGTCGCCTTTACCTTCGGCCCCGTGGCATTTGGCACATTGAGTCTCCCAGTTTTCCTTGGCTTCCGCGCCCGAGGCGGTCAGGGCCGCAGCGAATCCGAATACGGCTGCGAGTAGGATAATTTTTTTCATAGTGGTTTGAGTTGTTATTGTCATCGCTGAGTCGTTTATTGCTCCCAGCGGTTACAATTTCGCCAGTTTATGGGAAAAGCACTAACCGTGTATTGGTGTATGCAGCGTAATTCTTGCCGTGAAGTCGTCTGGCGTTTCGTATAAAAAAACCATGCCCGCGCGATTACTCGCACGGGCATGGTTGGATGGAAACTAGATTAAGGATTCCATTGCAGACGATAATACGCGGAGCCGGGCACAACGCCCAAGTCACTGAAGTCATCAGTCCACTCGAACGCGCCGTTGGCGGGGGCATTAGTCGTCACAATCGTCGCCCAAGCCGTCAGATTGGTGCTGCGCTGCACGCCATAAGTATATCCTGGAATCCCGTTGAAACTCACCTTAGCTGTGCTACCACTGACGGTGACAGTGGCGTTCTGGCCCGTGACGAACGGCTGGACTACGATGTTTACGCTGCCGGTGTTGGTGCCGCCGTTGCCATCGCTGACCGTATAGTTGAATTGGTCATTCAAGTTATTAGTGGTCTGATACAAGAGGAAGCCCGAACTATTAAGGAGCGAAATCCCGTTGGTGCTCGTGCTCGCTGAGGTCAAGAGGACGGTGTCAGAATCAAGGTCCGTCACATTCGTCAACAAATCAGCAATCGTGATGCGGAGGGTATTAACACCGGCAATGCGCAGGTAATTCACCATCGGCGTCACTGGCGGATGATTGGTGACGATCTGCGCGAGCGAATTGGTGCTGCCAGAATAATTCACATCGCCGAGGTAAGTCGCCGTGATGTTGTTCGTGCCGCGGGCCAGTGAACTAATGCTGCCACTGGTAGCGACGCCGAGCGTCAGGGCGTTAGTGCTGAACGGCGTTGCACCTTTATAGAAGGTGACCAAGCCGGTGGCGTTCGTCGGTGCGAGCGTCGCGGTGAACGTAAGCGGATCAAGATAGCCAGATGGATTAGCGGAGCTAGTCAGCACAAGCGTGGTCGGGCTGATGCCGAGAATCACGGAAATCGTTCCGTTCACGGCGAGGTTGTTTGTGTTCCAGACCAGAACACCGGTCAGCGGTGGCAATATGATATTAACAAAGCTGCCCGAGTAACTGCCCGCAGCGAAGAGCGTGAACGTGTCGCCGCTCTGCAGCGCGTCGCCGAGGTTGGTGACCGTCAATGTGCCACCATAATTCACCGACGTGAGGCCCGCGATCAAGTTCGCATTCTGCGCGTTGGTGCGGTTCAAGTTGAACTTCGCGTTCCCGGCGAGCGTGAGACTGTTGCTGATGGTAAGCGTGGCGATATTGCCGCCGCCGGAACCGGATTGCACCGTGCCGCCGAGTGCCACGGTGGTTGCGCCATTGAGCGTGCCTGTGCCGGACAGAGTGGCGTTGGTGTTGACCGTAACGATGTTCGTCCCGGTGACACCGCTAACAAGTAATGTGCCTCCATTCACCGCCGTCGGGCCTGAGTAAGTATTGACGCCGCTCGAAGTTGTCACGCCCACACCGGACTTGATCAAGCCACCATCCGCCGTCGCACCGAGCGCGGCATCATGCAGCAGCGGCTGCGCGATGGTGATGTTAAAACCGTTGTCGTTGATGAGCGCGCCACCGGTCGAAATATTTGCCGTGAGGCCGGCAAGCGACGGGAAGAAGGATGCACTGGAGGCGTTCGCCGTGATGTTGCCGCCATTGAGCGACAGGGTTTCGGCATTGGCCGCCGTTTTGAAGAACGCTCCAACCGCCAAAGTTCCGCCGTTCAAGCTGACCAAACTACTAGCCACGGTTGTGCCGAGAAAATCAAAACCGCTCGTGCTCGTGTTGAGGCTTGCAGAATCTTGTAACGTGAGTGACAAGCTAGAGTTGATGCCGCCGCTATCACCGAGCCGAAAGCCGCCGGAGAAATTACCTGTGGCGGTGTCCTTCAGCGTGAGGCTGGCCGGATTTCCGGCGGAGCGTCCAATCAAACTCGCAACGCTCGACGACATCGCCGAGCTGCCCGCATAGACGATAGTGCCGCGCGTGGGCCAGAAATTTTTGCTGCCGGTGTTCACCGTAGCGTTGCTGAAGACCAGCGTCGCACCGGCGCCAGAGGCCATGAAACGGAAGTTTGCACTACCACCGACAGCCGTCGCTGTGCCGATGTAAGTGCCGATGGCGCTCGCGTCAGGCACATCCAAGGACTCGAATGTTTGCGTCGCCGTGAAACTGTTTGAAACCGTGATTCCGTTGGCAATCTGCAACGTCCCGGCGGCGGTGATGGCCGTGTTGCCTGCGCCGAGGTTGTTGCCGAGTTTCAACGCACCCGCATTGATGAGCGTCGCTCCGGTCCACGAACCCACGCCATTCAATGTAAGCACGCCGGAGCCGGACTTAGTCAGACCGTAGTTATTCCCACCGTCGCCGACGTTGCCGGTGATCGTCGCGGTGATGGTGTCAACCGTGATCGTGCGCGTGCCGTTGCCGAGGGTCCACGCGCCACCACCACTAAACGTGATCGCCGCCGTGGTGGAGGAACCAAGCGTGAAGTCGCCATTGACGAGCACAGAGGAATTGTTCGGCAAGCGCGGACTGGCGGTGGTAGTGCGAAGGACGCCGCCGTTGATGACCAACGAACCCGCGCCCAGACCGCCGCTGCTCTTGTTGAAGGCAATCGTGCCCGCATTCAAGGTCAGGTTCGTGTAGCTGCTGCTCACCGTCCCTTCGTCAATCTGGAAAGTTCCCGCGCCGTTTTTGACGAGCGAGCCGCCGCCGGAAATCGCTTGCGCCGGATAATCGAGCGTGATGCCCGCGCCGACATCAATCGTCGCGGTGTTCGTAATCGTGAGACCGGCGTTGGTGGGCAAAGTGATGGTCGTGGCACCGTTCGTCGCGAGCAACGTGGCACCGTTGATAGTTATTTGGTCGGGTGTGGCGCTGCCTGGATTGCCACCGACGTTTACGCCCGCGCTGATGGCAAGCGTGCCCGCATTTACAAATGTTTTCCCGGTGTAAGTGTTATTGCCGCCAAGTGCGAGCGTGCCGGAATTTTGTTTCGTCAATGTTCCCGCTCCGCTGATGACTGCATTGTTTGAGCCATTAATACTTTGGTCAAACACGATGGCCGCGCTGTTGGCGATAGTGCCGACCAGCGTTGCATGGTTACCCTGCAACGTGCCACCGCTGACCGCGATGCCACCGGTCGCGGCATTGGTTGTAAGCAGCGTCAACTTGCCACTGCCGCTCTTAGTAAGTGTGCCGCTGCCAGTGATGGTGCCACCCGCGAGCGTGTAGTCTTTCGTGCTGTTGGTGAAGAGGACGCCGACGGGATTGACGTTGGTGGCCAAAGTAACGGTGAACGGCCCGGCACCGCTCGCGGTGTCATCGAACTGTGCGAGATAGTTATCGAGCCAGTTGGTCAGGCCGCCGCCGAGGATGTTCGTCCAATTGATGCTAGTGGCATCCCAGTTGCCAGTTCCAGCGGTCCACAAAAGGTTCGGAACTAAGACGTTTGTGACGATGAGCGCGATTTGTTTATTCGCTGCGTCATTGGTAATAATCCCAAAAATACCCAGTGGCAGTGACACCGGATTCGTGGTCGCAAATCCCGTTTGGGTGCCGGTGTATTTGATCAATGGGTAGGTGCCGACCGGAATCGTTGTGCTACCGCCCGTGATGAGAACGTTCAATATGCCATTGATGGCGACACTATTCTGAACCTGCAATGGCGCAACGGAAGTGCTGGGCGTGTTTACGCCAAAAGCAAAGACTGCCGTTTCCGTGCCCGCCGCGTAAGTCAGGTTGGCGATGACGAATTGGCTGCCGGGTATTGTTACATTCACCCCGTTCGTTGCACCGGATGCCACTGTCACTGCACTGTTGGAAATGGCTCCGCCGGTAACTCCCATCAGCGCACCAACCGCCACCGTCGTCGTCCCCGCATTCGTGGAAATACCGGATAACGTCAACGTCCCTGTGCCCACTTTCACGATCGTCGTAGGATCGTTAGTGGTGGCGGCTCCAGTCGGTAAATTTAATTCTGTGAACCGCCCACTGAACGTGGTGCTCGCATTGTTCGTGCCGATGATATAAGTCACCGGCGATGTGCTGGTGGTGACCGTCTGCGGCCCGCTCAACACGCCCGAACCGGACAAAGATCCAAGAATCGTAGTGATGTTCGCATTGCGCGGCTGGAGCGTGCCGTTGACCACAAAATTTGCGTTGGTGCTGCCATCGCCGCCGCTGGTAGAGGAAAATCGCAACGTCTGGCCGGACGGAATCAAGACAGTGCCGGTGAACGGATCCAACTGGCGTGTGGTCGCGCTGAAACTCACGCTGCCATTGATGGAAATCACGCTCGTGCTGTCGCCAGAGACGACCGTTCCCGCAATCCCATTTCCCAACGCCGTGGTCGAAAAAGTAGCGGTAGCCCCAACGGGGATGAAAATTGGATTGCCCACCGTGACGCTGGCCCCGCTATTGGGCAGGCTCAACGTGGTGCCGTTGTTCATGGTCATCTGGCCGCTGCCGATGCTGGAACCGCCACCCAGAGCGAGGGTGCCGCCGTTCAACGATATCGTGCCGGCATAAGCGGTGTTCGTGGTCGAGATCGTCAAAGTGCCGGTGCCGTTTTTAACCAATGGGGCATTGCCGGTGAAGACGCCGCCCGGGGCGGACGGCGAAAGGGTGTAGCTCTTGTTCGTCAGATTGGCTGTGATGGAAGCCGGCGTCACCGTGACTCCCATCGAAATTATGATCGGCGACGCACCAGAGGCAGTGTCATCCAGAACCACCGGTTCGCCGTCCAGATAATTCACCGCCGAACCGCTCGTGCTTTTCCAGTTGGCGGTGGTGTTAATGTCCCAGGTGCCGTTGCCCACCGCCCAGTTCACCGCGTTGCCCACGGTGACATTCAGATCAATGGATTTGTTGGTCGTATTGTTGACGATGGTGGCGGTGATCCCCGCAGGCAAACTCAAGGCCGTCGCCGGCGGCGTGCCGGAAAGTGTGCCGGTATATTTGATCAACGGATAAGTGCCGGGCGCGATTGTCACACCGCCGGAACGCACGATCACATTCGGGGTGACGGTGAGGCCTAGATTGCCGTTGACCAAGATTGGCGCGGCGGTAGTGCTCGGCGGGATACCGTTGAAGTTAAAATCCGCGTAGGTCGTGCCAGCGTTATAAGTAAGTCCGCCACAAACCCATTGACCATTGGCGGCCGCGAGCAACACACCATTCGTCGCGCCGCTCGCAACGGTGACGGTGCTATTGGAAAGACTGCTGCCGGTCTGCCCGATCAGCTCGCCCGCACTGATCGCCGTGGTTCCAGCAAACGTGTTGGTGCCGTTCAACGTCCAGGCACCGGCGCCAACTTTGACCAGCGCGCTGCCGCTCAATGAGCCGCTGTAAGTATTGGCCGCACTGTTGTTGCCGATGGAAACCGTGCCAGTGCCGAGCGCCAGATTACGCGAGCCTTTCAAGCCGCCGAGCGTGGCGTTCAGGTTATTCAAGTTGAGCGTGCCGCTGTCAATATTGGTCAAATTGACCGAGGAATTTTGCAACGCCAAGGCATTATTCAATTGCAATGTGCCGCCAATCACACGCGTATCGCCGGAGAAAGTATTGGCGCCGGAGAGAATCCAACTACTCGTGTTCTGTTTATTGAGACCAGGTGAACCGGCAAACGCGCCGCCAATCACGCCGCCGATAAAGTTGTTCGCCGAAGTGCCGTCCAACGTCAGCACCTGACTGCCGTTGCCACTCGCACCGGTGATGTTCCCGGCGAAGGTCACATTGGCCGTAGTAGGAACCAGTGTGAAGCCATTGCCAGCGTTGCTGGTGAAACTAGCATTGGGCGTGATAGTCAAAGAATCGCCGTTGCCACCGGTAACATTGAAAGTCATCGTGCCGTTGCCGCCGACGGCAAAGCCGACGTTGGTGGTGGCCAACGTCAGCACATTATTGGCACCGGCACCGGTCAATTGGTTCACGTCAAAAGTGATGTTGGCTGCGCCGGCGGGATTCAAAGTGCCGTTCGTGAATATGGTGTTAGCATCGGCGCGCAGTTGGACCACGGCCGTGTTTTGAATTACCAGAGTGGAATTCGTGCTCATCGCGGCCGACGATTGAAATTGAATAGTCGATCCGGTAGCCACGGTTGTGCTGCCGCTATAAGTATTCGTCCCGTTCAAAGTCAGCGTGCCAGAACCAAACTTCGTCAAGGCCAATGTGCCCGCCGTATTTTTGAGGTAACCGCTAAAAGTGCTGCTAGCGTTGTTGCTACCCACCGTCAGCGTCGGCGTTCCGCCGGCAACGGAATCCACCGTGCCGTTACCGGACAATCCGTTCACGGTCTGATTAAAAGTGTTCAAGTCAAGCGTGCCGGCGTTAGTGACAATCAGGTTGCCCTTACCCGTGCCGTTCGGCAGCAAACTCGCCGCCGCCAGTTTTAAACTGCCGTTGGTGATGGTCGTATCGCCCGTGTAGCCAAAAATACCGTTGCCGGCCACCGGCGAATTGGAATAGATCTGCGTGCCGTTAACAACATTCACGGCGAGGTTGCCCACGATGCTGCCGTTGAACACTTGCACGCTGGAATTTGAAAATGTGAGCACGGATGGTGTGGCGCTCGCGCTGTTGGTGACCCATGCAATATTGGCGGGGGTCACGCTATTTTTCACACCGGCGAGTGTTTGGCTGAAGCCGTTCAAATCCAAGAGGGTGGCAACCGTCGGACTCCCGTTACCGCCGATGTCCACGACGGCGGTGGTGGCCAAACCATTGTTCGCACCGAGACTGCTGGTGCTGCTGCGAATGTCCAAGTTCGTATAACTGCCGCCGCCGGAAAACCGCACGCGCCCGTCGCGCACGAGCAGCAAGGTGCCGGGGCTGACGACGTTGATCGCTCCCGCCATCGTCAACAGGCCGGAAGTCGTCGGCCCGTAAAGGCTGCCGCCAGTGATCGTGTTCGTGTTGAAAATCACGATACCGGAGTTGGTCGAGGAAGTATTATCCACTTCCTGAATCACACCCTGCGCCGCCCCGGCATTGGTGACGTTCAACGTCAGGTTGTTCGTGATGATGACGCCGTTGAGTAATATTTTCGTTTGGCTGGCACTGTTGTTGACCGTGACGTTACCTGTGCCGAACGCGCCGTTGCTGTTGACCTGCACAATGCCCGCGTTGATGGTCGTGCCGCCCGTGTAACTCCCGGCGGAACTTAAATAGAGTGGGCCGGTGTTGTTCTTCACCAGCTTGCCAGCCCCGGTAGAATTTTGCAGCGAGCCGCTGATGACATTGGAACCGGTGCCGTCAATGGTCAGCGTCTGATTTTTTAAGTCCAGAGTGGAGCCTGACAAGGTCACGCCGCTGTTTGCATTCGCGAATACAGTCACGTCCGCATCCAAAAACAAACTTCCCCCATACGTCGCGTTACCGGTGGTGCCGGCCGTGCTGGCGATGATTTTTCCGCCGGTGCTGCCACTGCGCACATTGATGGCGGTGGAAAGATTGTTGCCGCCGTTCAAATTCAAATTCGCGCCGGCTGTGCCCGCCGTGTCACCGAGACGGATAAAGTTACCACCGTTTGCAAGCGCGCTGTTCGTCGCCAGCACCAGCGTGCCGGCATTTACAGTCGTGTCGCCGGTGAAAGTGTTGGTGGCTCGTAGCGTGGTGCTGCCGCTGCCCAACTGGCTGATCGCTAACTGGTGGGTGCTGTCAAAATCGGCGATCACACCGTTGAACGTAATCGCGGACGGGCCGTAAATGTTGACCACGCGCAAGGGCTGGTTCGCATCCGCAGAACTCACCGGGCCATTAAATGTCAGTGGCCCCTGACTGGTGCCGGTGTTCACGTTGAGGTTGAGCACGTGGAAAACACCGTTGTTGTTGCCGTTAGCGACGGGAAAATTGATCGTCTGCGTGGGCGAGGTTCCTTCGTTTTGGATGTTCGGATCGGCACCGCCAAAATCATAAAAGAAAATGGAATTGCCGAAGAGGTTGAAGGCACTCGCACCGTTTTTGAAATAAATCTGGTAGCCCGGTCCCCCGCCGCTAAAATCGTTCGTGCTGGTCGTGCGCGCCGCGCCATTAAAATTCAGGAACGCCTGCGGATTGGCGGGACCGCTGCCGCCCCAGTTTGCGCCATCGCTCCAGTTGCCGGTGGTGCCGCTGCCGCCGTTCCAAGTGTAGGATGACTGGGCGTGCGCCGGCAGGAGGCGTGAACCGGCCAGCAAGGTTGCGATGCCAAAAAATCCCGCCGACCAGCGGCGGAAACCGAGGGTAATCAAGTGCTGCTTCATGTGGAGTGGGTTATAATGATGTGGTTCGCTTCTAATTTTTCAATCAATCCCAGGCGAAAACTGTTAGACTGGAAGGCCATGGAATTATCTGATTTATAATGCTTATCGTGCAAAAAAAACACTGCACATTCGTGCGGTGTGATGGCGTTTGGCATTCGGAATATCCAAATTTAAGACACAGTCGGAAGAATGCAATTTTTTCCTCCATTTCGGCCATCGCCAATTATGGTGAGGTAACAATGGTGCCAAAAAAAAAAGCCCCGGACTTTTGTCCGGGGCTTGGGAATTAAATGTGGATGTTTTAAACAATCTGCGGCTGCACCATCTCCGGGTCCACGCCCAGATCTTTGATGGCTTGAGCGACGACTTTGCGGTCGATGAGTTTTTTCTCCGCGAGCGCGTAAAGCGTGCCGATGACGGTGGTCTCAACATCGACACCGAAGAAGCGGCGCAAACGCGTCCGCGTGTCGCTGCGACCAAAGCCATCGGTGCCGAGCGTGAATAATCCGCCGGGGACCCACGGCGCAATCTGGTCCGGCACGGTGCGGATATTGTCTGACACCGCGACGAACGCGCCCTGCTCTTTTGCAAGCAAGCTCTCAACGTAATTTTTCTTCGCAGGCAACGTCGGGTGCAGCATGTTCCAACGCTGAGTGCGGATGGCGTCGGTGCGAAGCAGTTTGTAACTCGTCGCGCTCCACACATCCGCGCTGACGCCGTATTTTTCCGCGAGAATTTCCTGCGCCTTCAATGCCGATTGCATAATTGAGCCACTGCCGAAAATGTGCGCCTTGATTTTTTTGTCTTCAACCCCGGGCTTGAATTTGTAAAGCCCCTTGAGAATTCCTTCTTCGCAATCCGCCGGCATCGCAGGCATGACGTGGTTTTCGTTATAAACGGCGATGTAATAAAAAATGTCTTCTTGCTCGACATACATCCGGCGCAAACCTTCCGTGACGATGGTGGCGAGTTCGTAACCGAACGCGGGATCGTAAGGCAGGCAAGTCGGAATCGTGCTTGCATGCAGCAGGCTGTGGCCGTCTTGATGTTGCAAACCTTCGCCGTTGAGCGTCGTGCGGCCGGAAGTCGCCCCGAGCAAAAAGCCTCTGGCTTTGATATCGCCAGCGAGCCAGAACAGATCGCCGACGCGCTGCGGACCGAACATCGAATAGTAAATATAGAACGGAACCATGGGCACGCCGTGCGACGCGTAGCTGGTGGCGGCGGCGAGGAACGACGACATCGCGCCGCTTTCGCTGATGCCTTCTTCCAAAATTTGTCCGTCTTTGGTTTCGTTGTAAAACGATAAGGTATTCCGATCAACCGGTTCGTAGAGCTGACCTTTGGGCGAATAAATTCCAATCTCGCTGAACAGCGTATCCAAGCCAAATGTCCGCGCCTCATCGGGAATAATGGGGACAAGATTTTTAGCCAGTCCCTTGTGCTTGAGCATGAGACTCAACAAGCGACCAAACGCCATCGTCGTGGAGGCTTCGCGCGCGGAACCTTTTACGAGTTCGGCAAAATGTTCCAACTTGGGCACGTCCAGCACCACCGGCTTGACGACGCGCGCGGGCACAAAGCCGCCGAGCGCCTTGCGTTTCTCAAGCAGATATTTCGTCTCCGGGCTATCGGTTGCCGGACGAAAGAACGGCATGTCCGCAATGACGTCGTCGCTGACGGGAATATTGAAACGCCCACGGAACTCGCGGAGTTCCTTCTCATTCATTTTTTTCTGCTGGTGCGAAATATTTTTACCTTCGCCCGCTTCGCCGAGGCCGTAGCCTTTGACCGTCTTCGCGAGCACGACGGTCGGCTGGCCTTTGTGCTCCGTCGCCGCTTTGTAGGCCGCATACATTTTGCGAACGTCGTGCCCGCCGCGCAGCAATTTAGAAATCTGCTCATCGCTCAAGTGCGTCACGAGTTCGAGCAACTCAGGATACTTACCGAAGAAATGTTTCCGCGTGTAGCTGCCCGGCTCCACGATATATTTTTGATAATCGCCATCCACACATTCATCCATGCGCTGAAGCAGCAGGCCGGATTTGTCGCGCTTGATAATGTCATCCCATTCAGTGCCCCAAATAACCTTGATGACGTTCCAACCCGCGCCCCGGAACAAGCCTTCGAGTTCTTGAATAATTTTTCCATTGCCGCGCACCGGCCCGTCGAGCCGCTGCAAATTACAATTCACAACCCAGACAATGTTGTCGAGGTTTTCGCGCGCTGCGAGCGTGATGGCGCCGAGCGATTCTGGCTCGTCGGATTCGCCATCGCCGAGGAATGCCCAGACTTTTGGTTCGGATTTCCAATGGGTCAAACCACGCGCTTGCAAGTAGCGGTTGAAACGCGCTTGATACAAGGACATGATCGGGCCGAGGCCCATCGAGACCGTCGGAAATTGCCAGAACTCCGGCATCAAATACGGATGCGGATACGACGACAAGCCGCCGCCCGGCGCGAGTTCCTGGCGGAAATTTTGCAGGTGCGATTCATCCAAACGTCCTTCGAGATACGCGCGCGCATACATGCCGGGCGCGGCGTGACCTTGAAAATAAACCATGTCGCCGGGGAAATCTTCCGTGCGCCCACGGAAAAAATGCGTCTGCGCCACTTCATAAAGCGTCGCCGAAGAAGCGAACGACGCGATGTGTCCGCCGACGTTGGTGTTCGAGTTCGCCTTCACCACCATCGCCATCGCGTTCCAGCGGATGATGCTCTTGATGCGGCGTTCGATGGCGCGGTCACCGGGATACGTCGGCTGTTGATCGGCTGGAATCGTGTTGATGTAAGGCGTCGTCTGGCCGGCCGTCGGACGCGGTTCGGTGCGCAGTTGACCGGCCAATTTTTCCAGCAACTTCGCCATGCGCTCAGGCCCTTGGCTTTCCAGCGCGTGTTCAAACATCGACTGCAAAGATTCGTCGAGTTTATCGCCGTTGCCGTTGGTGGTGGGCGAGGCAAAACCGCCGCGCGAATTGTAAATTTCTTTTTTGGATGCTTTCACTGGGATAAACTTATTTTGCAAAATGCAAAACAAGAGCCATTAAATTAAACTGAATCCATCGCCGCAACAATAGCGAAATCACAACACTTGAAACTGCTCCCCCTCCACCTCCCCACGCCAGCGGAAAACCTCGCCGCCGATGAAGCCGTGCTCGACCAATGCGAAGCCGGCGAAAGCGACGAAACACTGGTTTTATGGGAGCCCCGTGAAACCTTTGTCGTCGTCGGCTACGCTAATAAATTAGCCACCGAAGTGAACGTCGCCGCTTGCGAAAAGAATCGCATCCCCATTTTTCGCCGCTGCACCGGCGGCGGCACCGTCGCCCAAATGGCGGGCGGCTTAAATTACAGTTTGATTCTGCGCATTGATGAAGCTGGCCCTACGCGAAACATCACGACCGCCAATCAATTCATCATGGAACGAAATCGGCAAGCGATCGCCACCCTGCTCCCGCAATCGAAGATTTCGATTCGCGGCCACACCGACCTTTGCCTCGGCGATGTAAAATTCGCTGGCAACGCCCAGCGGCGGCGAAAACATTTCTTACTCTTTCACGGCACGCTGCTCCTGAACTGCGATTTGAATGTGATCAGCGACCTCCTGTTGATGCCGTCGCTCGAACCAGATTATCGCGTCGGCCGACCACATCAAGAGTTCGTCACCAATCTGAATCTGCCCGCCGCCAAAGTGAAGCAGGCGCTCGCCCAAGAATGGAACGCGGCTGAAGAATCAACCAATCCGCCGCTCGAAAAAATCCGTGCCCTCGCCCGGGCTAAATATTCGACCGCCGAGTGGAATTTTAAATTTTGAACAAAAGACGCTGATATTATTTGCACTTTTAATCTTTGACGCACCAGAGGTTTCCTGTTTATTTCCGGCCAACAAGGTTTGAAATTTTTCTGATGAATCCAAGCACCGTCGCAAAATATCCACCTGGCTTCCGCCCTCGACGCGGTCTGAACTGGGCTTCAGTTGGCCTGATGTATACGAGTTTTTACCTCTGCCGCTATAATTTCTCCTACGCCAACAAGGCGATCTCCGACGAGTTTCATTTCACCAAGTCCGACATCAGCACCATCTTGATGCTGAATTTCATCGCCTACGGTTGCGGGCAGATCATCAACGGCCTCTTCACCGACCGCATCGGCGGCAAACGCGCCATGCTCATCGGGGCGATTGGAACCATCATCGTGAACGTGCTTTTCGGGGCCGCTTCGTTCTGGGGAATGTTGTGGCTCTTCTCGCTGCTCTGGGGTTTGAACGGCTACTTACAATCCTTCGGCTCGCCCGGCTTCATCAAGATCAACAGCTCTTGGTTCAGCGAAAAACAGCGCGGCACCTTCGCCGGCATTTTTGGTTTCATGATCAACTTGGGGCGGCTCGTCGCGAACAAGCTGCTGCCCGCGATTCTCGCCGGTTTCACGTTCATCGGCATGTGGCACGTGCCGCCGCAACACTGGCGCTGGCTGTTTTGGATTCCCGCCATCGTCGCCAGTGTCGTGGCCGTGGTGCTGGCGATCGTTGTGAAAGACACGCCGGAGGAATGTGGCTACACAAATCTTTTTCCGGGCGAAGCCGACCATGCGGACATCGAAATCCGTGGCAATCTCAAAGCCGTTTTCAAACACATCGCGGGTAATCATATCGTTTGGATCATGGCCGCCGCTTACGCCTGCACCGGCGCGGTGCGGCAAAGTATTGACCAATGGTTCCCGCGTTTTTTTCAGGAAGTCCATCACCTCGACATGACCGGCGCAAAATTCCAATGGCTCGGATTTTTAATTCCCTTTGTCGCGTCCGCCGGCTCGATGCTCTCCGGCTGGATCTCCGACCGCTTTTTCAATTCGCGCCGCGCTCCCGTCGCTGCCGGCATTTATATCATCGAAGTCTTTGTCATTCTCGCGGCGTCCCAAATTCACACCGTCAACTGGGCAATTTTCTTTTTCGTGATGATTTCGTTCACCGTCAATTCCACCCATTCACTCCTCGGCCCGGCGGCGGCGATGGACATCGGCGGACGCAAGATGGCCGCCTTCGCCTCCGGCTGCATCGATGCGTTTCAATACTTCGGCGCCGCCGCTGCCATCAAAGGTCTCGGCTTCCTGCTTGATCGTCCCGGCGGCTGGGACTACTACTTTTATTACATGATCCCCTTCGGCATCGTCGGCGGGATTCTGATGTATTCCATCTCCCATCGGGTTAGCCTGAAAAAAGGCGCAACCCATTGACCGCAGCGTTTTGCCTGTTCATTGTTTGCAACTTTTTTGTCACACGAAAAACTTTGACCGTCGCGCCCCGCTCTGTTTCCATCCAGCGAATTTTTTGAAGCATCGAAATGGAACGCATCGCCAATATCCTCGACCACCACGCCAACGCCATTGTTGGCCTCGCGCTCCTCGTCGTCATCGCGATGTATTTTCGCAATAATCCGCTGAAACACACCAACTGGTTCGTCATCCGCCGCTTCATCAATTGGTTTCCACTCGGCATGACCTACTCGTTCCTCTACATGGGACGCTACAATTTGAATGTGTCGAAGAACGCCCTCGGCAGTCAGATGACCAATCAGGATTTCGGCACCATCTTCGCCTTCGGCACGCTCGTCTATGGCGTCTCTTTTCTGCTCAACGGCCCGCTCGTGGATAAAATCGGCGGCAAACGAGGCATCCTCATCGCCGCCATTGGTTCCGCCATCGCCAACATCTTTCTTGGCATCCTCACTTACTTTGTGGTCATCGGCAAAGTCACCACCCACATCGTCGCCGCCTATTCCCTGCTCTACGCGCTCAACATGTATTTTCAAAGCTACGGCGCCGTCTCCATCATCAAAGTCAAAGCCTACTGGTTCCACGTCCGCGAACGCGGCGTGTTCGGCGCGATCTTCGGCGCGCTCATTTCCATCGGTATTTATTTCGCATTCGATTGGGGAACCCGCATCGTCGAACTCACTAAAGCCAATTCCACCGGCGGCTGGTTTCACGATCTCCTACAAAAGATTTTTGCCACCACCGCCACCGTGGACGGCCACCTCGTCAACGCCACCTGGGCCGTCTTCTTCATCCCCGCCGCCATCATGTTCTTCTGGGTCGTGCTCGACATCTGGCTCATCAAAGATCTCCCCGAACAAGCCGGCTTTCCGCACCTCGACACGCACGATGCCTCCTCCGGCAACATGCACATCGAGCTTTCCACGATGGACCTGCTTAAAAAAGTTTTTGCCAGCAAACTAATGTTGCTCATCGCGCTCATCGGCCTCACCTCCGGCATTTTCCGCAACGGCATCCAGAACTGGTATTTTATTTTCGCCGCCCAAGTGAACCAACCCGGCGCCGAATTTTACAAAAACCATTGGGGCCTGCTCCTGTGCGTCTTCGGCATCGCCGGTGGATTTTTAGGCGGCTGGATTTCCGACCGCTTTTTCCAAAGCCGTCGCGCCCCGCCCGCCGCCATGCTGTCCGCCCTCGTCGTCGGCTTGACCATCCTGATGGCCTGTTACCTGACCTCCGCACCCTTGTTTCTCGGACTCTGCTGCGTGCTCGTCGTCATGGCCAGCGTCGGCCTCACCTCGCTCATGGCCGGCACGGCCGCGACCGATTTCGGCGGACGCAAAGCCACCGCCACTTGCTCCGGCGTCGTGGATGGCTGCACCTATCTCGGCAGCGCCATCCAATCTTTCTTCATCGGCAATCTGATTCCCAGCGACAAACCCGAAGTTGGCGCGACCTTCATGGGCCTGACGCGCGACTGGCATTGGTGGCCGCTATTCATGATTCCCTTTGCGCTGCTCGGCCTCGGTATCGCCATGAAACTGTGGCACGATCTCCCCGAAGCCACGCGCCGCTACAACCAGCGCGAGAAAGATAAAATCGTTCCCCTCATCACTTGAACGCGCACTCCCAAGCGGAGTGGTGCTGACAGTCATTCACTCGAACCATGGCCGCTAAATCTCGCCGTTGCCCGCAGCCGTGGGGTCTGCTATTTTAGCCGCCTAAATGTTTGGCAAAAAAACCATGAAAACCGAATCCGAATCCCCCGCGCCGGAGGCACCGGTCGCTCCGGCCGAGGAAACTCTGACCCCAGAACAACTCAAGGATTTGCACGCCCGCGCCGCGAAGGCAGATGATCATTGGGATCGCCTGCTCCGCACCTCGGCGGATTTTGAAAATTTCAAGAAGCGCGCCGCCCGCGAAAAGATTGAGGCTGCGCAATACGCCACGGCCTCGCTGCTGGGGAAAATTATTCCGGTGATAGATAATTTTGAAATGGCGCTCGCCGCCGCACAAACTGCGCCCGGCGAAAAAACTTCCCCCCTGCAATCCGGCGTGGCCATGATCCAAACGCAGTTGAAATCCGTTCTGACCGAAGCCGGTTTGGAGGAAATTGATGCGACAGGAAAACCGTTTGATCCCTCGCTGCATGAAGCGGTTTCGCAGCAGGAAACGGACGCGGTGCCGGAAGATCACGTGGCCCAGCAACTTCGCAAAGGCTATAAACTGAAAGAGCGTTTGCTGCGTCCGGCCACCGTGGTGGTGGCCAAAAAGCCGGTCGCTAAAACGGAATAATTTTTTCGTGGCGATTCTTTTTCAATTTTTAATTTTGCATTTTTAATTTCCATGGCTAAGCGCGATTATTACGAAATTCTTGAGGTGTCCCGCGATGAAGAAGCAGACGGGATTAAAAAATCCTACCGCCGGCTCGCGATCAAATATCATCCGGATAAAAATCCCGGGAATAAAGAGGCGGAAGATAAATTCAAGGAGTTGAGCCACGCCTACGAAATTTTGAGCGACCCGCAAAAACGCGCCGCTTACAATCAGTTTGGTCACGACGCTTTTGATCCACGCGCTCGAGCCCGTAGCAATGCCGGTGCGGAATTCCACGATCCGTTTGATATTTTCCGGGAAGTGTTTGGCGGCAGCGGCGGCGGCGGCAGTATTTTTGAAAATCTTTTCGGCGGCGGCCAGGACCCATCCGGCCCGCAGCGCGGTGATGATTTGCGCTATGATTTGCAGATCACGCTGGAAGAAGCGGCGCTGGGTTGCGAGAAGGAAATTTCCGTCACGAAGTTCGATCAATGCGATGGCTGCGGCGGTTCCGGCGCGGAAGCCGGTTCCAAAATGCGCCAATGCGGAACGTGCGGTGGACGTGGCCAGGTGCTCACCTCGCGTGGAATTTTCAGCATCGCGCAGACGTGCCCGCATTGCAAAGGCGCGGGACGCATCGTGGATCGTCCGTGCAAGAAATGTCACGGCAACGGTAAGGCCGAGCGCAGTTCCAAGATCAAGCTCCGGATCCCGGCGGGCGTCGAAGGCGGATCGCGCCTGCGTTCCCAAGGTAATGGTGAAGCGGGTGTGCGCGGCGGTCCGTCGGGAGATTTGTATGTGTTTCTTGCGGTGAAGAAGCACGAGATTTTTTCGCGCGATGGCGATGATTTGGTGTGCGATGTGCCGGTGAGTTTTGTGCAAGCCACCCTCGGCACCGAGATCGAGGTGCCGACGCTCGAAGGCACGGCGATGGTGAAAATCCCGGCCGGCACGCAGCCAGGAACATTGCTGCGCCTCAAAGGTCGCGGCGTGAAAAATCTACAAGGCTACGGCCAGGGCGATTTGCATATCCGCGTGCAATTAGAAGTCCCTACACGTTTAAACTCCGCGCAAAAACAAAAGCTCGAAGAATTCTCCGCCTTGTGTGACGGACAGGAAGCGCCGCTCGCCCAAGGATTTTTCGAGAAGGCGAAAACGTTTTTCAAGTGATCTGGCTGGCGATGCCCTGAAATTTCCTCACTCGTCACCGCTCACTCGTCACTGTTATGCACCGTTTCTTTCTACCGCCTGACCAGTGCCGGGGCGAATCCCTGCGGCTCGCCGGACGGGAGGCGCATCATGCGCTGCACGTCCTGCGCGTGAAACGCGGCGAACGCGTCACCGTGCTCGATGGCGCGGGCGGTGAATACCTTTGCGACGTGGCCAACACCTCCAAAGATTCCCTCACCCTCACCGTTCACACGCGCAAAACTCACCCCCAACTCGCCTGCCCCGTGACCCTCCTCGTCGCGATTCCCAAGGGCAAGCTCATCGAAAGCATCATCCAGAAAGCCGTCGAACTCGGAGCCGCGCACATCGTCCCGCTCCTCACCGACCGCGTCATCACCCAGCTCGACGACGACGGCGCGGAGGCCAAGCGCGAGAAGTGGCAGCACGTCGCCATCGAAGCCGTGAAGCAATGCGGTGCCGCCTGGCTTCCGCAAGTCGCTGCGCCCATCGCCATCAAAGATTTTCTCGCGGCGAAAAATTTACCCGAACTCACGCTCGTCGGTTCGTTGCAAACGGAGCGGCGGCATCCACGTGAAATTTTTTCTGAATTCCGCACGCAGCACGCGCGTTTGCCTCAAAGCGTCGGCGTGTGGATCGGACCCGAAGGAGATTTTACGCTCGCGGAATTGCAAGCCATCGAAGCCGCCGGCGCGCGGCCTATCACCTTGGGTGAACTCACCCTGCGCGTGGAGACGGCGGCGATTTATTGCCTCTCGATTTTGAATTACGAGCGGCAAGGGTAGCCGTGGAGCGCGACGGTGTCTCGCAGCGGGATCAGTCGCAGCGGCTGCGCCAAGCCGGAAGCGTTGGGAAAATTTTATCCGGTTCTATTTTCGGACGTGGCTGCGGCTGGTCGCCGTGACACAGCCGCGCTCCGGGAGCAGGCGCAACGCGGATATTTTCCAGTCGCGGAGCGACGCCATGACAATAGCCCGGCATTTTAATGCCGGGAAAAAGCCACAAAGATTTTAAGTCCCGCAGGGACGACCGAGGTTTTCAAAAAAAATCGGCGACGGTGGAAACAGTGCGCGCCCGATCAGTCGGCCCTGCGGGACTGGTGGCTGCGGGGCTGCAAGGATTTTCGCCCAAGCTGGCCAAGGGGGAAATCGCGTCGCTGGCGGGCGCGGCGGATGATCCGCGTTATTTCCAGATCAGCGTGCCGGTGCAGCCGGGCAATTCGGGCGGGGCGCTGGTGGAGGCGCACGGGAACGTGGTGGGCATCGTCGCGGCCAAGTTGAGCGCGCGGGCGGCGCTGGACGCCACGGGCGCGCTGCCGGAGAATGTGAATTACGCGGTGAAGCGCAGCCTGCTCTTGAGCTTCCTGGAATCCGTCCCGGACGTGGCGAGCAAACTCAAGGAGCCGAACACGAAAGAGGAATCGTTTGAGGACGTGGTGAAGTCGGCACAGGCGGCGGCGGTGCTGGTGCTGGTGTATTGACGGATGCCTCGGCGCGTTAATTGATTTGAGTCAGCGCACTTCTATGAACCGCTGGCCAGATTCTATTTCGCGCAGCACATCCGGCAGCAGCGGGAAAAATCATTCGCGCAGGGCACGGTTGGAACAATTTCCAATCCGTAACCAAACGATCACCGGAGTTTTCTGGCTCTGTTGGACGCGTCCCGCAAAGTCTTCGTCTTTGGTCAGGAGAGCGGCATTTTGCTCCAGCGCATATTGCCAGATGGGAGAATCCTCGGCCTCGCGCAAGCCAGCTTCGGCGACGTGTTCGGCTGGATGTCCTTGTTCGCGCAGCCACTGTCCGAGCGCAGGCGGCAGTTGGGCATCAACCAAGAATTTCATCTTCATTGCCCGGCAGCGATGAGAACGGGATGATCAATTTCCTGTGCGGCGTATTCAAGGCAGGCCTGAATGTCGTCGGTTTCCAAGTAGGGAAAGTCAGCCAGAATTTCTGCTTCCGGCACGCGCGCGGCCAGCAGATCCAGCACGTCCTTGACGCGAATACGCATTCCCCGGATGCAGGGGCGTCCGCCGCATTGGTTGGGATTGAAGGTGATGCGTTCTGCAAATTTCATGCGTGTTATGTAATGCCTGGCGCGCTTTTTCTCAAGCAGAGTTTTTACTGCTTCGCCAAAATTTCCCGCACCACCGCGCAGCCATCGGGATAATCTTTTCGCGCTTCGGTGCGGACCAGCAGGCGGTGACCCAAAACCACTTCGGCCACGCTGCGGATGTCTTCGAGTTGGATGGTGTCGCGGCCGGCAATCGCAGCGAGCGCCTGCGCCATGTGAAAGAGTCCCAGCGAACCACGCGGGCTGGCTCCGAGACGCAGCGCCGGATGTTCGCGCGTGGCACGGACGAGGCGGATAATGTATTCGGTGAGTTCAGCGGGCACTTTGATTTCGCGCACGCCTTGCTGGCATTTCAGAATTTGTTCCGCGTTGCTCACGGCTTGCAAGGTGTCAATCGGGTGCTGCGTCTGCACGCGTTCGCACATCTTTTTTTCCTCGGCAGCGTCGGGATAGCCGATGCTCAATCGCAGTAGGAAGCGATCCATCTGCGCTTCGGGCAGACGAAAGGTGCCTTCCTGTTCAATCGGATTCTGCGTGGCCATGACCATGAACGGGCGTTCGAGGCGATAGGTGGTTTTATCCATGGACACGGTGCCTTCGCCCATGGCTTCGAGCATCACGGCTTGCGTGCGCGGACTGGCGCGATTGATTTCATCTACCAAAACCATCTGCGCAAAAATGGGGCCAAAGCGGATGTCAGGACGTCCGGTGGTGGGATCAAGAATGTAATCGCCGATGACATTCTCCGGCTGCAAATCCGGCGTGCATTGGATGCGCTTGAAGGAGCAACCAACGCTCTTCGCCACAGCACGGGAGAGCATGGTCTTGGCGACACCGGGAACGTCTTCAAACAAAATATGTCCTTCGGCAAACAGCGCGGCGACGGTGAGCGTGACCTGTGGTTCTTTGCCAACGATGACGGTCTGGGTGTTGGCGATAATTTGCTTGGCGACGGCGGCAATGCGGGCGGCGTCCCAAATATCTATGACGGGAGCTTCGACGGTGAGTTTGATTTTCTTGCGATAGAGAATTTCGTCGGGCGGCACCATGATGTTTTTGCCGCAGACGGGGCACGGAAAATCTTCGCCGATGTTGGCATCGGGCATTTCAAACTGGACGCCGCAGTGGTGGCAGTTGCGTTTGGGCATAAAAAATTCTCTGTTGTTGAACTGGGTTTAACAGTCAGACCGCAAAAGGGAAATGGTTTTTTCGCTTTCTGGAATTATTCCGTTGCGGCACGATGACGGGAGCTAGAATGTATTTCCAAAAGAAAATCATCGTTGTCATGCCCGCTTACAACGCGGCGCGCACCGTAATGCAAACTGTCGCCGAGGTGCAGCAGCAAGGCATCGTGGACGAGATCATTCTGGTGGATGATCGTAGCCGCGACAACACCGTGCAGGTGGCGTCGTCATTGCCCGGCGTGCGTGTTCACGTCCACGAAAAAAACACTGGCTACGGCGGCAATCAGAAGACGTGTTATCGCCTCGCGCTCGAAGCGGGCGCGGACATCGTCATCATGGTGCATCCAGATTATCAATACACGCCGAAGCTGATTCCGGCGATGGCTTCGATCATCGCGAATGAGTTGCACGCGTGCGTGCTCGCCAGCCGCATTCTAGGCGGCTACTCGCTGCAAGGCGGCATGCCGCCGTGGAAATATGTGGCGAATCGTTTTCTGACGGCAGCGGAAAATATTTTGCTAGGTGCGAAGCTGTCGGAGTATCACACCGGCTATCGTGCGTTCTCGCGCGAATTGCTTGTGAAACTGGAACCCTTTCTCGCGGGCAACTCGGATGATTTTGTTTTCGATAACCAGATGCTCGCGCAGATTTTGTGGCACGGCTTTACGATCGGCGAAGTGAGCTGTCCGACGAAATATTTCAAGGAAGCCTCTTCCATCAATTTCAGTCGCAGTTGCAAATATGGGATTGGCTGTCTGGCAACCGGAATGAAGTTTCGTCTCGCGAAGCTGGGGCTGGCGAAACCGAAATTATTTTTTAAGTAAGCCGGCCAGCAAAAAGTCTAGGGCGACTCTTTCCACCCGCTCACTTTGAACAGCGCGGTGCGTTCGTTAAAATTCACGTCATCATTGGTGCCGGCGGCGATACATTGAATTTCCCGTCCATGCTCGCTGAGATAATTGTTAAGCTGATTATTGAATTCATAGCCGGTCTGATCGCTCCAATTGCCGGAGGTAAAGGTAGTGGGCGAATTTGTGTTGGCCGATAAGTCCACGTTGCCAACAATCCAAACGGCATTACCGCTGCGCAAGGCCACGGCGACTTTTGCCAGCACGGGAACCATGCAGTTGGAATTCTTCATCGCGGCTGCGAACTGGTCGTAACGATGGAGCGTGTGATCGGCCACCGGCGGAATGGTAGTCCAATTGCAAGCGTGATCAAAATAGCGATCGAAGGTGATGCCGAAGGTCCAGCGTTTGACGATGGCAAAATCTTTTTCCTGCGCGGCAGCAGAAACTTTTTTCGCCAGCGTATCGAGATTGGTGAAACGATAGTCCAAAACGCGGACGGCGAAGCATCCAGAGACCAGCGCCGTGGCCAGCACGCCGCCCCAAAGCAGCGAGCGGAATTTTCCTGCGAGGCGTGGGAGTGAGTTTTCCAGCGATACCGCCGCCAAGGCAAGCAATGGCAAAAAATACCACGGTTGCACAAAGAAGTTCGCCGCGCGCAGGAAAATCATGAAGGTGAAAAATCCGACGACGAGGGTCACGGCGGAAAAGATCGCGCGGTCATCGAGCCACTTAGGAAATAAACCGACGACGGCTCGCAGCACCACCCAGCCGACGAGCGCCGACCAGACCCAGAAAAATTGTGCGAGCGGAAACGCCAACAGCGTGCCGAGATCGGTGATGGCGTTGCGATAGTTGAAATCAGTGCGCACTAGCACGCTTGATCGCGTGATGCCCCAGATGCTGTGGGCGTAAGGCAGCAGGGAAATTGCCGCCACAAGTCCACCGAGAAATATTCCAACCCCGAGTTTGATTTTTTTTTGTCGAACGCAAACCGCGCAAGCACCCGCGCAGATGGCCGCGACGAGTGCGGTATTTTGATAGAGTGTCTGCACGCTCAAAATGGCGGTGAGCGCAAAAAGCACCCAGGATTTTCGACCTGGCCGTTCGAGAAAATTCCACGCCGCACCGCCACACAACGCAATCATCGCGCTGCCAAGACCATAGGCGCGCAGCGACGTGTCGTAGTAAATCACCCACGCATTCAACGCCGCCAACACGAGCGACCACAGTGGCGGTAACCGGCGCAGCCACCAGGCGACGAGCCAAAAAGCGGCGGTGAGCGACAAGCCCGCCAACGCACCGAAAATCCGCAGACCAAAGTCAGTTCCGCCCAAGCCCAGAGCGATCCAAACGTGCAGCAAGGTAGGAAATAAAAATGGAAATGAATCCTGCCCGATCTGCGACCAACCGCCGCGCGCGATGCTGACGGAATTGATTTCATCGCGCCAGAGGCCACCGGCCCGGGTCAGAAAATATCCGTGCAGCAGAACGATCGCAGCGGTCAAAGCCACGGCCAAAAACCATTCGGGTGAACGGCGCGGCGCGCTGGAAGTGTCCGAGATTGGTTTCATTGTTCCCGTCATTTTGTTCATTCAACAATTTTGCCGGTGACAACACAAAACAAATGAGCTAGGGTTGGCGCGTGAAGACGAATTTAAACCTGCTGCTTACGAACGCGCTGCTGACCAGCGCGGCAGTCGGGTTTTGATTTGTTCACGAGAATTTATTCAAACCCACTGCCGAGCGGCGGTGGGTTTTTTGTTTTAACTACACCGCTGGACGGCAATAATACGAGAGCCAGACACCATGCAAAAAGATCCGTCGAAAAAATATCGTGCGTTCCCGCCCATCCACTTGCCGGAACGCCAATGGCCCAACCGCGTCCTCACGCACGCGCCGCGCTGGTGCAGCGTGGATTTGCGCGATGGCAATCAGGCGCTCGCCGTGCCGATGAATATTTCGCAGAAGCTCGAATTATTTCAGACGCTGGTGAAGATCGGCTTCAAGGAAATCGAAGTTGGTTTTCCTTCCGCGTCGAACACGGAATTTGCCTTCAATCGTTTGCTCATCGAAAAAGGCCACGCGCCGGATGATGTGTGGTTGCAAGTGCTCGTGCAGGCGCGCGAGGATTTGATCGAACGCACCGTCGAGTCATTGATCGGCGCGAAACGCGTCATCATCCACATGTATAATTCCACCTCGCCCGCGCAGCGTCGCGTCGTGTTCGGGAAGTCGAAGGATGAGATCAAAGCCATCGCAGTGAATGGCGCAAAGATGATTAAAGCTCGTTTGCATCGGCTCACGGAAACAAGCACGGAAGTGATGCTCCAGTATTCGCCGGAAAGTTTCAGCATGACGGAAGTGGAATACGCGAAGGAAATTTCCGAAGCCGTCAAAGACGTGTGGCAGCCGACGCAGCGCAAAATGATTTTGAATCTGCCTGACACCGTCGAAGTCGCGATGCC
>JANYFN010000220.1 GCA_025362675.1 Limisphaerales bacterium | reverse complement strand
CTGCTCATCGTCGCCATTTTGACGGACGCGCAGTTGGAAAAATTTCACACGCTCGCCACCGAAGCCGGGCTAGCCGTGCTCGTGGAAGTCCACGACGAGGAAGAACTGGAACGCGCGCTGAAAATTTCTCCGCAACTCATTGGCGTGAACAACCGAAATCTGAAAACGTTCAAAGTAGATTTGGCCACAACGGAAAAACTTGCAACACGTATCACGCATCAGGCATCACTGCTCGTCGCCGAGAGCGGTATCCACAGCCGCGCGGATGTGCAGCGCGTGCAGGCGTGCGGCGCGGGCGCGATTCTCGTCGGCGAATCGCTCGTCAAACAAGGCGACATCGGTGCGAAGGTCAAAGAGTTGATTGGACGCTGAAACTGTGCGGGAATTTCGCCTTCGGTTTCAGTTGGTAAATTTTTTGCGAAGCCAACTGCCGACCGCCGCGCTTCGTTCCATGGCCGGTTTTTCAATCCAGTGAAAGGTCAGACAACTCACCAGCAGAATCACCGGGATGGTGAGCCAGATCACGAGCCAATGTGTGGGCATTGAAAATTCCGCCGCTCGTTGGCTGCCGATCACGCAATGAAACAACCAGAATAAAATCAAGCCGTGCAGCAGATAAATGCTGTAAGTGAACTCACCGAGAAATCGCGAACACGGCCAGGCCAGCACGCCAAAAAATGTGTTCCCGCTGGCGATGATGACGAAGGCGATGGTGAGCAGGGCGACGGCGCGTTCCTGAAATGCATTTTCTCCCCAGACAAATGCCAGCGCCAGTGCGGCTGCGGCCACGATGGAACCGCTTATTCCGCGCAACCAGCGGGGCGTCAATTCAAAATGCACCAGTAATGCCGCCAAGATGCCGCCGCCAAAAGCGGCTAGATGCAAGTCCGTCCGCGCCAGATGCAGCATCCAGCCCACTACCAAAAGACTGCCGATGAGGAAACTTTTTGGAACGGCGCGGCTGCCCACCAACACCGCCAGCAGCGGCAATGCGCCATAAAACATCCATTCCAGCGGCAGCGTCCAGGCCACGCCGGCATTGATGATTTTCGTCATCGGCAACGCGTTGAGATCGGGTTCGCCGTAAATTGAAAACGAGCACCAGCGCACCACATTGCGCGCCAGCAGTCCGGCGGATTCGTGCAAATGAAAGCCGGTCAAAATTCCCACCGTCAGGAACAGCAGGAGCATTGAGAAAAAATACAGCGGGGCTAAACGCAGGACGCGCGACAGATAAAGTTCCGGCCACTTCACTGGCTCGGAACGTCCGCGCAAAATTTTCAACATGAACAGAAACGCCGTGATCATAAAGAAAAAGTCCACGCTGACTTGACCGATGTTGGTGTAAAAACGCGAGGGCGGAGCTTCCCATTTGCCGTTGCGCAGGAAAAAATACCACACGGCGGCATGATGGATGACCACGCCACACGCGAGGTAGCCGCGCAAACCGTCCAACGATGCGTAGCGTCCGGTCGTTGGTGGAGCCTTAAGAAATTTCTCCAGAATCCAGCACAGGCCGATGATGATGGCGAAAGCGACGATGGCGGGCCAGATGCTCATCGAGTCACGCGAAAAACAGTTGGTGGTTCACGCTGATTTTTTATTTCGCGCCAACTGTTTTGCCAATCGAATCGCGGCGATCATGCTGCCGGGATTGGCGACGCCTTTGCCGGCGATGTCGTAGGCCGTGCCGTGATCGGGCGAGGTGCGGATGAAGGGGAGGCCGAGCGTCCAATTCACGCCGCTATCAAACGCGACGGCTTTCAGCGGCGCGAGCCCTTGATCGTGATACATCGCCACGACGGCATCAAAATCCCCTTGCAGCGCATAGTGAAAAACCGTGTCGCCGCTCAATGGGCCGACGACATCAAAGCCATTTTTTTGCATCGCTCGAATTGTCGGTGCGATCGTGGTGATTTCTTCGTCGCCAAATTCTCCGCCTTCGCCAGCGTGCGGATTTAAACCGGCAACGGCAATTTTCGCGCGCGGCAAACCCAAGTCGCGGCAAGCTTGCGCGGCAAGTTCGATCGCGAGCGTAATTTTTTGCGCCGTCAATTTTTCGGGAACCGACTTGATGGAAATGTGGACGGTGGCGAGCGCCACGCGGAGCCAGCGCCCGCGTTCATCCGTGCCAAGCAACATCATCGCGGTGCGCTGGGTGTTGGCGAGTTCGGAGAGAAATTCCGTCTGACCGACGAATTTGTGGCCGGCGCGGATGATGGCTTCTTTATTCACTGGCGCAGTGACGAGCGCGGCGAGTTCGCCGCGCAGACAGCGTTGCCCGCCCTCGCGCAACGCGGCCACGGCGGCATGCGCGGCAAGCGGGGAACCGGCGGTTAAACTTTCAGGCAACGATTCTGAAAGCGTATTGATATAAAAAAATCTGCCGCTATCCGTGTGACCGGAGAATTTTTTCAACGGCAGATTCAGCGCCAGTTTTTCGTTGAGCTGCGTGAGAACTGTTTCGTCGCCGATGAGAAGATATTTTGCGTCATCAACCGCAGCTTCGGCGGCGATGGCTTTAAGGGCGACTTCGGGGCCGATGCCGGTGACGTCGCCGAGGGAAATGCCGAGCCAATTTTTCATCGTGACGAGTGATGCTTGAGGCGTGATAAGCGGATTCACGCATCACGCATCACGCATCACGTTTCAAAAATAGCGGATGAAAGTTTTCTTTTTGAGGCCGTCAATCCACGCTTTTTCGAGCTTGGCCTGTTCTTGCACCTTGAGAGTTTTTTCCACGTCGGGACGGACTTCGGAGAGCGGACGGAAGTGCGCCGGTTTTTTCTCCTCGACGAGCATGAAGTAAGTCGCTTCGGGCGTGTCAATGGGATCGCTGGTCTGTCCGGGCGTAAGTTTGAAGGCGACATCGGCGAGTTCTTTGCGGAGAACTGAACGCTCAACCCAACCCCAGTCGCCGCCCGCGTGCTGCTGTGAACCTTGCGAATAAACGGCCGCCATTTCTGTGAACGGGGTGCCTTCCTTGACCTTTATTTTAATTTCACGGGCGATTTCCAGGACGTTCGTATCGTCCGGCGACGTTTTGGTCAGGACGATCATGCGGAGCTTCACTTGATCTTCCAGTTTGTATTTTTCCTGATTCGCTTGGTAATAAGATTCAATCTTGAACGGCGAGATGGTGATTTCGCGCTGGACGTTTTGGTTGCGAAGCGCGGATTCCACGTATTGTTCGCGCAACTGTTTGCGGAACTGTTCAAAGGTCATTCCTTGCGCCTGCAAGGTCTTCATGAGCGTGACGCGGTCGCCGAATTTCTCACGGATACGTTCCTGAACCATTTGATCCACGAAGCTGTCGGGCAATTTGTAACCCTCAGTTTCGAAGTAATGCAATATCAGTGCGCGATCCACGAGTTGCTCCAAGCTGTCGTCGAGCGCCTCCTTCAATTTTTGCTGGAACACTTCTGGTTGGGCGGCGTATTGGCGGCGCAAAGCTTCGGCGGCCGGCCGCGTGTAGTCTTCGACCTCGGCGAACGTGATCACGCGATCGTTGACCACGGCTTTCACGCCGTCAGCCACGTCCGCACGCAGAATCGCCGGCGAGAACATCGCCAGCATCAGGAAGCACCGAAAAGTTTTCATCGAATTAGAGACCATGTTAACAATGAAGTGCGAACGGTCAAGGCCGGTCACCTATGCACCCGTGAGAAATACCACATGAAAAAGGTCAGTAACCCGGCCAGCAGCAAACCCACCAACACTGACCAAGCCAGTAACTGCCTTTGTTTCCGGATATGGTTGCGCCCACCCTGCCCAGGCAAAAGATAATATCTTTCGCGTTCTTTGTTTTTTTTAAACCCGAACACGAGCTATCTCTAGCAATTTTTCAGCGGCACTACAAGCGGTATGCTTGCCCGCTCAAAAATTTCCGGTAAGTTCTCCCTATGATACTCGAAGATCATCTGGGCGACATCATCCGCAAAGCACGGATGATGTCTGACCTCACGTCTGGTGCCGCCGCGCAAGCTGCACAAATAACGGAAGCGGCCCTCGCGGTGCTGGAAGATTGCGGCCAGCTGCCGGTAAAAATAAATCTCGCCGCGCTCGCCCAAGCCCTCGGCCTCGCGCCCGAAAAATTACAAGGTATTGCAAAGGGCTGGCTGCCTGCCAAAACCGATTTGACCCGCTGGTGCGAACTACGTCAGTTTGTTTCCAGCGGCGAGGGTTTGACCGTGAATTGTTATCTCGTCTGGGATCCCGCCACCCGCGAGGCCGCGCTCTTTGATACCGGTATTGAACCGCAACCGGTGCTCGCCTGTCTCGCAGAAAATCGCTTGCTGTTACGTCATATTTTCATCACTCACTCACATTGGGATCACGTTGAGGCGCTGCCGAAATTTCGCGCCGCCTGGCCGACGGCGCAACTGCACAGCAGTTCGCCCGGCGCCCCAGTTGCCCAGCGCAATCACCCGAGCGAAACCGTCCAACTCGGTGCGCTCAGCATTACGCATCGCCTGACGCCGGGACACGCGGATGATGGCGTCACCTATCTGATCAACGGTTGGCCGGAAAACGTCGCGACCGCCGCAATCGTGGGCGACACGATTTTGGCCGGCTCCATGTGTAATGGTAACGGCCAATGGGAAATCGCGCGAAAAAAAATTCGCGAAGAAATTTTGACCCTGCCCGCAGCAACGTTGCTTTGTCCTGGCCACGGCCCACTCACCACCGTGGGTGAAGAAATAGTCAAGAATCCATTCTTTTGAGCGTTGGTCCGAAGATTTGCCGCCAAAACATCTGCCGCCCAGTTCGCTCGCGACTTTGCCGGCAGGTTGCTTGAATCCCGGCTAAATTCGAAGGCTTCGGGGGGACAGTGCGTTTTTTTCTCGACAACCAACCATAAATCCTGATTCATAGTTTGCATGAGAAACAATGAAGTTTCTTTTCTTGGAACCTTCCACGCCGGCTGGGTGGGAGCGTTCTTTGGTTATTTTTCCGTCACCGCCTAACCCATCCACCCTTATGACCCTCACCAAACGCGACCTCGTTACGCGCATCAGCGAAGAAACCGGTCTAGTTCAGACGCAGGTCTATGACGTTGTGCAAAAAACTCTGGACTATATCGGCGAGTCACTCGCCAAGGGCGACAAAGTAGAACTGCGCAACTTCGGCGTGTTCGATGTCAAAATCCGCAAGCCGCGCGTGGGGCGCAATCCGAACAAGCCCGAGACCGATGTGCCCATTCCCGCCCGCGCGATGGTAAAATTCAAAGCCGGCAAAGAAATGCGCGCCGAAGTTTTGAAGCTCACGCCGAAGAAGTGAAATAATCTAACCGTCGTTTTTTCCATTTCAATAATCACTTGAAGGTTTTCATAAACCCCTTTTTGAATAAGCCTAAAACTTGGATTTAACGTCGCTCACGATGAAAGTGATAAACATCAAAACTGTTGCTCCATCTATCTGTTAGGCCACATTCGCGCACGATATGCAAGGCATCACGATTCGAGACATGGTTGAGAGCGGGCGTTATCTCGCAGTAGATTTGCAGCACGTTCTCGACCTGTTCGGTGAGAGAGTGATTCAGTCCCGTTGGACAGCCTCCGAAGTTTGGGCGACCGGAAAGGAGACAGGCGAGGCGGAGCGAGAGTTAGATGAGTTGGCCGACGGCCAGACTTTTATTTCTGGTGAGCAGTTGAGTCGCATAGCGCGTAATCTCGTTCAGATTATTGACGGCGAGTTTCGAGCTTTTGAGCAGGGCAGTGCATCGCCGTGGATTGTCATTCGAGCCGTGGATAGTTCGTTTTACGAGGTGTTCTCGCCGGAGCCGGAAGTTCTGACGAGAGTTCGCGGAGCATTTCATCATGTTACAGATTGTGACCATGTGGCCTAACACATCACTGGAGCCAACGGCTTTTACGCCTTCGGGTTGGCGCTGCGGTCGCCGGTTCACGGACGGTTTCCGTGGCCGTGGCTCAGTTCTTGGTCGTTAGGCATCCTAGCGCGCACTTATTTTATGACCATTACATCTCGCTATTCAGACATTCCCGAAGTGGTGATTGACGAGTCGAAGATTCCGCCAGAGGTTTTGCCGTTGCTTCCGCTGGCGAGAGAGTGGAGCATCAGCGATGATGTCGAGCTTGAGGCGTTCATTGCGGCAGCTTCAGAGCAGAAGCGGCGAGAGTTTTTCGAGGCGTTCCGCCCACATTTTCCAGCACTCGCCAAATGGAATCGCGAGTCGGCGCATCTTGTGCCACAGCCGGACGAGCTTGTGCTTTTTGACATCGCCGCCAATGCAGCAGCGACAGTTGGTAGTTTACTATGACCCGGATGCCTAACACATCACTGGAGCCAACGGCTTT
>JANYFN010000151.1 GCA_025362675.1 Limisphaerales bacterium | reverse complement strand
TCGCTCAAGCCTTCCATCGAAATGCCGTAATGTCGGAAGATGTCCGCCTGCGCGCCGGGAACGGTTTCTTCATCGGGAATGCCCACGATGCGAAACGGTTTGCTGACGCCGCCTTGCAACAATACCGACGCGCACGCTTCGCCGAGACCGCCGTGAACCATGTGCTCTTCTACGGTGATGATGGCGCGACATTCGCGACCGGCTTTCAAGATAGCTTCCTTGTCGAGCGGCTTGATGCTGTGCATGGAAATCACTCGGCAGTTCAAACCGCGTTCGGCCAGTTGTCCGGCGGCGAGCAGCGCGTGAACGACCGTTTCACCCGTGGCGATGAAGGCCACGTCATTTCCGTCGCGCAACTGAATCGCTTTGCCGGCTTCAAATTTCGTTTCCGGTTTGTGCAGGTTGAACATCGCGGCTTTGCCGAAGCGGACGAACACAGGTTTCTTCGCTTGCGCCGCAAAGAGGATTGCCTGACGCGATTCAAAATTATCTGCCGGAACGATGATCGTGAGATTGTTGATCGCGCGCAGCACGGCGAGGTCGTGCAGCGAATGATGCGTCGTGCCGAGCGCGCCATAGCTCACGCCGGAACTGATACCGATAAGCACTGCCGGAACATCGGAGTAACAAATGTCGTTTTTAATCTGCTCCAGCGAACGCGCGGTGAGAAAACAGCCGGGCGAAACGCCAAAAGATTTTTTGCCGCACGCCGCCAGTCCCGCCGTGATGCCGACGAGGTTTTGTTCCGCGATGCCGACTTCGACGATTTGCTTCGGTAAATTTTTTCCAAATGGCGCGAGCTTGCCCGAGCCGCGCGAATCACTTGTAACCGCAATGATATTTGGATTCGCCTTCGCCAATTCTTCAAGCGTCGCGGCAAATTCTTCAAGGTTGGTGCGGCCCATTTTGAGGCCGAGTTTTTCCGCCATCGCCTTCGCGGCGGGCGTGAACATGGAAGGGGCGGGCGCGCTCATTTGGCCTCCTTCAATTTTGCCTCGGCCAAATCTAGTTCGCTCAACGCCTGTTTCAACTCCGCGTCGCTCGGCACGCCGTGATGCCACTTGGCGACGTTTTCCATGAAGCTCACACCTTTGCCCTTGGTTGTGTTGGCGATGATGCACGTTGGTTTGCCGAGTTCAGCGGGTTGGCTCAACGCTTCGGTGAGCGCGGTGTAATCGTGGCCATTCACGACTTTCACGGCCCAGCCGAACGCGCGCCATTTTTCGTCGAGCGGTTCGTTGCTCATCACGTCGTGCGTGTGGCCGGAAATCTGAAGCGTGTTGTGATCAATGATGGCGGTCAAATTATCGAGTTTGTAATGCGCGGCGGCGAGACCAGCTTCCCAGTTTGAACCTTCCGCAAGTTCGCCATCGCCAAGCAAGGTGAAGACGCGATACGACGCGGAATCCATTTTGCCCGCGAGCGCCATGCCGATGCAAATCGGCAAACCGTGGCCGAGCGCGCCGGTGTTCATCTCGATGCCGGGAATGTGCCGCGTCGGATGGCCGACGTAATGAGATTGGTAATGGCAGATGGTTTTCAAATCCGCTTCGGGAAAAAATCCGCGATCCGCGAGCACCGCGTAAAGCGCCTCGACCGAATGGCCTTTACTTTGAACGTAGCGATCACGCGTCGCGCTGCGGAAAGTTTCCGGCGACACGTTGAGGATGCGGTTGTAAAGCGCGTTCAAAATGTCGAGGCACGAAAGTCCACCGCCGGTGTGACCCGCGCCTGCGTCGTAAATCGCTTCGAGCGTTTTTTTGCGAAGGTGAATCGCTTTGAGTTGGAGGTCTTGGTCGGTCATGGTGTTAAATTCATTCACCAACCTTGCGGTTTGTCTGGCTGCCGCTGTTGTTTCCGTTCTTTAAGAAAACAGGCACGGAATTCAAGGTAACTACGGCTTAACACTTCTCTCGAATCATCCTGAAAGCGCACTTTTCGGCCTTGGTAAAAATCAAAAAAAATTCGTTCAAGCGCGTGTCCGTAACCTGTATTCGTGGCAGAGCGGCACAAGAGTCCCCCACTTGGAACGGAATTGCCATCCAAGACGACTGTTTCAGATGCTTTCAGTATGGCGTCTAACGAATCGAGTTCGCCGACACGTGCTTGGGCTTCCGATTTTTTTGGAAATACCGCACGCAAAAAAGCACGCACGCCGCTAAAACGTTGCCGTAACAGAAGCCGGTCAAAAGTTTCTTCTGGTGTTTCACGGTTCAAATGCCAAAACACATCATCAAAAACAATTTTGTAGTCGGAACTAGGATACGGGTTGTATTTGAGCGCCATGTCTGCCTCAAAGCTGGGCTTCATACCTTGCTCGTCTCGAAGCTTCCTAAATAGCGGAAACGCCAGCGCTTCTTCAAATGCGATGTAATACCAGCCGACAGTGCCAATGCTTGATCGAAACAGGAATTCAAACTTTTCGCGACCAATCCTCGCGTCACGTGTATTGAAATCTGCCAAATCAAACTCATGGTTCTTCTTGTTCGTATAATCCATTGGACCAGTATGAGCCGTTTGTGTATTTAGCCAGAGGTTGATAACTTCCCGCTTTGTTTCTGTCGCCCACCCGTAACCGAAAGAGGTGTCAAGCTGACCATCAAACATATCGTAAAACCGTTCCCGGTATGCTTCGACAAACACTCGTTCTGGGAACTCTCTAAACACTAATTCCCGAATTCCATCGTCTTTGAGTTTGCCTGTCTTATGGTCACGTTTTACAAAAGCACACCGTTCCGAATTCATCCAAATTTTCCGAAAGGGCAATACCGCTGATTTCAGAAACATCGGGTGGCAAAAAACTGCACTGTCACCAACCATTTTATCATGATTATCTTCAGAAAAAAAAGGCTCTCTTCGCAGCTCTTCTACAACAGCTACGAAGATTGCAAGGCTATCGAATTCTTCCGGCGTCATTTACGTTTGAGATTCTTTGCGTTTCTTCCAACCGATTCCATTCCGTGTAGTTCGCTTAATTCGCGGTTACACCTCACCCGATAGATTTTACCTCGTGCCGATAAACGTCCCAACTAAAATAATTTCCAAACGCCTCGGCCAGAATTTCAGCGGACTTCGATTGCGTCATCACGACGTGATGTTCAAAACCTTGCGCGCAGACATGGCGCATGAGCTTCTGCAACTTCGGCACGCGCGCGACGGCGCGGTTGCCAAACGTCTTCAACACATCGTCGGTCAATTCGCCTTCGCCGACGTAAGTGCGGATTTTGCCATCCGCATCGGCGGTGGTGATGCGCCCAAAAGTCAGCGGGCCGGCGGGCGTGCGACCGTCGAGCGCGCCGTAAGTATTTTGCACGCCAACCGCCGTGCCGATGATCGGCGCGTTGGAAATTTTGATGTCGGGCAAAAATGATTTTGCCCAATTGCCGCAATGGAATAATACGCATTTGTCATCGTCGTCCGCGTAATTATTATTCCAATCCACGAGCGCGGCGGGCGTGTTGCCAGCGAGCTGCATCGCATACATGGTGAGCACGCCGGTCACGTCCACTTCGCACGCGCTGGGCATGAATTTTTCGCTCATCATGCTCATCAACGTGCAGACATTGCAGCCGTAATTTTCCTGCACGCTCGTCCAACATTGAATCGCCGTCGCATCAAGGTGATTTGCCTCAACCCAGTCGGTGAGAACAACGCCCATCTTTGCCATCTGCAATAATTTTTCCGGCGGCACGCCCGGCGCGGGCGCGTAACCAATAATTTCTGCCAATTTATTTTTTACGGCGGTGGCATTTGCATCCATCTTCGTGGCTTTGCCGAGAATTTCCGAAAGGTCAACCGTCGTGACACTAATGCCGTGGCGTTCGAGAATTTTTTCCGAATAACGAACCGTGTTAAACGCGCCGGGCCGCGCGCCAACCGCGCCAAGGCGAACGCCGCGAACGCCCTTCACCACGCGGCAAACGCCAAGAAATTTTTGCAGGTCGAGCGCGAAACTATCCGAAGTCGGATGGCAAACGTGCTTGTTCGTCAGCGAAAACTTGATGCCCGCCTGAACCAAATTGTTGGCGACAGAAATCTTCCCGCAATAAGCATCGCGACGGCGCGCAACATCGAGACGACTCAGATCGTCGGGATAACCTTGAATCAAAATCGGCACGTTCAGCTTCGCCATTTTGAGTGTGTCCGCGACGCCCTTTTCATCGCCGAAATTCGGTAGCACGACGAGCACGCCGTCAATTTCACCCGCGTGTTTGCGAAACAATTCCGCACATTTGCGCGCGTCGTTGTGCGTTTCAACGCCGCCAAGTTTGGAAGCTTGTTCGCCCAGCTGAATCGCTTTGACGCCGACCTGCTCAAAAAGTTTGGCGATGTCTGCGCGCGCCTCGGTGACGAGGTGATCGGGGAAAAAATCGCGGTTGCCGTAGATGACGCCGAGCGTGGGCGTTTTCATTTTAACATTATTCATGGTGCCGGGTGCTTTCCAGAAGCATTGCCACCCGCCTGACAGATGCAAGCGGTTTTTGACTAGCGCGGCGGCTTTGGCATATTTCTCAAATGGTTTGGCGTTTCCAACATGACTCATTTTGGTTAAATGAAGTAGATTGAATGACTCCAATCATGGCATTGCAACCGAACCGCCTGAATTTGAAAATCACGAGAATACTTGCCCTTGTGACGTTGGCGGGCGTGTCGCTATTTACGGCGGCGGTGGCGGCGGAAACAAATCGGCTCGTCCAAATTCGGGCGGCCGGGTTTGATTTAGGGGCGGAGGTTTTTGCACATGATGCGACGAATCAATTTCAATTCGTTCTCGAAAATTCCGGCTCACTGCCGTTCACGCAATCGGCCGTTAAGCAAAGTTCCGTTGCGGCGCAGTTTGGCCCCGACGCAAAAAAGCCTTATTTCACAGTGCGATTTGCCATGCCGATCCCACCATCGAACACCACGAATTTTTCCGCAGTGTTGACCGGGATGGATACGAATGTGTTCACGCACAATCACTCGCCGGGCTTTGAGATTTTGCCGAACGGCGATGCGCTCGCCGTTTATTTCAGCACGCCGCCGGGCAAGGCGGAGGCGGATGTTGCAACTTCGTTCGTGCAAGCGCGGTTGCGCTACGGCTCCGAGGATTGGGATTTGCCGGAACTGTTTTTTAAGACGGAAAATTATAACGACCAGTCCGGCTTGCTCTGGAATGACGCCGGAAAAATCCGTTTCTTCGGCGGCGGACGCGATTTGTCTGATGCCGTGCCGTTCAAAATGGCGACCTCGTCCAACAACGGAGCGACGTGGAATTTTTCTGTTCCCCAACTCAATCAGCTTGCTGAAAAATACACGGAGCAGCCTATCAACAGTGCGTTTCGCGGTGCGGACGGCGCGATTTATTTTGCGATGGACGGAGAGAAGGCCACGAGTTTTCTCTGGCGCAGTGCGGATGAGGGAATTCATTGGCAGCAAATGTCCGGTCGCACCGGCGGCCGACATTCGGTGATCGTGCCGCTGGATGATAAAGGCACGTTGCTCTCCATCGGCGGCAAAAATGCCGCGACGAATGGCTGGTCGCCGCAAAATATTTCCACCAACTTCGGCGCGAGTTGGGGCGAAAGTTTTCCGTCCGCATTTCCGCCGCTCAACACGGCGCAGCGGCCCTCGCTCATCAAGCTCGCGTCCGGCAATTTGCTTTATGTCGGTGATTCTTATCTGCACAAAATTGATCGCGCCGCGCCGAAAGATTGGAAGTTTGGTGATAATTGTTTCGTCGCTCTCTCAACCAACAACGGTGCGTCGTGGCACATCAAACCGCTGCCGGTGCAACTGCCCGGCAACCAGCGCACCAATCATCCCACGCTCGGTTACGTCACGTCGCGACAAGGCGCGAACGGCGTCATCCACATTTTGACGACGGTCACGCAGCCGTGTTTGCACTATGAATTAAACGAGGCGTGGATTTGGTCTGACCGCGGCGACATCGCGCCGGAAAATTCCGGCGGCGCGGTGAAAAAGTTTTTGGAAAATTATCCGAACGGAAAAATCCGTTCGCAATGGAGCGCGCGGATTTGCCCGAATGGGCGCTATTTGCTCGACGGCAAGCAAACGGATTTTTACGAAAGCGGTGCGAAGCAGCATCAAGTCACTTTCAAGAACGGTCGCAAAACCGGCACGGAAATTTTCTGGTCGTTGGACGGCAAAAAACTTTGGGCGTGGTCGTATGATTTTAAAAATAATCGGGCGGTTTGGACGCAGTATTGGCCGAACGGAAAAAAGAAATCCGAATCGCAATGGAACACGTTTCCCGAGGCACGCGATTTGAAGCGTAATTTCTTTGGCTTGGTGGCTGACGGCTCCGCAAAATTGTGGAACGAAGATGGCTCGCTGAAATTTTCCGGAAAATTTGTGAACGGTCTGCTGGCGGAAGAGCAGCGCTGATATGAATTCCCTCCGCACACCCGACCTCATCGTCATCGCGATTTACTTCGTCGCGGTGGCGTGGATCGGCCTCCGTTTCGCGCGGCGACAGACGACCACCGAAGCCTATTTCGTGGCCAACCGCGCCATCCCACATTGGGCGATGGGGCTTTCCATTTTTGCGACCATCATCAGCAGCATTACCTTCGTGGCGTATCCCGGCGCGGCGTTCAAAGGTGATTGGAACCAGCTCGTGCCCGGCTTCATGGCGCTGGGCGTTTTGCTCGTTGTCGGCACGGTGTTGATCGCATTTTTCCGCCACGCCGTCGGCATGAGCGCGTATGAGTATTTTGAAAAACGTTTCGGCTACGCTGCGCGGGCGTATTCGGCATTAGCATTCACCGCCGGACATTTTTCGAAAATGGGTTTCGTGTTGTTCACCATCACCACGGCGATTTGCGGCATGACGGGTTGGGACAAATATAACGTCATCATCAGCGTCGGTATCGTCACGATCCTTTACACGTTGCTCGGCGGGCTCGAAGCCGTCATCTGGACCGAAGTGCTGCAAGGCATTGTTAAGATTGCCGGCGTGATTGTCGTATTGGGCGTTTTGATTTTCATCATGCCTGGCGGTGCGGGTGCGGCGTTTCACCTCGCATCGGAGAAACAAAAATTTAACCTCGGTAGTTTTGATTTCAACTTGGCGCAGAACGGAAATTTCTGGGTAATGCTCATTTATGGCGCGTTTTTTTATCTGCAAAAATACGCCGCCGATCAGACGCTCGTGCAGCGTTACCTCGTCGCGAAAAATGACCGCGATGCTTTGAAAGGCGTGGCGCTCGGC
>JANYFN010000150.1 GCA_025362675.1 Limisphaerales bacterium | reverse complement strand
ATCTTGTGGCTGTTCGCGATTCAAAGCCTGATGGTCGTCGCCTCGCTTGTTTCTTTTTACCTTAACAAAATTCTCGCGAACGCGCGTTACGGCGGCAAAAAGGATTTTAACTGGGAAGCCCCGCTCACCGACCTCGTGTGGATCACCTCGATCATTTCTATCATCGTTTGTTTCATTGCGAGCAAGTGTTTGCTAGGTGATTTCACTATATCGGAAAGTGTGCTGGGGCGAACGGCACAAACAATTCCGCTGACCAATCTCTGGTGGATTCTTTCCGCCATCATCGCCTGCGGCACGCTGGCCGGTGCGCTCATCATGGAGTTCACGAAAATTTTCGTCAGCACCAAGTCGCGGCACGTCCAAGAAGTAACCAGCGCCTCCGACCACGGCGGCGCGTCGCTCAACGTCCTCGCCGGTCTTGTCGCCGGAAATTTCTCCGCGTTCTGGATGGGCCTCGTCATCCTCGGCCTCATGTTCACCTCGTATCTGTTTTCGCAGCAGCCCGACTTCATGGCGCTCATGCCAGAGCAATTCAAATTCGCCGCGCCCATCTTTGCCTTCGGCCTCGTCGCGTTCGGTTTTCTCGCGATGGCTCCCGTCACGATTGCCGTGGACAGCTTCGGCCCCGTCACCGACAACGCGCAATCCGTCTATGAATTGAGCCGCATCGAAGCGCAGCCGAACATCAGCGCGGAGATTGAAAAAGAATTCGGCTTCAAACCCAACTTCGCCTACGCCAAACATGAATTGGAAAAAGGTGACGGCGCAGGAAACACCTTTAAAGCCACGGCGAAACCCGTGCTCATCGGCACGGCTGTCGTCGGCGCGACCACGATGATTTTCGGCATCATCATGCTGCTCGAACAGGAGTTCGGCGGTGCCATCGCGCACTTGAGCCTCGTGAATCCGCAGGTGATTTTCGGCCTGCTCATGGGCGGCGCGGTGATTTATTGGTTCACCGGCGCAAGCACGCAAGCCGTCGTCGCGGGAGCTTACAGCGCGGTCGTCTTCATCAAGAAAAACATGAAGCTCGACGCGGACACCGCCTCGCTCGACGACAGTAAAAAAGTCGTGGAGATCTGCACTCGTTACGCGCAACGCGGCATGATCAACATCTTCGTCGTCGTGTTTTTCTTCGCGCTCGGCCTGCCGTTTTTCGATCCGTATTTTTTCATCGGCTACCTCATCGGCATCGCGTTCTTCGGATTGTTCCAGGCGATTTTTATGGCGAACGCCGGCGGCGCGTGGGACAACGCCAAAAAAATTGTCGAAGTGGACATGAAGAAAAAAGGCACGCCGCTTCACGCTGCGACCGTCGTCGGCGACACCGTGGGCGATCCGTTCAAGGACACCAGTTCCGTCGCGATGAATCCGATCATCAAGTTCACCACGCTCTTCGGCCTGCTCGCCGTGGAGATCGCAGTGGAATTGAAAAAAAAAAATCCCGACTCACACCTCTCCATCATCATCGGCTCCGTGTGTTTCCTCGTCGCGCTCGTGTTTGTGTATCGCTCGTTCTACCACATGAGAATCCCGGTGGAACCGGCGGAATAATTTCGGTTGCCAGAAATAAAAAACTCCCGACTCGAATTAGTCGGGAGTTTTTTATTTTTTGAGAATTATTTCGCCGCCGGATCGGGGATGAATATGACTTTGCCGACGTAAAGCTTGTTCGCGTCAAGTCCCGGATTCGCTTTCAGCACTTGCGAGGTGGTCACCTTCACACCCTTGTCACGAAAGGCTTTGACGATGACACCCAGCGAATCGCCCGGCTGAACCTTATATTCGTGGCCGACCAATGGGCCGCTGCTCGTGGCCGGCTCCTCAACGTTGGCTATCTCAGTTTTTTTGCCGCCGCCTTTGTTGTTTTTTTTGCCCGAGGTCGCCGGCTCGGCACTCATCGCCCGGCCAAGCTGTTTGATATTGTCGAGGATAAGATCCTTGTCCGCCTGCTGTTTTTCGGCGAGTTCCTGAACGGTCTTAGCGAGCTTGCGCAACTCTTCGCGGCTCGGACTATCATTGACTACCGGCGTATTGACCTTATCGCGCAAATCGGAAATTTCCTTGTCCATGCCATCCAGCCGTTTGCCCAGTCGGGCTTGACCCTCGAGTAAATCCTGGAGGCGTCCGCTCAACTGATCCAACTGTTGTTGCGTGGCAGAATCCTGTGCCCGCAGCGAGGTCAGGGCCAGCGCGGCGATAACAATTAAAAGTAAAATTCGTTTCATGCCAGAATGAAAAGCCGGTTTGCCTGCCACGTCAAGCGGAAGTGCAAACCCCATTGCCCAACTAGTAGAGGCACGGCGTTGAGAGCGTCGCCAGGGCCGGCGCGAATCCGGCCACGAGCACCAATTTGCCCGGCAAGCATTAAAGTGCTGCCGTGGACTTTTAATCCGCAGAACCGAACGCGTTACCCTAGCGGGTCACCCTTTTCACTTTGCGGCGGATTATTTTTTTATGAACCTGAAACAGTCGTATGGATGATACCTGCGTCTTTTGCCTGCGGAAAGTCCCTACGCGCGGCCACCACGTCGTGCCGCGCTGCAAGGGCGGACGCGAGATCGCGTCGACCTGCCATAGTTGCGAAGATTTCATCCACAAGACCTGGACGCATAACCAGCTGCGCGATGATTTCAACACGGTGGAGAAAGTCCGCGCGGACGAGCGCTTTCAGAAGTTTCTCCGCTGGCTGCACAAACAGAAAACCGAAACCGTTTTCAAATCTCGCCGCAACCATTCGCGCGTGAACCACAAATATCGTTGAGCATTGCGGGCGGCTGGAAACAGCTTCGTGCCCGGCATTCTTGTTATTGAGCTTTCAAAGCAAACTGTTTTACTGCGCGGCGGCAAGATACTAAATTGCCGTAACCCTGATTTAAAAATGTGCCGGTGCCTATTTGAAAACTTAAGTCGCCAGCTTATCCAATATTAATCATGCAACACTCAACTTATTTTGATTTTTCAACCACGGTCAAAGCTACCGTTCTGGTGATGATTTCCTGCGTGTCTATCGCCGGAACGGTGACGGCGCAGGACCAGCCGGTGGGTGACGCCGCGCGCGGACAAGCCTACTTTCAAGTCGCCTGCGCGGTCTGTCATTCGCCGGTTTTGGGTTCCAATAACACAGTCATCATCAAACAAGGTCCTAGCCTGGCCGGCGTAATCGGGCGCAAAGCCGGTTCCAGCGCGCATTTTAATTACAGCAAAGCGATGACGGACGCGGGTCTGACTTGGGACGCGAAGTCGCTGTTTAAATTTTTAGAAAACCCGATGGCCGTGATGCCCGGCACAATCATGCCCATGCCGATCCCCGACGCCACCAACCGCGCCGATGTCATCGCATATCTTTCGACGCTGAAAATTCCCGAAGGCGTGACGCTCAATTATCAAGTGATTCTGCCCAGCAACGCCGGGACCGATCCGAACGATTGGCCGCGTCAGGCTCCGGGCGTAAAGCATCACTTCATCGAGGAAGAATTGCCTAGGCCGTATGCGACTACGGCCGCCGGCAACGGTCCGAAAGTCGTGCCGGAACCGACGAACGCGTTTTTATCGGTGCCCGCTGGTTTCACGGTGAAGACATTTGCGAAAGGCTTAAGCAATCCGCGCCTGATGCGCACGGCCCCGAATGGCGATCTCTTCATCGCCGAAACCGGCCGCAATCGTATCCGCATCATTCGCACCACCGACGGCGCGGACGCGCCGACGGTGAATCAAATTTTTGTCGAAGGCTTGAATCGTCCCTTCGGCATTTCGTTTTATCCGCCGGGCGAGAATCCGCAATGGATTTATGTGGCGAACAATAATTCGGTGGTGCGTTTTGCCTATCACAACGGTGATTTGATAACCACCAACGCACCGGAAGTCATCGTGGCTAAGTTGTCCGAAACCACCGGCGGCCATAGCACGCGCGATGTGGTTTTTTCGCGCGATGGCAAGCGGATGTTCATCTCGGTGGGTTCCGGCTCGAACGTTGCCGAACAAATGGGCAAAAAAACGCCCGAAGAAATCCGCGCGTGGGAAGCCGAGAATGGTGTGGGCGCCGCGTGGGGACAAGAAGCGCATCGCGCAGCAATTCTGGTCACGGACCCGGAAGGACATGAGCCACTGCATCCGTTCGCCAACGGCATCCGCAATGGCGTGGGTCTCGCGGTGAACGCAGAGACCGGCGACCTGTGGGTTTCCACGAATGAGCGCGATGGCTTGGGCGACAATCTCGTGCCGGATTATGTTTCGCGCGTGAAGGAAGGCGGCTTTTATGGTTGGCCTTGGTATTACCTGGGCGATCACGAAGATCCTCGCCATGCGGGTGCGCGCCCTGATTTGGCCGGCCAGGTGATGGTTCCCGATGTGATGGAGCAGGCCCACTCGGCTTCGCTACAAATGACTTTTTATACCGCGACAAATGGTGTCGCCGCATTTCCCGCCGAGTATCAAGGCGATGCGTTTGTGGCCATGCACGGCTCCTGGAATCGCAACCTGCGCACCGGTTACAAAATTGCGCGCGTCCGCTTGAACCACGGCGTGCCCACCGGCGGGTATGAAGATTTTCTCACCGGCTTCGTCGCGGATGACCGCAATGTCTGGGGCCGTCCGGTGGGCGTGACCGTGGCGCACGACGGCGCGTTGCTCGTCACCGAGGACGGCAACGGCACCCTGTGGCGCATCGCGCCAAAACCCTGACGCGTCTCGGCGTTTTTATCAAAAAAATTTCTTCGCGGTTTCAATCCGGCAGCGGGCCATGAATGTGGCGCTGCTGTTTTGAACTTCTGTGTGGTTGCATTCACCCACGGTTGCTACGGCTTATGCGTCAAAGTCATTCAATAAAGTTGAAACACCTCAATGCGCGCCGCGCTGTGGCCGTGTGCCGCGCAGTCGCCGGTTGAAATTGCAGAGGCTGGCGGGTAAATCGCACTAAGCGGCGAACAAGGAAATTTGTCAGCACGGCGAGCTGATTTTATCGGACGAACCTCCAGCGTTTAACGCCGTTCAACTTAGTAATTCGAGTGGCCCTTTCCAGATGAGGCGCAGGGAATCCAATCGGAGTCGTGATTGTTGCAGGGCAGTGGTCAGATCTGCTAGTTGAGTTCGGGCCAATTGGATTTCTTCGGGGCGGATGTGATCGTTGACTTGCTGGAGCATCTGCAAGCGTTGCAACTCGTGGTCGAGCAAGTGGTTCATTTCATCCAGCGCGGCTTGTCGCAGGGTCACCGCCTGGACTTCCGCCAGCTTGGTGGCGGTCGCAATCATTGCTGGCAGTTTCTTTTGGGCAATGTCCACATTTTCCAACAGCTTGTAAGGCGAACCTTTCTGGAGCTTGGCCTCCCAAGCTGGATCGTGAAAAGCTGCGGTGACGTCCGCGAGTTTGTGGCTGATCACGAGCCGAACCGGTGTCGGTGGCAGAAAGCGATCGGCATGTAGGCGCGGGGTGGCGATGACTTCCAACACGAAAATAAATTCCAACAGCAGCGTTCGATCGTTCGGCGTTGGCAGCACGGCGAAGGCGCAGTTGCCGGTTTCGGCACCAAGCAGCAATTCCATGGCGCCGGTGACCATTGGATGATCCCACGTTAGAAAGCCCACATCTTCTCGGCTCAACGCCCGTCGGCGGTCGCAGGTGGCGATCATGCCTTCGGCGGGCATGGAGGGAAACGAATCCGTGGTGATGCCAAGGGGATTCAGTTGCCAGGTGTGCGGCGCGAGTTCCTCAATATGAACTCCAAAATGATCAAAGACATTGAGCAAGTAATCTTCCAAATCCGGCTGCTGATCTTGTTCGCGAATCTGGCGGATAACTTTTTGCGCGGTGGCGGGACGAAAGGAATTTAATTCCAACAAACGATCGCGGCCCTGTTCGAGACGTTTGCGAATTTTAAGCCGCGCGACTTGGGTCGCCTTGAGAAGCTCTCCCAGTTCTTGCTCGGCAGCGGTTTCATCGGCCACGGCAAATTCGAGCGCGAGGTCGTGGACGGCGCGGCCGAACTGGCGCAAGAGTTCGTTGCCGCCTTCGAGATTGGTTTCGAACGCGTTCAGACCTTCGTGATACCAACGGGCCAAAACTTCCTGCGGACTGTGCGCGAGATAGGGAACATGAATGTGAATGTCCTCGCTCTGCCCGATGCGATCTAGCCGGCCGATGCGCTGTTCCAGCAATTCGGGATTCAGCGGCAGGTCGAACAGCACGAGGTGATGCGCGAATTGAAAATTGCGGCCTTCGCTACCGATCTCAGAACAAATCAGGAGCCGCGCGCCGTCGGGTTCGGCGAACCAGGCGGCGTTACGGTCGCGTTGCAAGAGCGTGAGACCTTCGTGAAAAACGCCGGTCTTAATGGTCAGGTGCCGGCGCAGCGCTTCGTCCAGTGCCTCGGCTTTTTCCAGCGTGCGGCTGATCAACAAGACTTTTTGCGGCTCGAGTTGCGACAACAGCTTCACCAGCCAGAGCACGCGCGGATCTTTAGCCAGATCGGTGGAGGTGTGCAATCCGGCATCTCCAGCGTCTTCGGCAAACTCGGTGGAGACGCAAGCCAACCAATGCTCCGCCGCCGCGCCAGCCTCCAGGCGAGCTAGTCGAGCGGTGCGTTTCGGAAATCCTTTCATACCTGCGCGCGTGTTGCGAAACAGCACGCGACCGGGTCCGTGCAGATCCAACAGACTTTCGAGCAAAGTTTGTCGGGCTTCCACGCTGCCTTCGCTGATGGCCACAAGGCGCGGTTCCAACTCGGTATCGTGCGCCAGCAATCGGCGAAGCGCGGCGATCTCCTTTGGGTGGAGTTCGCTTGCGATGTTCAATTTTTCCGCAACTTCGGCCGTAGCCTTATAATCTTTCGCCTCGGCCTGAAACGTCGCCAAGTCACGATAGCGATCAGGATCGAGCAGGCGCAGCCGGGCGAAATGACTTTCTACACCCAACTGTTCTGGCGTGGCGGTCAGCAATAAAAGTCCCTCCGCTTTACGGCTGAGTTCCTCCACCACCTGATACTCACGGCTCGGCGCGCCTTCTGACCAAGCAAGATGATGGGCCTCATCTACCACGAGCACGTCCCAGCCCGCCTCGACTGCCTGTTTTGCCCGCACTGAATCGCGCGCCAAAAAATCAATGCTGGTCAGCACGAGTTGATCGTCGAGAAACGGATTCGCTCCCGATTCACCAGCTTCGATGGACGCGCAGCGTTCGGCGTCAAAGATATGCAACCACACGTTAAAACGACGCAGCATTTCGACGAACCACTGATGCACGAGCGATTCCGGCACCAGAACCAAGATTCGATTCGCGCGTCCGCTCAAGAGCAGGCGATGGAGAATTAGGCACGCTTCGATAGTTTTGCCCAAACCCACTTCATCGGACAGCATGACGCGCGGCGCGTGCCGGTTCGCAACTTCTTGCGCGATGTAAAGCTGATGCGGAATTAAATCAATGCGGCCGCCCACAAATCCCCGCACCGGAGATTGTCGTATATGGTGAAGAAACTCCAACGTGCGCCGGCGTAACGTGAACGTCGCCGAAATATCAAAGCGCCCCGTTAACAAACGCTCTTGTGGTCCCTGAAGACTGATGCGGTCGCTTAAATCAGCTTCCGGCAGTGGATGTTTATCGCCGCCGTAAATGAGCAAGCCGTTCTGCTCAATGACTTCAGTGACCACGAACTCCTTGTCCGTTTGCATGCGGATTTTGTCGCCGACGCGAAAACGCACGCGCTTCAACGGTGCCTGATCGGTGGTATAGATCCGTGTTTCGTCGGCTGCCTCGAACTTGACTTGCACGCGACCATTTTGCATCTCCACGACGGTGCCCAGCCCGAGCTCCGGCTCTGCCTCGCTGATCCACCGTTGACCTGGAATAAACAAACTCATGAAATGACGGCGGGCTGTATGCGAATTTTGTTGGTTAATTGCAACCTCTGTTCTTACGGATAATGCGAACAGTTACGCCTCTGCGAGCATGGTTAGCTCGACTTGAACTGATAGCTCGGCAGATTGGTGGTCAGATTAACTCGCTATAAATCCTCGCGTCGCGTTCAGGATAACTTGCGTAAACGTGCTCGAAGAGGTGGAACACTTTCACGCGTAAAGCGGACGGCAGTTTTCATCAAAAACAATACCCCGTCGTTGTCCCGTCTTGGCAACAGAACTCCTAGAACGCCAATAAAAAATGGTGGAGGCGGTGGGAATTGAACCCACGTCCCAGGTCAACCTACCAGCCGCGACTACATGCTTATTCCGGATAATATTTTCTGCTATGCGATGCTGTCCGAACTCAAGTCGCACTGCCTAGTCCGCATGATAAGATCTCGACTGACAACGCGCGGTCTCCGCCGTCAATCATGCCTGCTGTTTCGTTCGTTCACCGTAGCAGGTGTCCAGTGACAAA
>JANYFN010000111.1 GCA_025362675.1 Limisphaerales bacterium | reverse complement strand
CACCGCATTGATGACGGCGGTTTTCTTCGGTGCTTGTCCGGGTTCAACGGTGGCTGCTTCACCGGAGACGAGATCGAGCGCGCCGAGCGAATTGGAAAAGGACAGCGCCCCGTCAATCAAAGTCACCACGCTGCGACCATCAGCGGCCACGGCCAGATTAAATTCCGTTCCGCGAATCGCACCGGACGACAGCGGCGTGCTGAACTCCACATCCGCCGGACGTTCGCGACTGAAAAAATAGGTTGAACCGGATTGCACATTTAACTTCGCCGTTTTGCCCGGAGCGGCTGGCGGTTGCACGAGGAACGTGGTGAGTTCGTTCACACGGACGACGGAGAGATTCGCGAGCCGCACGACGGCACGACTCCGCAAGCCGGTGCGTAAACGATCGCCATTCTGCAAAATGGAATTGGTCGGCGCGGCGCGCCAAGTCGTAGTTCCGGCGCGGGAGATATTCACCTGGCCTTCCACCGTGAGCAGCATCGAAACGTCCGCTGCCGTCTGCGCGACGAGTTTCATCTGGCCGCCCAGCCAAACGACCAAGAGCAGCAGAATGATTTTTAGCGGGTTGGTTTTCATGGGGATTGGTGATTGAAGCGATAACAAACATTGCCACGCGTGGCAATCTGTTATCGGGGATGGCTGGCAGAATCGTCCGGCGCGTGAAAAATAATTTTTCCAGCTTAATCCATTCTTAAAGTTCGCTGGTGCAAAGTGAATTATGAAAGTGAATCGCCCGCCCCACTTCGCCCTCGCCGCAACCCTGATTGTCGTCCTCGCCACGCAATTCACCGCCCTCGCCGCCCTGACGCCGAGCGCGAGCTTGAGCCTGGCGCGCACCAACGGCAGCGTGACCAGCCTGAGCATTAGCAACGCCGGTGATCAAGTCTGGATCGTGCAAGGCTCCAGCAATTTCACGAGCTGGACGGAAGTTGAAATTCTGAAAGTTTTCAACGGTAGCTACCATTGCCGCTACACCAACGGCACGGAAAATTATTTCTACCGCACTTTTTACGACGCCACGCGCCAGACGATTATCAGCGCCACGACGAATGCGCTCGTGTTGCCCGCCACAAATTTTAATTATGCCTCGCCGTCGCTGCCCGCAACTTTTCTCGTGAATCCCATTCTCGCCGAGGACAACATGACCAGCATTAACACCAATAGCGACGCGGGTGCGCTGCTGGGGCGCGTGCTGTTCTATGACCGGCGGCTTTCCACCAACCAAAGTATTTCCTGCGCTTCGTGCCATCAGCAGGCGCACGGATTTTCTGATCCGCGCCAGTTTAGCACCGGCTTCGACGGTAGCCTTGGCACCAGAAATTCGATGGGCTTGAGCAATGCGCGTTGGTATCAACGGAAGAAATTTTTCTGGGACGAACGCGCCGCGACATTGGAAGAACAAACCTTGATGCCGATCCAGAATTCAGTCGAGATGGGCATGACGCTCGCCGCACTCACGAACCGCCTCGCCGCCGAACCGTTTTACACGAACCTCTTCGCGCAAGCGTTCGGCTCGCCGGACGTGAGCACGAATCGCATTTCCCGCGCGCTCGCACAATTTGTCCGCTCTATCGTCAGCACACAGTCCAAATATGACTTGGGCGCGACAAATGGATTTGCCAATTTCACCTCGCAGGAAAATCTCGGTCGCCTGATTTTTTTCGGCCAGACCGGCAGCCCGCCCGCCAACTGTTCCCTGTGTCACCTCACGGATAATTTTGTGCAGACCACGATCATCGACAATAACGGCTTGGAATTTCCCTATGTGGACAAGGGTATCGGCGGGATCAGCGGCGTGGCGGCGGAACTGGGAAAATTCAAAGTGCCGTCGCTGCGCAACATCGAGCTGACCGCGCCGTATATGCACGACGGACGTTTTACGAATCTCGAACAGGTGGTGGAATTTTATAATTCTGGCGTGGTCAGCAACGGCAATCTCTCGCTGCCGTTGCGCGGTCAGGGCGGTGCGCCGCTCCGCTTGAATCTGACGGCGGATAAGAAAGCGGCGCTCGTCGCGTTCCTCAAAACCCTGACGGACACAAATCTGGCGGCGGATGTGAAATTATCTGACCCGTTCAATTATGGAAATTGAATCGGCCCACGAAAAATTTTCGCGACTCCGCACGCGGTTCGCGGCATTTTAAAGGGATGAGCGAACCGATCATTGATCTCCACAGTGACGATTATTTTATGGGCGAAGCGTTGCGCCAGGCCGCGAAGGCTTACGAGCGCGAGGAAGTTCCCGTCGGCGCGGTGGTGGTGCGTGAGGGTAGAATTATTGCCCGCGCTTTTAATCAGGTGGAGATGCTCAAGGACGCCACGGCGCACGCGGAAATGCTCGCGCTCACGCAGGCGGAAAGCGCGGTGGGCGACTGGCGGCTGACGGATTGCACCTTGTATGTGACCAAGGAGCCATGCCCGATGTGCGCGGGAGCCATCGTGCATACGCGATTGGCGCGCGTGGTGTTTGGCGCGGGTGATCCGAAAGGCGGCGCAGCGGGTGGGGCGCTGAAC
>JANYFN010000088.1 GCA_025362675.1 Limisphaerales bacterium | reverse complement strand
GTGAAGGGTTTCAGCGCAAGCCAGATCATTGGCATTGGCGTGGACACAACGGGCAGTACGCCCCTGCCCGTGGATTCGAACGGCCAACCGCTCGCGTTCGGCCACAAGTTTGCGCACAACCCCGCCGCGATGGCATGGCTCTGGAAGGATCACACCAGCGTCAATGAAGCCGCCGAGATCACCGCGCTCGCCAAGAAAATGCGCCCGCAATTTCTCGCCAAATGTGGCGGCACCTATTCGAGCGAATGGTTCTTCAGCAAAATTCTGAAATGCCTGCGCGCCGCACCGGAAGTTTTCAACGCCGCACATTCGTGGATTGAACTTTCCGATCTTGTTCCTGCCGCGCTGACGGACACGTTGCATCCCGACAAGTTCATCGCCGGCATCTGCGCTGCTGGGCACAAGGCGATGTATAGCGCGTCGTGGGGCGGTTATCCCGACAAACAATTCCTCTCGAAGCTCGATCCGAAACTCGGCGCGTTGCGCGATCGTTTGCCCAAACGCGTGCGCGCGGTGGATTCCGCCGTCGGCACGCTCACGGCGGATTGGGCCAAGCGCACTGGACTTTTCGCGGGCATTCCCGTGACCGTTGGCGCGTTCGATGCGCACACCGGCGCGATCGGCGCGGGCGTGAAGCCCGGCACGCTCGTGAAGATCATCGGCACTAGCACCTGCGACATCAGCGTGCGCGTGAACACCGCGAAGCTCGCGGACATCCCCGGCGTTTGCGGCATCGTGGACGGCAGCGTTGTCCCCGGCTACTTCGGCATCGAGGCCGGTCAATCGGCGGTCGGCGATATGTTCAACTGGTGGGTGGATTACATTCAGCCGGGTGGAAAAAATGCGTTGTCGCATCGGCAGCTTGACGAACAAGCCTTGAAACTTCAACCCGGCGAAAGCGGTTTGCTCGCGCTTGATTGGAACAATGGCAATCGCACCATCCTCGTTGACCAGCAGCTCACCGGTTTGATTCTCGGCCAGACACTTTACACGACGCCGGCGGAAATTTACCGCGCGCTCATCGAGGCGACGGCTTATGGCGCGTTGACTATCATCAATCGCTACGAAGAATACGGCTGCAAAATTTCCGAAGTGGTGAACTGCGGCGGCATCGCGGAGAAAAGCCCGCTCGTCATGCAGACCTACGCGGACATCACGGGTCGCCCGATGAAGATTTCGCGTTCGGCGCAGACCTGCGCGCTCGGTTCGGCCATCGCGGCGGCGGTCGTCGCGGGCGCGCACAAGGATTTCGCCACCGCGCAGAAGAAGATGACCGGCCTCAAGCCGACCGTTTACAAACCGAACCCGAAAGCCCACGCGGTTTACAAGGAACTTTACGCGCTCTACAAACAACTCCACGACGCTTTCGGCACGAAGCAGTGGAACGGTAATCTGTATGGCGTGATGAAAAAGCTCATCGAAATCCGCAGCCGTGCGAGGAAATGATTTTTATTTTAACCACGGATAAACACAGATGGACACTGATAAAAAACCCCCTATGCCAACAACGATTAACTTGGTTTTGTTAATTGTTGCAACGCTCGTTTTTCCGATGGTAGCTTTCGGGAACTATTCGGATTTCATCAAGACGGTTAACTACAAGCCATTGGCCGGTTATTCTGCTTTTCAACTAAATCATGATCCGGGCGATGACCCGTTTGCGTTAGACGGCCCAGGATTTCAGTATTTGGGTAACGACCAGTGCAGTTCCATTATTTTCCAAATTGGATTGGTTCGCGCTTATGTAGGCGAGGGTAAAGCCATCCACTATTTATCCGCAAAGCCAGATGACCTGAAATTGGAGATGGCGAAAAAATTGGGAGACAAATTTACAAACGCAAGCCCGGCAGTTATTGGAAAAATTGGCGGACTTACAGCCGTGAGCATGACAGCGGCAAAAACAACTGGCATGTCATATTTGTTTTCTTGGGTTCAACTTGAAACAAATATCGTCCTTAAAATTACTGCTGTTTCATGCGACGCGGAAAAATTCAAAGCTCTCACAAACTCGTTGCAATCACTCAAACTGGGCAAAAAACAAGTTCTGGAATCGCTTGAACCTACGAAGCCAGACATTAAAACGAGCCGTTTGAACAAAATTGAATATGGATTCATTCAGGTGCAAAAGCAGCCGGTTGCAACTTTTGTGTTCTACGCCAACGACAGAATTCTATCTTGCTCGTCTTTTGGCGATGGGAATTACGAAAGAACGCTTAAAGCACCACTGGGGTCGTTTGCAAAATTACGGGATTCGTCCAGCCAACCAAACGCTCTTCGCATGGCAATTGTTGACATCGGAATGGATCAAAGTTCTCCGGGTGAAGGGCAAAAAAGCTGCAGCTTTTTAGTAGAGACTAATTCAGCGGCAATTTCGCAGATAAAAGCAGGTGGTTATCGGTTGCCGATGGAGATTTATGTATGGAAAATTTGGGACAAAGTGCCCGAAGATTTTCAAAAACTTGGAGAATACAAAGTAAACGCAGTTCTTTTTGTCCGTAAAGAAGAGTATTGAATTTCATCCGTGTTCATCTGTGTCCATCCGTGGTTAAAAATAAAATTTGTTATGCTCGAAAAATTAAAAGCTGAAGTGTGCAAAGCGAACCTTGATCTGGTCGCAGAAGGTCT
>JANYFN010000065.1 GCA_025362675.1 Limisphaerales bacterium | reverse complement strand
CCCTTGAAATCGCGAATACGTTCGCGCAACGCCTGCGCTTCCGGCGTGTCGGCGAAGCGCGTGAATTCGTTGTCGCCAAGATGCGCGACGTGTTCCAAGCCGACGCGTTGCGGCACGGCGATGAGTCCGTCCACGCCCATGTCAGCCATCGTTTCATGCGCGCCCTGCACGGCGGCGGTATCTAGTTCCACCCACCCAGCATTAGGTAATTTCACGAAGCGGCTCGTCGCGGCGGCGAGACGTTCGAGATCGGCCTTGGAAAGTTTCATGCCCTCCGCTTCCCATTCCGCGCTCACGGAAAGCCAGTCAATGCCGCTGCCTTTCACGACGAGCCGCGGCTTCAATTGGCGCGGCGTCAGAAACAATCGGTGGAAGGAAGCGTTGCCGAGAAATTCCGCTTCAACTGGTTTTGTGGCCCACGCGTCGGCAAGCAGACCGAGAAAATTTTCATTCGCATCGCCGATCCACAAACCGGGTTCTTGCATGAACCAATCCAATTTTCGCAGCCAGTAAATCGCGGGTTCGAGCCGCGGATCATCAAGGATCTCTGGCTTGTCGCCCGGCTTAATGACACGGTTATGCGGCGTCCATTCGTGACCGTTCCAGACCCAGGTGCTTTTGTCGCGCACACTTTTCGCGAGCAACCGCAACTGCACCGTGTCCTCATGCAATTCAAAAACAAATTGCGGCGCGGCTTGATGCGCCACGCACAGTTGATCCCAATCCACGCCGTGATTCGTCTGCGATTTGCGCAAATGCAGCAGCAGCCGATGACTCAATTTTCGCACGGGAACTGAAGGTGTTTGCGCAAGATACTTGAGCACGCCGACCGGCGGCGCATTGCGGAGTAGATAAAAAGTATTGCCGATCAGCGCGACGGGCGACTGGCGATTGAAAAATTTCGTCTCGCTGATGGAATGAAGTTTTCCATCCGGTAACTGGATGTGATGCGTGAAAGCCAGTTCTTGCGTGCCGTTTTCGAGTTGCGGCGTGAGCGAAATAACTTCGCCGTGAAAGAGAATCGGCTGATGGTCCGCCGCGAGTTCGAGCCGATTCGTGTTGCCCCAACGCGCGAGCCATTGCAGCAATTCTGCATCCGTGAGCAAGAGCGAGGTTTCGTGACCGGCACGTTCGCGATGCGTATCGTAAATCCATTGCACGAATTCCCAATCCCACGGCGTGAACAATTCCTGTTCGTGCGCGGCGCGAACGACAAGATCTACGAGATCATGCAGCGAACGCGGCTTCTCGCCGGTGCGCGGACGCAGCAGCAGAAACTGGATCAACAACCGGTGGCGGGATGGCTCGGAGTCATCCGCCTGCGGTTTGCACACGACGCGCAACGTAGCGCGCGGCGTATCGAGATGCAGCGGCGCGGGCGGCGAGAGCCAGTTTTCCAACTCCTTCACCAAGCGCTGTTCCTGTTCGGCTTCCTCCGCTTTCGCGAATCGTTCTGGGCTGGCGTGCGCTTGCAATTCCGGCGGCACCGAACGCTTGGCGCGCAAAAATAAAAATGCGAGTTCTTCGAGCCGTGATTTGCCGGTGGCGGACAAAACTTTCGGCCACCAATCCGTCGCGGGAAAATCTTTACGCGAGAGCGCGAGCTTCTCGAAGTAGTCTTCGAGTAAGAGCCACGCGCGTTGCGAATCCGGGCACGTCGCAAAACTTTTCAGTATTTCCTCACGCTCGCAGACCGTGTTTTTGGAATCTGAAAGTTCGCGGCGCAAGTCGGCGAACGCGCCGTATGTCTGCGACAAAACCTTGTGGTGAGCGTCGTATTTGTTCGCGCCCGTGCGGGTCGCGCCATTTCCGTTTCTGATTGGGGTTCTCGGCATCTGGGCAAAATTACTATGTTCTATCATTTCGACAGAACGCATGGGGCCGGTCAATCGCAAACGAAAAGTTTTTTGATTGAGTGCGGAAACGGTGCTGCGGCGTGATTGACGGAAGCGCGTTTTTTGCTAGATTATTCTGCCAATTATGAATCGCAATCCACATATCGCCATTGTCGGTGCCACGGGCGCCGTGGGCATCGAGATGATCAAGACGCTGGAAAAAAGAAAATTTCCCGTGGGCCAACTCACGCTGCTCGCGTCGGCGCGCTCGGCGGGCAAAAAATTAAAATTTCGCGGCAAAGCAATCACCATTAAGGAACTCACCAAGGATTCATTCGCGGGCGTGGACATCGCGCTGTTCAGCGCGGGCGGCGGCATCTCGCGCGACTTTGCGCCCATCGCGGTCAAGGCCGGCTGCGTGGTGGTGGATAATTCGAGCGCGTTTCGTCAGGACAAAAACGTCCCGCTCGTCGTGCCCGAAATCAACGCGGCGGATGTGAAGAAACACAAAGGCATCATCGCGAATCCGAATTGCACCACGGCCATCACGCTGATGGCGTTGTATCCGCTGCACAAAAAATTCGGTGTGAAACGGATTTTTGCTTCGAGCTACCAAGCAGTTTCCGGCACCGGTGCGCAGGCGATTGAAGAATTGAAACGCCAAGTCGGCCAAGTCGTCGCGGGCAAAAAAGTGACGAAGGAAGTGTATCCGCATCAAATCGCGTTCAACGTGCTGCCGCAGGTGGATTCATTTCTGCCGACGGGTTACACGAAGGAAGAAATGAAGATGGAAAACGAAGGCCGCAAGATCATGCACCACGCGAAATTTCGCGCGAGCGTGACCTGCGTGCGCGTGCCGGTTTATCGCTCGCATTCGATTGCGGTGAGCGCAGAATTTGTCAAGCCCATCACCGTGGCTACTGCGCGCGCCGTGCTGAAAAAAGCCCCCGGCCTCGACGTGGTGGATGAACCGGAAAATAAAAAGTATCCGATGCCGCTCAATACTTCGGAGCAAGATAACTGTCAGGTCGGGCGTATCCGTTTGGACTGCGCATTGGACAACGGCCTGTGTTTCTGGGTCAGCGGCGATCAATTGCTCAAAGGGGCAGCGTTGAACGCGGTGCAAATTGCCGAGGAACTGCTAAAATAATTCCGCCAGTAAACTTTAAAACTTAGCGCTCAAGAATGCCGGAATTCAGGAAACTAATTCCGGCATTCACCCTTGTTCACCTTTTTAAGACCAATCTATCATGCACCGTTGTTTGATCCACTGACCGACTGTTTTACGATGAAAAAATTTCGCCCGCAGGAATCCGCTCAGGCTACGAACGTGTTCCAGTTCACGCTCGCCGGGCTGATTCTTTTCAGTCTCGCCCTGATGGCCGGCGCTTCTTTTATCACTTACAAAATGGCGGGGCCCCGCGCAACAGCGCCGGAATTTTCGGTGGATGCCAAGGACAAATTGTCCACTGTCCGCAGCGGTGCGTGGGGCACCTTGCTGACGCGCGACATCGAACTGGAACGCCCGGCGGAATATCTGACGGAAGAAGTCGCGACGCCCCGGCCGGAAGTCTGGAAATTTTCTGGCCTGACTGCCGCCGCGGTGAAAACCGCGTTTACCAAAAGCGGTATTTCTGCCCCCCAAATTGCCGAAGCTTTTGCCACCGGGACTTTCTCAGAAAAAACCTCCGGGACCGAACTGATGCCTTCCGAACAATTTTTGATGTCCTTGACACCAGAGCAACGACAAAAGCTGTTCACGGCGTTCGCGGGCAGTGGGGTTTATCTTTATATTGATTATCCCTATATTTTTCCCGGATCTGATTTTGAAGGCGTTTGCGCAGATTCACGGCTGAACCCGGAGGATGTGGCCCTGCTGAAAAAACTAGTCTATTCAAATGGCGCCGCGCGGCAATTATCAGATTACGATTTTCTTTTGGGAAAAATTCCTACGCTCGAACGCCGCACAAAAATGACGCAAGTGATGTCCCGGCAGTCCGCCGTGCTGGCGCGTCTAGCAGTGAGGCCAGACACAGATGTTGATAAAATCGCGAGCTACTGGGGCAATGTGCCAAACGTGCGTTTCACGGATGTCCGACCGCTGCTGGAGTCCATCAAGCAACTGCCGGAAGGTGGTAGCATCAGCTTGCTTTATCTGCTACCCAAATTTGCGCGCGAGCGGCTTTACACATTTCCCCTGCCCTCGCAGGCCGGCGAACCCATCATGGATTGTCACTGGACTACTTTTAACTTTTCCAGCGAGACGCCGGACAGCCGCTTCAATGATGCGAGCTATGCGGTGGAGGTCATTCGGAAGAATTATTATCAGATCGCTGCCCCCTCGCAATATGGCGACATATTGCTGCTGATGAATGACAAACAGGAGGTGAAACATTCGGCTGTCTATATCGCGGATGACATCGTGTTCACGAAGAACGGTAATAACTATCGTCAGCCGTGGATGCTGATGCGGATCCCCGATTTGCTGGCCACGTATCCGGCCACGCCTGCGATGAAACCGATTTACATGCGGCGCCGGACGGAATGATCCGGATTCATTTCCCGGACTCTTTAGTAAAGGCGCTCAAGATTTTCAGGTTCGCCTCTTTGGCCACATCCATCACTTGCACGATGCGGCCCCACGGCGCAGTTTTGTCCGCGCGAATGGCCATCCGCACTTCGCCCTTGCCGGCCGCACGTTGTTTTTCCACCGCCAGCAAAAGGCGGCTGCGAAAATCTTCAATGCGGATCGGCAGATTATCTGCGCCAAAACGGATCGTGCCGTTTGCTTCAACGGTCACGAGCAACGGCGGATTTTCATTCGCGCCGGATTTTAAGCCCGACGTGGACTCCGGCAACGCCAGGCGCACCAGCGGCTGCTGTTTGAACGTCATCGTGGCCAGCAGGAAAATCACCAGCACAATTAGCACGTCAATCAGCGCGACGATGATGACGGCCGGGGCGGCGCGGCGTTTGCGGATGAGAAAGCGCATGATTACTTTTTATCCGAATATTGTTTGCGCATGAACTGATCGCAGATTGCCTCCATCTCCACGGCGAGCACCTCGACTTTCTTCGAAAAATAACTCCACGCGATAAGTGATGGGATGGAAATGAGAAGACCAATCAAGGTCGTCCACAAAATGTAGCTGATGCCGGAGGCGAGCTTGCCCGCCTCGTCAGGAGTGCCAAGCCCGGTTTTTCCGAAGTCGCCAAAAACACCAATCATCCCGATGATCGTGCCGACCAATCCGAGCAGCGGCGCGATGCCGACAATGATTTCGAGCACGACGAGGCCACGTTCGAGTTTCACGACTTCATGGCGCGCGGCGGTTTCGACCGTGAGGACGTTGTCCGACTTTGGCCAATCGCGATGATCTGCGGCGAGCCGAAGCAATCGGCCGAGCGGCGACGGATTTTTCTCGCACACCTCGCGCAGAGTTTTTCCATCTTCACCCGGACGCGTTTGCGACACGGCGTCCACGATGGCTGCGGGAACTACCTTCTCCCAGCGCAGCATCCACAGACGCCAGACAATGACCGCCAACCCCGCCACCGAGGTGAGGCCCAATAGAATTTTTACGATGTTTTCCATAAATTTAAAAATCGCGTCTCAAAAATCGCGTTTCAATAATAGTAGAAGGTGAAGGAGACTTCCCGAAAATTCGCACCGATCATGCGCCGCATATCATCCGGCCATTTGGAAAACGGCGCGGCCTCCGCAATCGCCTGACGGCACACATACGTCAGCGAAATGCCGACCGTATTTTCGAGGGTGCTCATCTCCAAAATCGTGCCGTCATATTTCAATTTGAAGCGCACGACCACTTTGCCCGTGCGATCCTGCGCGAAATGCCCGCTATCCAGCATCGCATACCACTTGTCCGTCACCGCATCCACGATCTGCTTGTCATAATTGCCGAACGGCGTCTGCTTTGCATCCAGCGAGGAATAAACGCGGACGCGCTTCACGCCGCCCTCCTGCTTCATCGCCTCGCCTTGCGTCAGATTCTGTTGCGCCTCCTTGAGCGTGCGCGGCCGTGGCGGCTGCGGTTGTTGTTGCTGCTTTTGCTCCGAAGTTTTTTGCGCGACATCCAGATCACCACGTTCCTGCGGCGATTCGGTTTTCGTCGGGGCGACGCCGCGCAGACTCATCGGGGCCGGCGTGGCGAAAGCCAGTTTCGAAGGTCGCGTCCCGCTCTCGGTCTTCGGCGTCACCGACTGTTTGCCTTCGATCTTCGGATCGTTCAAATCCTTCGTCGCATCGGGATTGGCCGCCTGGGAATTTTTATTGGAGTAATACTTCGCCTTTTTAGGCGGTTCCTTTTCCTCATGACTCACGTCCACAAAAACGATCTGCTCCTCCGGCGGCTTGGATTGCGGTGGCTTTTGGTTCGGCGGAATTTTCGGCAGCGCGGAAAGAATTTTCATCGGCTGCCACCAATGTTTATTCACGCCCCATTGATAAACGCCCAAGCCGATGACATGGAGCAGCAGCGAAACGATCAACGCCACCAGCAGCCGCTTTTTCTCCAAGCGGCTCCAGCGCAGTGAAAATCGTTGCGGTTGGGCGTCAGCCATGAAACGGTATTTTGCCGCACACACCCAGCTCCGGCAACGCGAAACATAGTGCAATTGAAGCGTGAAACGTGCTGCGTTAGGTTTATTTTAAGGCACCCGAAAAAAAATCACGCAGCACATTTCACGCTTCACTTTACTTTTTCCCGCCTTGCGGTTTCGCCGGGATTTGCTTTCATCGCGCTATGCCGAAAGTTCCGCTCAAATCCATCGTCGCGCACTGCGATCACATCCTCCGCACCGCCGAAATCGGCGACTACGACGGCGCGGTGAACGGTTTGCAAGTGGAAAATTCCGGGGCGGTCACACGTATTGCCGCCACCGTGGACGCCACGCTCGCCACCGTGAAACTTGCCATCGCCGCGAAGACGGATTTACTCATCGTGCATCACGGACTATTCTGGTCTAAGACGCATCCGTGGACCGGCAAACGACGCGAACTGTTGCAACTATTGATTGAAAATGATCTGGCGGTTTATAGCTCGCACCTGCCGCTGGATGCCCATCCCAAACTTGGCAACAACGCCCTACTCGCAGCGGCACTTGGATTTAGAAAATTGCAGCCGTTTTTCCTCAGCCACGGCCAGAACATCGGGCTGAAAACTTCCGCAAAAATTTCCCGCGCGGAACTAGCGAAACGGCTCGCTCGCGTCACCGGCGCCGAACCCAAAGTGCTTCCCGGTGGCACCGAAATGTGCGAGCGCATCGGCATCGTCACCGGTGGCGCGGGCGGTGAGCTCAAGCAAGCGGCGGCAGAAGGCGTGGATACTTTCATCACCGGCGAAGGCCCGCATCGGACTTACGCGCTGGCCGAGGAACTGGGCCTGAATGTTTTCTACGGTGGACACTATGCGACGGAAACCTTTGGAGTGAAAGCGCTCGCCGCCGAACTTTCAAAAAAGTTTAAACTACCGTGGGTATTTCTAGATCACCCGACCGGATTGTGATTGTGGAATTTGAAAATCATTTTGCAAACCCAGCCGATAAGTTCCATGTGGACGCGGCTTCCGGCTGGATTGGCCTCGGCGACTTGGCCTCGGCGCGCGAGGAGTTAAAACAAATTTCACCGGAAATCAAAAATCACCCAGCGCTGCTGCTAGTGCAAAGCGAGTTGCTTTTTGCTGAAGAAAATTGGGAGCCGCTCTTGCCGCTCACCGAGAAATTGCTGCTGCAATTTCCGAAACTCGATTTTCTCTGGATCAATCGCAGCTACGCCTTGCACGAACTAAAGCGCACGCAAGCGGCTTTCGATGCGTTGCTGCCCGCCGCCAAAAAATTTCCCAAGCGCTGGCTTATCCGCTACAACCTCGCCTGTTACTGTTCCCAACTCGGCACGTTGGGCGACGCGATGCGATGGCTGAAAAAAGCGATTGAACTCGCGGACAAAAAAGAAATCAAGGCGATGGCGATAGACGATCCCGACTTGCAACCGCTGCGGAAAGAAATCAGGGAACTCTGACCGTGCACTTAATTGAATCCCGGCAGAATGCGTTGGCAAATCGTCTGCCCGATGGCGAGCGATGCGGTCGCGGCAGGTGATGGGGCGTTGACCACGTGCAAAATCCCCTGGGCTTCCTCGAAGTGAAAATCTTCCACGAGTTTGCCGTCCGAGGTCATCGCCTGTGCGCGCACGCCTGCGCCACCGCGCTCAATGTCTTCCGCACGGATTTCCGGCACGAGCTTTTGCAGTGAACGCGTGAACTCGGCGCGCGAAAGCGAACGACGAATTTCATAACCGCATAGACTTGGATACTTCGCGAGAAATTTCCACAGGCCTGGAAACGTCAACGACTCCGCAAAATCTCGAAGATTAAAATCCGTCCACTTGTAGCCCTCGCGCGCAAACGCCAGCACCGCATTCGGCCCGGCCTCAATGCCGCCGTGGATGAGCCGCGTGAAATGCACGCCGAGAAACGGAAACTTCGGATCCGGCACCGGATAAATCAGATGGCGAACCAGATGCTGCCGCTCTTTTTTGATCACGTAATACTCGCCGCGAAACGGAACGATTTTGGCCGTGGGTTTTTGTCCGGATATTTTTACGACACGGTCAGCGTGAAGTCCGCCGCACGCGATGACAAACTTCGCGTGGAAATTTCCGTTGGAAGTTTCCACAATTTTTCCGCTGCCTTCAGAAACAATTTTCTGAACGCGAGTGTTAAGTTTGATCTCGCCGCCAGCCTTGCGGATAAGTTCGCCCAGCTTTTCGCAGACGGCGGGATAATCCACGATGCCCTCTTGTGGCACATGAATCGCCGCGAGGCCAGCCGCGTGCGGCTCGATTTCTTTGATCTGCGCCGGATTCAATTTGCGCAGTCCTTGCAGTCCGTTTTCATTGCCGCGCTTCCAAAGATTTTCGAGTCGCTCCAGTTCGCCTTGCTCGGTAGCGATAACGATTTTCCCGCATTGGTCATGTGCGATGCCATGCTCTTTGCAGAACGCGAGCATCTGCTGTAATCCTTGCACCGCACACCGCGCTTTTTCCGAACCGGGTTTGTAATAAAGCCCCGCGTGCAGCACGCCGCTATTATTGCCGGTCTGATGCGCGGCAAGTTTGGATTCTTTTTCGATCAAAAGCACTTTCGCCTTCGGCTTTGCTTCCAACAGACGATACGCCGTCGCGAGTCCTACGATGCCGCCGCCAACGATGACCGCATCATATTTCATTTCTTTTTGCTGACGAGGAAGCCGGCGATCATCGTTTTGCCATCGCTGGCCACCATGCCGAGGAAGCGGAACAGGCGGCGAAAGAAATTCATCTCCGGCCACGTGGCGAGAACGTCTCCCGCGAGTTTGTCGGCTTCAGAATTTTTACCGAGCGCGCGGAGACAAACGATCTTCATGTCCTGCGCCTGACGCACGCGCAAATTCGACATGAGCGTGGCATCAATAAATTTCAACGCCTTCTCAAATTTTTTATCCGCGATGCGCTGCTGCGCGTAGCCGAGCATCTGCGCCACGGCGGCGGCTTCTTTTTCAAAATAAGCGGGATTAAATGCACGGCGCTCTTCCGGCGTGTGCAGCGTGAAGCGCTCCTCCTGAAACACAGCGTAGAGGTCGGAGAATCTTTTATCCTGCTCGATTTCGATTTCCGCCGCGCGCTGATCGGCTTTAGCAATAGCAGTTTTTTTACTTTCAGGATCGAGATTCATGGCATCAATTAATTTTTTGGCAGAAGTTTTGCGCTCGTCCAGGGAGAGTTGAAAAAATCGCGCCCAGAATGGCAGATCGCGCATCCGGCGAGTTTTTCCTTTTCCGCGAATGCCATCCATCACGATGGACAACCAAACGAATCGTCCGCTCATCTCACCGATTTGATGCACCCAGCGGTCGTCATACCAGTAGGGAAAATGACCGGGGAAAATCGTCTGCAACGTCTCCAGCCAGCGCCAACCAAAAATCGGATAGGTGCACGTATCCGCCGTCATCGGGTCATGCGGACTCGCGACAAAAATGCCGTCGGGAAATTTCGCCGAGGCTTTGCGCAACTCATCATCCCAGCCGGGCGTGCTGTAAACCGCATCGTCGCAGGTGATCATGTAGATCTCAGACGTGCGACCAGAATTATTCCAAAGCGTGTGCTGCGTTTCACAGAGGCCGGCGGTTTGTCCGCCAAAGTGCCAGTTGATCTTGATGCCTGCATCGCTCAATTTTCCGGCGTCAATTGCATCCCGCGTCACCCGGTCATCCACGTCCACATAAAGCCAGATGCAGACTTTGTCTTTTTGCGTGGTAGTGGTTTTGAGCGAGGCGAAAACTTGCGCGAGCATCTCCGGCCGGCCGCGCGTGGCCATGATAATGGTGATTTCGCCGCGATGGATCTTCGCGGCACTCATGCGTTTGTGCGGCGGAGATCCATCGCGGACGGAATGATGTATTTGCTGTTCAACTTGTATCGGTCGTTGTCGGCGAGGATGCCAGCGCATCCGCTTGAAACGAGCGGAAAATTTACCGCACCACCATGTCCGGTCAATTGTATTTGCCGGACAATTTAGGGCAGGGACGGCGCGCTGAATGCACCGGATTAGCATGCCGGATCGATTGGCGCGGTAGCGTCTTGG
>JANYFN010000061.1 GCA_025362675.1 Limisphaerales bacterium | reverse complement strand
CGCCACTTCACCTTTGCCTGAACCGAACGCGGCCACCGCATCGCGGATGGCTTCGCGCACGGAGATGGCGAGCATCAACGGCGGTTCGCCCACGGCTTTGCTGCCGTGCACGACATTTTTCTGCGCGGCATCCGGCAGCAGCGTGACGTTGAAGATTCTCGGCGTGTCGCCGATGGCAGGAATCTTGTAGGTGTCGGGCGAGTGCGTGAGCTTTACACCCTGGTCGTTCCACAACAGTTCTTCCGCCGTGAGCCAGCCCATGCCTTGGATAAAACCGCCTTCGATCTGGCCGCGATTGATCGCGTCGTTCACCGAGCTGCCGACGTCGTGCAAGATGTCCACGCGCGTGACCTGTTGCATGCCGGTGAAGCCGTCAAGCTCCACCTCGGTCACCGCCGCGCCGTAGGCAAAATAATGGAACGGCTTGCCGCGTCCCGCCGCGCGATCCCAATGAATCCCCGGCGTGGCGTAGTAACCGGTCGCCGACAAACTCACGCGGCTGAAATAGGCTTTCTGCGCAACGTGGGCGAAGGTCAATTTGGCTTCGGGAAAATCGCGATGAAAAACGTAGCCATCGGCGAAGACTAAATCTGTAGGCGACGACGTGAGGAGGCTCTGACTAATTCCGCTTCCTGATTTTGATTTGAGACTCGTCACCTCGCCTCCTACAAGTTTCAAAGCTACCGGCGCTAATCTTGCGCGCAAAATGTCGCAGGCATTTTTCACCGCCGCGCCGTTCAAGTCCGTGCCTGCGCTCGCGGCGGTGGCGGAAGTGTTCGGCACTTTGTCGGTGCTGGTGGTCATCACGCGGATGTCCGCGAGCTTCGCACCGAGCGTTTGCGCGGCGATCATCGCGACGTTCGTGTGCAACCCTTGGCCCATCTCCGTGCCGCCGTGATTCAACTGCACCGTGCCGTCCTGATAAATCAAAACGAGCGCGCCCGCTTGATTGAGATGTGTGACGGTGAAGCTGATGCCGAACTTCACAGGCGTCATCGCGAGGCCGCGTTTGCGATGCGGATGCGCGGCGTTCCACGCAGAAATTTCCGCGCGACGTTTTTCCAGCTCGGCGGATTTCTTCAACTCGTGCCAGATGGTCTGAATCCGGTTGTCCTCAATCTCCTGGCCGTAATGCGTCGTGTTCGTCGCGCCGCTGCCGCGATAAAGATTTTTTTCTCGCACGACTTCCGGCGGCAAATTCAAACGGCGTGCAATACGATCTAAAATTTCCTCGATGACCAACATCCCTTGCGGTCCGCCGAAACCACGGAACGCGGTGTTCGAGGAGAGATGCGTCTTCGCCACCTGTCCGCGAAATTCCACGGCGGGAAGGTAGTAGCTGTTGTCGAGATGAAACAACGCGCGATCCGTCACGGCCTGCGACAAATCCTGCGACCAACCGCCGTTCGACGTGAGGTGAACTTGCGCCGCGCGCAACAAACCGTCTGCGTCAAAACCAATTTTGAACGTCGCGAGAAGCGGATGGCGATGCCCGGTGAGCATCATGTCCTGATCGCGATTGAAGCGCACGCGGACAGGCTTTCCAGTGTGATGCGCGGCGAGGGCAGCGAGCGCGGCAGGCGTGGCGGCCTGTGTTTCCTTGCCGCCGAAACCACCGCCCATGCGCGGCATCTGCACAACAACTTTGTTTGCGGGTAAATGCAGGACGTGAGACACGATTTGTTGCACCTCGGACGGATGTTGCGTAGATGACACAACGAGCATCGATCCGTCCTCACCGCGCTCCGCCCACGCCGCATTCGTTTCCAAATAAAAATGTTCCTGCCCGCCGAACTCGAACTCGCCCTCGATGATTTGGTAGGGACGCTGCGCTGCGGCGTCCGGACAACGCAGCGCGCTGTCCCTACTTTCAAAGACGGCGTTCACATCGCCGCGACGGATGAAATTCGGTTCGTTGTGGAAACTGTTTTTGGCGATGGCATCGCGCACCGTGAGAATCGGCGCGAGCGGCTCGTATTCCACGACGACTTTTTCCGCCGCCGCGCGGCACGCAGCTTGCGATTCACCCACCACCAGCGCGACGAGATGGCCGTGAAACAAAACCTCTTTGTCCGCGAGTAGAATTTCATCCTGCTTCACCGCGCCGACGTCGTTGCGTCCGGGAACATCCTCGGCGAGCAACACGGCTTTGATGCCGGGCATCTGGCGGGCGGCGGTGGCATCGCGTTTCAAAATTTTCGCGTGTGCATGAGGCGAGCAGACTGGCCATACTTCGAGAAAGTTTTTCCCGCAGGTCTGGTCATCGACATAGATCGCCTCGCCGGTGACGTGCTTGTGCGCGGATTCGTGGGGAATAACCTTCGTAGCAGTGGACGTGAGTCCGCTCTGAACAAACTCGGAATTTGTTTTGAGCCGACTCACGTCGGCTGCTACGGATTGAAAATAAAATTTCTCCAGTAAACTTGTGATCAATCCATTGCGATATTCCGCCGTGCCGCGCACGTCGGAAATCGGCGTGAACTCCGTTTGCAAAATCGGCAAAACATTTTGCATTACTTCTTCGTTCCAAATTTTTCCGAGCAACGCCGCCTCTGTTTTCAGCGCCCGCGCGGGCATCGCCGCCACACCGCCGTAGCCAAGCCGCACATGACGCACGAAATTTTGCGAATCCACTTCCACCACGAACGCGCCTGCCACGGTGCTGATGTCCATCTCGCGCCGCTTGGAAACTTTGAACCACGCCGTCTTGCGCGTCAGCCCCGCCGCCGAAATGTCGCGCGGGATGGTGATTGTTTTGAGAACTTCATCCGCTTGCAGTGCCGTTTTACGATAGGCGACAAAGAATTCAACGATTGACAGTGTTCGCTCGCTAGTCGCCGAAGCTAAAACGATTTTCGCATCAAGCGCCAGTAGCACCGGCGCGCTGTCGCCGATGGGCGAGGCGGTCACGAGGTTGCCGCCCATCGTGGCGCGATTGCGAATTTGCCGCGAGCCGAACCAGCGTAACATTTCGCCAAGCATCGAGAATTCTTCGTGCAGCAGGTCGTAAATTTCCGTGAGCGTCACCGCCGCGCCGATATGCCATTCGGTTTCTGTGGATTTAATTTCCTTCAACTCCGCCACCGCTTCGGTGGAAATCAGCGCGGAGAATTTTTTGTAACGCTTGGTGATTTCAAGGCCAAGCTCCGTCGCGCCGGCAATGAGGCGGGCATCGGGATTTTCTTTTTTCAACCGCAACAATTCACCGAGAGAAGTCGGACGGAAGAATTTTTCCCCGGCAAATTCATATTCCGCCGCGCCAAGTTGGGCGTCGGATTTTTTGAGACGTTCAGAGAACTCATCTTTGTAGGAGACGACGTGAGGAGACTCATTTCGACTTTCGCTTTTAGTTTGAGTCTCGTCACCTCGACTCCTACAAGCAAACGCCTCCGCCGCCGCATCTCGAATCGGACGATAGCCAGTGCAGCGACAGAGATTGCCGGCGAGTTGTTCGTCGAGGTCGTCGTGCGTGTGAAGGTCGTCGCGATAGTAGCCCTCGAACATGGAGCAGATGAAACCCGGCGTGCAATAACCGCATTGCGAGCCGCAACCCTCGGCCATCGCGCGCTGCACCGGGTGCAGTTTTTTCAATTCTGAATTCTGAATTCTAGATTCTATATTCGCCACGCCTTCCACGCTCACGACATCGCGACCAGCGAGCAAGCAGACCGGCATAAGACAACTATTCACCGCGCGATAAGTCGGTTTGCCATTCGCATCGCGTTCGATAATGGCGACGGAACACGCGCCGCAATCGCCCTCCGCGCAACCTTCCTTCGAGCCGGTCAAGCCGGAGGCGCGCAGAAATTCCAGCAGCGTCGTGTTCGGCGAAATGTTCTCGACGCGAACCGGCTGGCCATTCAAAACAAATTCAAAAAAACCGGACATATTTTTCAAGCACAGACAACGCTAGAATTCATGCGGGAAAAGTTCTCGGCCACAGATTTTCACAAATGAAACACAGATGGCCGCAAAGATTTTTCATCTGTGTTTCATCTGTGCCCATCTGTGGCTGAAATTTGTTTTTCACACGCCAATGTCCTCGTTCCACAACTGCGGTTTGGCCGCGATGAAATCTTTCATCATCTGGATGCACTCGGCGTTATTCAGCACATCAACTTTCACGCCATTCGCACGCAGATGTTCCTCGTCGCCCATGAAAGTTTTGTTCTCGCCGACCACGACGTGAGGAATCTTGTAGAGTTTGATCGCGCCCGAACACATCGGACACGGCGACAGCGTCGTGTAAATCGTGCAACGCTCATAAACCTTGGCCGGCAGGCGACCGGCATTTTCGAGCGCGTTCATCTCGCCATGATGGATCACGCTGCCGTGCTGCACGCGTTGATTGTGGCCGCGCCCGATGATCTTACCATCGCACACGAGCACCGAGCCGATGGGAATGCCGCCAGCAGCTAAACCTTTTTTCGCCTCATCAATTGCCGCTTGTAAAAATGGATCCATAAAAATCAAAAGTGACTTGGTTTGCGTTGCAGGAATTTCCCGTGGCCGTGTTTGCCAACAAATTTCCCGTCGCGCACGGCGACCTGCCCGCGCACGGTGACGACACTCGGACGGCCTTCGATTTTCCAGCCTTCAAACGCGCTGTAGTCGAGGTTCATGTGCTGCGTCTTCACGGAGATTTTGCCGCGATAATTCGGGTCATAGACCACGAGGTCGGCGTCCGCACCGGGCTGGATCGTGCCTTTGCGCGGGAAGAGGTCGAAGGTCTTCGCGACCTGCGTGCTGAGCACATTCACGAAGGTGTGCAGGTCAATCCTGCCCGCTTTCACGCCATAGGTGTAGAGCAGGTTCACGCGTTCTTCGAGCGAGGGAATGCCGTTTGGAATTTTCGTGAAATCATTTTTGCCCATCTCTTTTTGCTTCCGAAAGTCAAACGGCGCGTGGTCGGTGGCGACGGTTTGCACGAGGCCGTCGCGCAGGCCGTTCCATAGAATCTCCTGATTCCGTTTGTCGCGCAGCGGCGGTG
>JANYFN010000262.1 GCA_025362675.1 Limisphaerales bacterium | reverse complement strand
AAACGCAGCCGCACATTCGCGATGTCCTCGCTCGCGCTCAACACGGGAATGCCCACGGCGTCCACGCTGGTCACGGGCGATTTCACGAACGCGAGCACGATGTCGAGATCGTGGATCATCAGGTCGAGGACGACGCCGATGTCCATCGAGCGGGCAGGGTAGGGCGAGAGGCGGTGGCACTCGATGAACTTCGGCTCGGTGGCGATGCTCTGAAGAAAATTGAAAACCGGATTGAACCGCTCGACGTGGCCGACTTGCAGCACGAGATTTTTTTGCAGCGCGAGTTCGCACAGCTCGGCGGCCTGCGCGGAACTGTCCGTCATCGGCTTCTCGACGAGGACGTGCTTACCCTGCGCGAGCAATGTTTTCGCGATGTCAAAATGCGTGGTGGTGGGCGTGACGATGTTCAATGCGTCGCTCGCGGCAGCGGCCTCGGCGATGGAGGCGAAGACCTTTAGTTTGTGTTTCGCGGCGATGTTGCGGGCGGTTTCGGCGTGCGCGTCGAAAATGCCGGTGAGTTCCACCGCGCCCGCCGCGTGCAGTTCAGAATAAATGCGGGCGTGATGTTGTCCGAGCGAGCCAGTGCCGAGCACAGCGACTTTTACTTTTGCCATGCGCGGAGTTTGCCAGTGAAAACGAAAACAGAAAACGAAAATTCCTCACGCAAAGGCGCAAAGTTGAAACACAAAAAATCATTCTGCTTGAAAATAATTCCTCCGCGCCTTTGCGCCTTTGCGTGAGATTTGATTTTGAACTTTTGGTCTCGGACTCATAAACTTAACGCGTGCCTTTGATTTTAATTTATCTGGCGACCACGCTCGCCGCGTATCTGCTCGGCTCGATTCCCACCGGCTATCTCGTCGCGAAGGCGAAGGGCATAGACATCCGCAGCATGGGCAGCGGCAACATCGGCGCGACGAACGCCATGCGCGTGCTCGGCAAACCGGCGGGAATCTTCGTGCTGCTCATGGATGCGGCGAAGGGATTTGTCGCCTGCAAAATTCTTCCGCCGCTGGTTTTCAATTGGATCGCGCCGCATTTTCCTTACACCACCGGTTATTTTGACGAGCCTCTCAACGTTCAGCCCGCCGATCTGGAAATGAAATTCACCGTCATCGCCGGCATCGGCGCCGTGCTCGGCCACAATTATACCTGCTGGCTCAAGTTCAAAGGCGGCAAAGGCATCGCCACCACGGCGGGAGTTTTTCTCGCGCTCGCGCCGTGGGCATTGCTCATCGCGCTCGTCGTTTTTATCCTCGCCTTGCTGCTCACGAAATATGTTTCCATCGGTTCCATTTCCGCCGCCGTTGCGCTGCCAGCTGCGGTTTGGATCATGACGCCGCAAAATATTTTGCTAGGCAGCGTGGCCACCGCACTTGGTGTGCTGGCGATTTACAAACATAAAGGCAATATTCAACGGCTCATTGCCGGAACAGAAAGTCGCCTCGGTAAGAAAACTTTAACCACGGAGGAAACGAAATGAAAAACCAATTCCCGAAAAACACCTTCGCGGTGGCAAGCATTCATCGGTTGCAACCGATCCTCCTCATCCGCCCTTCGGGCACCTTCTCCCCCACTGGGGGAGAAGGCTGGGATGAGGGGGCACTCGGCACACCCAAAGCGCCCGATAAAATAGGAGAATCGAAATGAATATCACGGTTCTCGGTGCCGGTGCATGGGGCACGGCGCTCGCACGGCTGTTGTGCGATGGCAAAAATCACGTCACGCTCTGGGGCCACGATGCCGCGCATCTTGGCGATCTGCAAAAATTATTTCGCAACGACCGCTACTTGCCCGGCATCGAACTGCCGCGTGAATTAAAACTGCAAACTAATCTCCCGCACGCCATCGCCAATGCAGATATCATTGTTCTCGCGGTTCCATCCAAGGCGTTTCGCAACGTCACTGCCTCGTTGAATAACTTTCACGGCATTGCCATCAGCGTCACCAAAGGCATTGAACATCACAGCGGGCTGACGATGTCCGGCGTGCTCGCGGAGAACGCTCCGCAGGCGCAACTCGCCGCGCTTTCCGGTCCCTCGCTGGCACTCGAAGTCGCGCGCGGCGTGCCCACGGCGATCGTTGCCGCGAGTGACGATACCGCTGCGGCCACCGCCGTGCTGGTGCAAAAATTATTTCATCGTCCGGCATTCCGCGTCTATACCAGCACCGATTTGCACGGAGTAGAACTTGGCGGCGCGTTGAAGAACGTCATCGCCATCGCGGCGGGCGTGTGCGACGGACTCGGTTTTGGCGATAATTCCAAGGCGGCGCTCGTCACGCGGGGACTTACGGAGATGCGCCGACTCGGCGTGGCGTGTGGTGCGCAGGCGGAAACTTTTTCCGGCTTGAGTGGCCTCGGCGATTTGATGGTGACGTGTTTTTCTAAGTTGAGCCGTAACCGTGGCTTCGGTGAACGCCTTGGTCGCGGCGAGCAAGTCGAAGCGATCCTCGCGAATTCTGTTTCCATTGCCGAGGGTTATCCTACGGTGAAATCGGCTCACGCGCTCGCGCGCAAATTAAAAATCAAGACGCCGATCATTGATGAAATTTACGCCGCGCTTTACGAGGGAAAAAATCCCGCCCAAGCGTTACACGATTTGACGGCTCGCGAAACCAAAGCGGAGGATTGAGTGTGGCCGCGAACGAGCCATCCGCGTTCCGGCGGCTTCCGTCTTGCGATTGCGTTTCTCATTTCTTAAATTCTCCAAGTGCTCGACATCAAATTAATCCGCGAAAAAACTGATTTTGTCCGTTCGCGCCTCGCTACGCGCAGGGCAGGGGACGAGGCGAAGATTGACGACATCCTCAAGCTGGATGAGCAGCGGCGTAAATCGTTAGTCGAGGTGGAAACGCTCAAATCGCTGCGCAATCGCGTGAGCAAGGAGATCGGCGCGCTGATGGGCCAGAAGAAACTCGCCGAGGCGGACGCGAAGAAGGCGGAGACAAAAGATTTGGGCGATAAGATTTCTGCGCTCGACAAATCGGCGGCGGAAGCAGAAGCCGCGCGGGATACGTTGATGCTGCAATTACCAAACCTCCCGCATGAATCCATTCCGCTCGGCAAAACGGCGGAGGATAATCCCGAAATCCGCGTTCACGGCGCGAAACAAAATTTTGATTTCAAACCGAAGTCACACGTTGAATTGTGCGGCTCGTTGAAGCTGGTGGATTTCGAGCGCGCGGCGAAACTTTCGGGCAGCGGCTTTTTGCTCTACACGAATTGGGGCGCGCGGCTGGAGCGGGCGTTGATTTCTTTTCTCTTGGATCTGCACATCACGCAGCATGACTACACGGAGGTTTCGCCACCGCTGATGGTGGGCGAGCAATGTCTCGTGGGCGTGGGGCAATTTCCAAAATTCAAGGATCAATACTACGGCGTGGCGGAAGGTGACGACGCGAAAAATCTCGGCAAACTTTATTTGATTCCCACGGCGGAGACGCCGGTGGCGAACATTCATCGCGAGGAAATTTTGGCGGAGAAGCAATTGCCGATTCGTTACTGCGCTTACACACCGTGTTTTCGCGGTGAAGCAGGCGCGGCCGGCGTGGGCACGCGCGGGATGATCCGCGTGCATCAGTTCGATAAAGTGGAGCTGATCAAGATCGTGAAACCAGAGACGGCTTACGATGAATTGGAAAAGATGGTGGGCAATGCGGAAAAAGTGTTGCAACTGCTCGGCCTGCACTACCGCGTGATTCTGCTCTGCACGGGCGATATGGGTTTCGGTAGCGCGAAGACTTACGACATCGAAGTGTGGGCGCCGGGGCAGGGGAGCTACCTGGAAGTTTCGAG
>JANYFN010000256.1 GCA_025362675.1 Limisphaerales bacterium | reverse complement strand
CGGTTTTGTTTTTGGAAAAAAAGTTTAGAAAAAACTTCAGTCGCATAGCATTTTTGGAGACACGCAAAACCCTTTGCCTTCAATGGTTTTATCACTTCTGTCCATTTTTTAGCGCGGCAGTTTTGGCGATGCAACTGCTCGTCCACAGGTAAATTTCACGCGCGAAAACGATTTGGCAGTCCGCTTGCAATAGCAGGCGGTGATGAATCGTTTGACTCACCATTCAAAGACTCGGAATTTCGCCATCAGTTTCCTGGGCGCGATCTTTATTTTTCTCTTCGCCTGCGCACCCGCCGCCAACGCTGCGCAAAGCGTCACGCTCGCGTGGCTGCCGAGTGCCAATCCGGCGGTGACCGGCTTCAAGATTTACTACGGTGCCACGAGCCGTGTCTATACGAATTCGATTGCCGTTGGCAACGTCACTAACGCGACTATCAGCGGATTGGATGACGGCACAACCTACTACTTCGCGGCGACGACTTACGACAATGCCGGTCATGAAAGTTCATTTTCGGTCGAAGTAATCTACTTCATTCCGGCGGTCCAAATTCCCCCATCGATAACCAACACCGTGCCTACGAATACCATCCCGGTCATCACTAACACATTGCCCACGCTGACAAATACCGTTCCAGCTATCACGAATACTCCACCGGCTATTACCAATACGATTCCGAATATCACAAACACGGTGCCGGTGATTACGAATACGATCCCTTACATCACAAATACTCCGCCCGTGATTACCAATACCGTTCCAGCTATCACGAATGCTCCACCGGTCATTACCAATACGACGCCCGTCATCACCAACACCATATCGGTAACTGATCCTTCAGCCCTACCTAAGTTGGCTCCTATCGCCAATCAATTGGTTCAACCTAGCAGCGCCCTCCACAGCGTCGTGCTCACGGGCTTAAGCGGAGGCAAAGAGGGCAGTCGCATCATCAATGTCGGCCTCAGCAGCAGTGCAACCGATCTAGTTTCCGACCTAGCTTTTCAAATGGGTGGCTCCGGAACTGCTGGAACATTGACGTTTCGCACTGCTTCAAACACCCTCGGCTCGGCCATCATCACCGTCACGGTCGTCAATAATCAAACTGCCAACAATACCTTCAGCCGTAATTTTACCGTCATAGTGAGGGCCGCGAATCCGGTGAGCAATTTGCGCCCGCCGACTTTCTTCCGTAAGCCAGGTAACACCGCGACGATCGTGGGCAAGAATGTTTTTCTCTCGGCCACCGCCACCGGCAAGGGTCTCCTCAAGTATGCGTGGAAATTTAATGGCAAGCCGATTCCGGGCGCGACCGGCTCCACGTTGATTTTGAAAAAGGTTTCCACCGCGCAAGCCGGCGTTTATAGCGTCACGGTCAGCAGCGCGTTCGGTTCCACTAATAGCCTTGCCGCTGTGACTGTCTATGAAACACCCGCGGCCAAGCTCGGCGAGATGACCCGCGCGGCAAATGGTAACTTCACCTTCCCGGTTACCGGGGTGCCCGGCTACAAATATGTCGTCCAAGCCACCACCGATCTAACTCACTGGACTTCAGTGCAGACAAACACCTCGCCGTTCGTGTTCGAGGATCAGCAAACCAACGAAAACGAAAAGCGTTTCTTCCGCGCTTACTATGATCCGGCGCTGTGATTGATAGAACATTTTTTCCGCTGCAAACCAGTTGCTAAAAATCAAAAACCTGCTTGAATCTGCAGGTGAAAATCAACGCCCGCGCGTGCGAGCTCCGGCTCGCCAACCCGTGGAAAATTGCCAGCACAAAAGGATCTGGCACCCACCGGACAGTCATCGTAGAACTCACCGACGCCGAAGGTGTCTCCGCCATCGGCGAAGCCGCACCTTCTAGCCTGTATGGCGAATCCGTAGAGAATGTCTTGCCCGTCCTCACCCAGCTTGAGGTATCCAAACTTTCCTTCCGCGATGTATCCGGCAGCATGAGTTTTTTAGAATCGTTGCCGAAAATTCCATTCGCGGTTAAGTGCGCTTTGAATCTCGCCTTGCTGGATGGAGCCGCCAAACACGCGGGTAAACCGCTCTATGATTTCCTCGGACTCGGCTTCCGCGAGCAGCATCACGTCACCTCGTTCAGCATCGGTATTGATGCCCCCGATATCATCCGTAAAAAAGTTATCGAAGCCGCCGAGTATCCCGTCATCAAACTCAAGGTCGGTGATCCGCGCGACAAAGAAAATTTTGCCGCGCTCCGCAGCGTTGCCCCGGAAAAACCCGTGCGGGTAGATGCCAATGAAGGCTGGAAGACCAAGGAAGAAGCCTTGCGCATGATTGAATGGCTGATGGCGACGGATAAAAAAATCCAGTTCATCGAACAGCCCATGCCGCGCACCTCCAGTGACGCCGATTTGAAATGGCTCAAGGAACGTTCGCCCCTGCCAATTTTTGGCGATGAATCCTGTCATACCGTAAAGGATATCCCCCGCTGCGCCGAATGTTTCCACGGCGTGAATGTGAAGCTGGTAAAGACTGGCGGCGTGAGCATGGCCTACGACACGTTGCAAGCCGCGCGCAAGGCAGGATTGCAAACGATGATTGGATGCATGATTGAAACCAGTGTGATGATCAGTGCCGCTGCGCAGCTCGCGGAATTGGCGGACTATCTTGACATTGATGGCAACTTACTGATCACCAATGATCCTTATGCCGGCGTAACGGCGGCCAAGGGAATTCTCTCGTTTGCTTCCGCAAAAGAAAAACGCGGACTCAGGGTGAGTCCGCGCAGTTAAGTCAATCTATCATTTATTCGAAGAGCGTTCTTTCAACCAAATCCAATCTGGGTCAGAGGCATTTACCACTAACGCCCCAGAACCACCCGATGTGTATGTCACTCCTTTCACGTAAGGTGTAGTAATCAACACACCTTTCCACTTATGGGCTTCCACGTGGCCGTCAGCAAAAGAAAAACAATTTGCTCCGCCATTGTAGTTCGCTGGAACATCCGGAAAAGCCGGCGTGTTAAGGCCCATTTGAAGGTAGCCATCATTCATTGTATACATAGCCTCATCACAAAAAACCCAAGCATTGACTGGGCGCAGGGTGTTTAGGTCGTTCTGCTTGAAGAATTGCTTCCAACCAGTGTTATAAACATAAAGTGAATTTACTAAGGCCGGGGGAATACCCCCAATCATCATCCCGTTCATAGAAATGGTGCGAATACGATCGCCGTTATCAGAAGGAATGTTATCTGCCGGACACTTGTAAACCTTGAGTTGGCCGGCCACGTATGAAGCCAGACAATTTGTCGTATAAGCGTTCGGATCGATGTTTGCAGCCTGTGATTGCCAACCCTCCGCCATATTCCCATTACACCATCCAAGTGCGCTTAGAGCAGAACCCAAAGCGGCATTCGGAACTAAGAAGTCATTGAAATCGCCGGTATACATAACCGCAGCAATCGCAATTTGTTTTTTATTACTCAAGCACTGGGTTGTTAGGGCCTTTACCTTCGCTTTTGATAACGCCGGCAGGAGCATGGCCGCCAAGATTGCAATGATGGCGATCACAACTAACAACTCTATCAAGGTGAAAGCAGCCGACTTTTTTTCGCCTTGGCATGAGCACAGCCGCGCAGATGGTTTTTTCATGGTCTTTTTGAAACTATTTTTAACATCAAATTTGTTGGGTCTCACTCTGTGACCGGTGTTGAATGACGCGGATTTCGTCATTCAACACCGCCATGATTTTCTATCTTCAATTATGCTTTAGGCGATAGAACATGGTGCTATTGGTTGTCAAAGGAACCGTAAACTGGAACGTCCCTGTTCCACCAGTGATATTACCCGCAGTATTGACATAGGGACCTTGCACTAAAACTGAACTTTGCAGGGTGAACGATCCCGTGTTATCGAAACCATTCGGAGTTGCAAAGACGAGAACGGCATTCGTTCCAACTAAAGATACATTGGAAATTGTCGGTTGCGGCGCGATAACCGTCAGCGTGGCAGAGGGCTGGACGTTGCCGACAGCATTGGTCACCCCGCAAGTGTAGGTCACCGCATCCGCCAACTGGGCGTTCGTGATTGTTAGCGTGGCGGTCGTGACACCAGCAAAATGACTGCCGTTTACTAGATTAACCCCGTTAGTCTTCCACTGGAAGGCCGTCGGCGCAGAAGGACCATTGGGAATCACGGCAAACTGGACGAAGTTGCTGCCGGCATTCACGGTGCGATTCGTCGGTCCAATGATGACTTCCAAGCTGGCTACCAAACCAGTCACTGAACCAGCAGCATCACTAAACACGGCCACGTAGTTTGTGCCCGCCTGAACATTTGCCAGAGACAAGGTGCTCAAAAGGTTGGTCGTATTAGCGGTATCGGTTTGAAGGGCAAATATAGCGACCGGAGGATTTGTCGCAAAAAGGTTCCATGTGTTTGTCATCGGGGCCGTCGCAAATGCTGCCGAGGAGGTAAACGATACATTGGCACCTTGGGTGACAATCAAACTTGAAGGATGGGCGGTAATGTAAGGGGAGAGTTCTACCACTCGCACGTTGGAATAATACACGTAAGCGGAGGCATCCGTTACATTAGCAACCGGGTCAAGGTAGCCCAGCATAATCGTGCCGTTGGTGTATCCGCCGCCATTGGTAATGGTGAAAGAGCTAAGCACCGGGGAGCGATTAATATAAAGTGTGGCATTGGTCTGACGCGTGACTTCGACACTAACATCCACCCATTGATCAACCGGATGGCCGCCGGCAGGCACCATACTTGTGAACGGCGGATTTTTGAAAACTCCCGATTGTGATTGCCCCGTATTGCTGACCAAATCTGCCGCCACACCGGCATTCGGCAATGCCGGGGAGGTGAATCCATCAAAATCAGCCGGAGTTATTGAATTGTCACCTGCACCAATGGCGAACCAGACGCCGTCGGCATTGGTGGTGCTGTTACCTTGACCGGCAGACAGCGGGGCCGCCAAGCGCCAGTTACAATTAGTGCCACGATGGTTGATACCGAAGGCAGCAAACTCGCGCGGGAAAGTTCCCGCTGCCGGATTGTTGATCGCGCCTGAATACATTGAAAGATACATACTGAATCTTAAGGCATAATTGCCGCGAAAATTCTTACCTTGCGGATACACGTTGACACCAGAGGGAGCACCGGGCGAGCCTTTGTTAACAGTCATCTTAAGGACGTTCGTCCAGCCATTGGCAACCATCGCGGCAGACGGCGCGATGCTATCGTCGGCAACTGAATACCCAAATTTAACATTGAAATCATTCGTGCCACCGCCGGACAAACTCGTCGCATCGTTGGTGTAATTAGGAACAACCACTGGCAGCACGGTATTCGCTGCAAAGTTGGTGCTGGCGAAGGCCAAAGTCCAGTTAGTGCTGTCAGCAGATGAGATCAGTGGATTCGACCAAAGCACTACTTCTGTGCCAATGGTGTTATCAAGTTCCGTCAGCGTGATTGCATTATTGCTGACGGAATAGGCATAGCCTTCGAAACTAGTCGAGTTTGTTCCAGTCACTAAGTTAGTCAAGGCAATCGTGATGGTGGCGTTGACAGGCGCAAGGTTTAGGTTGGCATGCGCCACGGGATTGCCGACGAGGTTGGTGACGGTGACATCTCCAGGGTTGATAGTTATCCCCGGGGTTCCATCAGTTGGAATTGAGCCAGTAAATCTCTGGGCGCGGGCCGTGTAATCGCCCGGAAAAACTGCCGTTCCGAGGAATGTAAAGTTAGTGACCGTGTAGGAATTTGGCGTCACGCTCCCAAAGCTATTCCCGGGACCATTCAAGTCCCCGAAGCGAGTGATTGCGAAGGTTGCGTAATCGTTAGGCACGGAGCGACTCATGGTCGCGCTGCTGGCAATCGGTGTTAAAACAAGCAATTGAGGCCCCGTGTTTAGAATTGATATCGTCCCCGTAAGCGGCGTTCCGGCCAAGTAATTTGCGCCACCAAGCACGCGAATCCCTACTGTCAAGGTCGGACCGGTAAGTGGCGTAGCGGTCGGTATAATCTGCACGTTTGCGGTCCAGTTTCCGCCACCGGGGTAGGTGCCCGCTGGGAAAGTCACACTATTGGACGAAATGAGCACACCATTTGCATCTGTTCCCAAATTAATTACATAGTTGGTGAGGTAGCTCGCAGTGCCGCTGCGGGTGAAATTGACCACGACAGGAGCGGCGAGCGTGCCCGAACTAAGGTTGATCGCAAAAATGCCCGGAGTAGGCGTGCCCACCGGAAGGCTATTGATGTAATTTTGGGAAGCCTGTGGCTGAGCGACAGCTACGGTCGCGGAGACGGGCGGCAGGGCGATCTTGAAGGTTCCATTCGTGCCAGTGACGTCGTTGCTGGTAATACAAGTTGTAGTGATTCCCAATGAAAACACACGAAGTAGCCCTTGCCCCGAGCTACAAACATAAAGATTATCCGCCGCATCCCAACACATTCCTCGAGAATTGCCAAGATAGTTGTTAGCTGCCGTTCCAAAACCAAGAGCCGGCTGCGGTATGGCAAAGATAGAACTTTCATCGGGTATTCCATTGGTCAGAGAGGCAATCGTAATACCGTTGTTGACATCCACCGACGCCAAGAACCGGCCATCGGGCGAAACGCGGACGCCAGCATAAGTTCCAACCGCACCGGTTGCGGTCGAGCTACCGTTCCACGGGTCATTGGCACCACCGGAACTTTGAAAGGAATCATATAAAAGAGTTGTGCCGGTCGGATTGAGAATTTGAATATCTGGATTGGAAAGATTCGCGCGCCCAAAACCAGCAATAATTTTTCCATCTGGAGCAATGTCAACTTCCGTCCGTAAGTTGGCAATGCCATCAAGTCCCACGGTGTAAGCATAGTTTGGTAACTGAGCCCAAGGCAATGGTCCAGCCCCGATGTCATACCGGAAAAGGCAGTTGAACGATCCACGGGACGTGCCTGGCCCCAACACTAGGCTTGGCGCGTCAACCGCAGTTGGCACAGCCAAATTGGGGTCGGCTATCCAAACCACCAGATTACCAGCCGCAAGCGAACCTGAAACATAGGGCGTTCCAAATGATTGGGCATGGTTGGTTGTGGGACCGATATTAGCCAACAACAAATTCGACGTGGTCAAATCAGCCGAAAATTGCCGAATGCAATTGCTGGCAGCTTGAAAATCATTCACCACCAAAGTGTTATCTGGTGCAATCCGCATCCGCCAAGGCCCATTGCCACTGGTGGAAAAAATCGGCGTAGCGGTTGGGTTAGTTCCCTTACCCAAGGCTTCGGTCAGATCAGAATTAAGAGCGTAAAGCCCCAACCCTTTATTATTGGGAACCGCGCCGCCAGCAGCACTGTTACCAATATAAGTGCGTCCGAACAAATACCCGACCTTAGCATTCTTGTTGGCATCCACCCCGCGCGGAGAGTTCCAAATCGAAAATTTATTTGTATCTAAGCTGATTAAGGAGGGCGTGCCGTTACCAGGTTTGGTGACTGCAATGGCATAGCCGTTATGACCACTTAGACTAAAAGATTGCAACCCCTTTGCCAAATTCGTTCCGGTATTGATGCCGTTGAAGTTTGCATTCGTGGTGCCATCTTCGTAGGTCACAGTCACATTACCGCCACCCTCGTTCAAGATGAATGATACGGTTCCGGCGTTATTGGTCACACCCGAGGCATAAGGAGAGGCCCGCAAATTTGCTGGCGTTAAAGCCGCAGCGAGCACAGCACTTAAGATGGCGAGATGACTAGCGATGTTGAATTTTTTCATAGGTTTTCTTCGAATTATGTAATGCACGGCCTTAATGGTTTTATCAAAGCCTTCCGGCATGCTCCTTAATTGCACACCAAAAATCTTCTTGTTTCTACGCTTGAAGTTACATTTTTGCAACAAAAAACTGGAAAAAGTTTTTAGGAAGCCTTCTGTGAATAATTTTTGGCCGTCATTTTTGGGCTCCATTCAGAGCAAGCGAATCGGCTATTTTACACTACCGGTTCGTAAGGTGCATCGCAAATACAAGCAGCCGCCGAGCAGGTGACATTGACCTCCGCCGGATGCGTGTTGAACTGATTTCTTATTTAAAAAAACGGCGCTCGTTCAAATAGCCTTAGCACTCAACACGATTTTTTCAGTCTATCCGATCACGCTGCAACCGTTGACGCAGCGATGGCTTTATTTTTTATTTCAAGGCGAACCCGAACGGCTTCACAGCTCATTTCAGCATCATAAAAAATTTTATTTCCTAAGGGCTTTCCTCGCATTGCCCGCCGCGATTTTTTGCGCTAGTGTCTGCGCACTTATGGCTTTTGATTCCTTCCGCGATTTCGTCAACGCCCTCGACAAGGCAGGCGAACTGAAACGTATTTCCCAGCCGGTCGCCACCGAACTCGAGATCACCGAGATCGCTGACCGCGAAATGAAATTGCCCGGCGGCGGCAAGGCGTTGCTGTTTGAAAAACCCACCATCAACGGCGTCGTCTCGCCGTTTCCCGTGGCCATCAACACGCTCGGCTCGCACAAGCGCATGGCCATGAGCATGGGCGCAAATTCCGTGGACGAAGTCGCGAACGAACTCGGCGCGCTGATGAAGGCCAAGCCGCCGACGAGTTTCAAGGAAGCCATCAAGCTGCTCTCGCTTGCACTGGATCTGCGGCACGCGAAACCGAAGACGGTGAAGAGCGGTTCGTGCAAAGATGTCATCCACAAATACGATGCACCGGCCTCAGCCAAAAGCTGGCCGAAAGCGCCGGACGTAAATAATCCCACTTCTTTCAACACGCAGCCGCCCACGCTCGCGAACATTCCCATTCTCCGCTGCTGGCCGCTCGATGGCGGACGTTTCATCACGCTGCCGTGCGTCGTCACGCGCGATCCGGACACCGGCGAGCGTAATCTCGGCATGTATCGCATCCAGATTTACGACGACAAAACCACCGGCATGCACTGGCAGTTGCAGAAGGTCGCCGCGCGTCATGGCCGTCGTTATTACGAACGCGGCGAGCGCATGCCCGTCGCCATTTTCATCGGCGGCGACCCGATGTTTCCCTTCGCCGCGACCGCGCCGATGCCGGATGGACTGGATGAATTTCTGCTCGCCGGTTATCTCCGCAAAAAATCCGTCGAGATGATCAAGTGCGAAACGAACGATCTGGAAGTTCCCGCCAACGCCGATTTCGTCATCGAAGGCTACATTGACCCGACCGAGCCATTGCGCGACGAAGGACCGTTCGGCGATCATACTGGTTATTATACGTTGCCCGAGCCGTATCCGGTGTTTCACGTCACCGCCATTACGCATCGCAAGGACGCGGTGTATCCGGCGACGATCGTCGGCATTCCGCCGATGGAAGATTTTTACATCGGCGGCGCGAGCGTGAAATTGTTCCTGCCCATCTTTAAAATGAATTTCCCCGAGATCGTGGACATCGCGCTGCCGGCGGAAGGCGTGTTCCATAACCTCGTGTTCGTCAGCATCAAGAAGACCTATCCGATGCAGGCCTACAAAATCATGCACGGCCTCTGGGGCATGGGGCAGATGATGTTCACGAAATACATCGTGGTGGTGGACGCCGACGTGAACGTCCACAACACGAGCGAAGTTTTATTTCACCTGACGGCCAACACCGATCCGCAGCGCGACAGCATTTTTACAAAAGGGCCGTCCGACGTGCTCGACCACGCGACGAGCGAAATCGCCAGCGGCAGCAAGCTGGGCATTGACGCGACGAAGAAAATTCCCGGCGAAGGTTTCAAACGCGCGTGGCCGCCGCTCATCAAGATGGATGCGGCGGTGAAGGCGAAGGTGGAGAAGCTTTTGGGCGTTAAAAAATAATTCCTAACTACATCTTGGGGC
>JANYFN010000160.1 GCA_025362675.1 Limisphaerales bacterium | reverse complement strand
AAAACGTCCGAGATCCGCCTTCGTCGGATTGCCCCGGTCGGCAAAATAATCACCCATGATGCCCAGCGGCTGAAACATATTCCCGCCCACGTCCATGCCCTGATGACAGGTGATGCACCCGTAGGTTTTGAATTTGCGATAACCCTCCTTCGCGTCCTCGGTGATGGCCGTGGCGTCGCCGCGCAGAAATTTGTCGAATCGGGAATTCGGCGTGATGAGCGAACGCTCGAATTCGGCGATGGCATTCTTGACATTTTTGCACTGGATGCCGTCGGGATAAATCTCCTTGAAAATCCCGGCGTATTCCGCTGCGGTTTGAAGCTTCGTTTGAATTTCCGGCCAGGTGGAACCCATCTCCTTGTCCGCTTGCGTGGGGCCATCCACCTGATCTTCGAGCGTGTTCGCCCGGCCATCCCAAAATTGTTTGAAATGCAGGCCGCTGTTGAAAACCGTGGGTGAATTGATCGGGCCTTCCGCTTGATTGATGCCCAAGGAATGAGTTTTCCCATCGGCCCCGCCCATGTTGAGATCATGGCAACTCGCGCAAGACAAGCTGTTGTCATGCGAGAGCAGCTTCTCGTTGAAAAGTTTTTTGCCGAGCGAAACTTTCCGTCCATCCAGCGGCAAAGTCTGCGGAATGGGCCGGATCGGTTCGCGCGTCCGGGCCGCCGCCAGCAAATTCGTCGCCGGCATTGACCCGGCATCCACCGCGCGACCGTGGAACTGAAAACCAAAGTTTAGTGCCGCTGCCGCCAGCGCTACGGACGCGAGCTTGCCAACCGAGCAAGCCGTCGCGGGCGAGGCCAAACGTCTCGCTGGCAGCCATCGAGTTAAGACCGAATTTTGGTTCTTCATGTTTTTTTCTCCGAGGATTTTATTTGCTCAAACTGACATTCACCTCTTGATTTTTGGCGGCAGATTCGGCGGATCGCGGCAAAATCGGCAGCCGCAAAATGAACGTCGTGCCACGCCCCATTTCCGTTTCAAAACTCACCGTGCCCCCGTGTTTATTGATGATGCTGCCGTAAGTGATCGCCAGCCCCTGCCCCGTGCCCTTGCCGACATCCTTCGTGGTATAGAACGGTTCAAAAATATGCGGGCGCACTTTTTCCGGGATGCCCGTGCCGGTGTCCGTCACGCGCACCACCACATGATCATTATCCCGCCGCGTCTGCACGGTGATGATTCCTTTGGTGCCCGGATTTTTTTTCACCACGTCGCCGATGGCGTGCGAGGCGTTGACCACGAGATTGAGGATGCACTGATTAAATTCGCCAAGAAAACACGAGACGTGCGGCAGATCCGGGCTTAAATCCATCTTCACATCCGCCATGAATTTCCATTCATTCCGCGCCACGGTGACCGTGCTTTCAATCGCGCGATTCAAGTCCGCCGCAATTTTTTCTTTGCCGCCCGGATGCGAAAATTCTTTCATCGCGCGGACGATGGTGGCCACGCGCTCCACGCCATCTAAACTTTCCTTGATCGCAGCGGGAACTTGCGCGTAGAGATAATTCAAATCACTCGCGGCCACGAGCTGCTCGGCGGGCGCAATCACTTCCGGCGTCAATGCCGATTTTTTGGCCGCCGCCAATAATTCTTCATGCGAGCGCAGCACCTTGAAAATAGTTGCCACCGACTCCTGTGCAAACCGCGTGTTGTCGCCGATGTATTGGATCGGCGTGTTGATCTCATGCGCGATGCCCGCTGCGAGTTGACCCACTGCTTCCAATTTGCGCGCTTCGTGTAACTGCACTTCCAGCAACCGCTGCTGCGTCTCCGACTGCATTTGTGTGGTCACGTCGCGCGAGATGCCCACCAGCCCGGTGATTTTTCCCTGCGCGTCGCGAAGTGGAACCTTGGTGGTGGAAACCCAAGATGACTTGTCGCCCACACAACTTTTTTCCAACAGGTTCAGGATGGGTTGCCCCGTGGCAAAGATGCTTTGCTCGTCGGCCATCTTTTGCTGCGCCGCCGCGCCCTGCTGAAAATCCGCGTCCGTTTTGCCCACCGCCGCCTCCGGGTTCGCCAGCCCAAAAAAATTCGCCAGCGCCGGATTGATGCGGGTAAAGCGCGATTGGGTATCCTTAAAATAAATTGCGTCCGGCAAACTATTCATCAACGACCGCAACAACTCCTGTTCCGCCGTCAGCTCCTGCGTCCGCGCCGCCACCTGTTTTTCGATGTCCGCATTCAGACATTCCAACTCCGCTTGTTTGCGTGCCACCTCGGACATTTCGTGCACGTTTTGCTGGATGGAAATAAACAGAAAAATATCCTCGAACACGACCCAACCCGCGTGCTCCACCCAGCGCCACGGACTGGCCGCGACCACGCCGAACACCGACTGCGGCCAGAACACGCCGCGAAAAAAATGATCCGCCGCCACCACCACCGTCGCCATCGCCAGCACGCGCCAGTCACGATACATGGCCAAAAATGCCAGCGAGCCGAACACATGAAAATGCGTCTCCAGCCGTCCGCCCGTCAAATGGATCAGCAGCGTGGAGAACAACATTTGTGACACAGCGATCGTCTCCCGCGTCTCCGGTTTTCCCGGAAATTTCAACGCCAGAAAAACCGGGAAGCCCGCGATCGTTCCGCCTAAAAAAATCGCCGCCCAAACGTGCCAGTGCGTTTGCCCCGACGCCCCAATCCACGTCTGCGGCGAAATCCACACCGCCGCCGCAATGCCTGCGAGCCATTGCAAAATCATCAGCACCGCAAAAAGCTTATCCGTCTGCGCGTAGTTTTTTTGTTGGGCGTGTTCCAAAAAAAGCGCGGCCATCCGGTCACGCACCGAGACATTCAGTTGGTTCAACGGTTGGTGCATAAATTGCATTTCTCTGAAGTAGTAGTTGGAAATAACGCGCAGCCGAAAACCGGCGTGCTGGGAATTTTCCCCGCGCCGATAGTTTGATCTTTCAACAGCGCGAGCAGCGTGCTGCGTCCGGCGTTATCGCCCGCATGACCGCGCTCCGCCGTGATTCCGCCATGAAACAATAATTTTCCTCCGACGTCATACAACATCGTGTCGCCAGAAGTTTGCGAATGAAAACGCTCCGCTTCCGCGCCCGCCTCATCCGTGTGCAACGTCGCGCCGTAAATCAATTCCGCTTGTCGCCAAATGTCTGATTCTAGCCAACGCGCATCCACTTCCGCCGGCTTCAAAAAAACCACCTGGACATTCACGCGCTGCGGCGATTGCGCCAGCAGCACCGCCAGTTCGCCCAGACTCGCGCGACTGCACGGACAGCGCGGATGCACAAACATCACGAGCGTCGGACGGTTTTCACTCAATGGAATCGCACTCGCCACTGGCCATTGCGCCGGCGGCGTCCCCGCCGTTCCCGGTTGATGCGAATACCGTGCGATGAAAGCCATCGCCGTCACCACCGCGCACAACCAGACAGCCAAGGTGAGCGCGATAAATTTCCCAGCTTGACCGCACCGCGGGCGACTGGGACCGGTCGTCCCGCTGTCAACCCCCTGCGCTGGGTTTGGAAAATTCATAAAGCCGTTTTTACCATTGGCCGTGAAAGTCAAACCACGCCGCGCCGCAACTATCGTAAGCGTATTTGAAGCTCAACCTGCCAAAAGATTATCCTCTTATCGGTCACGCTGCGCTTTTCTTGAGCTGCTTTCCTGCCACTGGCGACAATCGCCACGTTACGAGTTTGATCAGGCCGACGGGATGATTCACTGGATCGAACACGCTGGGGAAAAAATACCGGACTTGAAAAGAATTTCAGAAGCTTCGGAGTCGCCAGTTACTCATAAGTATTGTGTCGCTGTTGCCAACCCATGAGCGAAATCATATTGATGCTTGAAACTATTTCAGCCGCGCACGCGCGCCAACCACGGCGCTGGTGCATGCGGCTTAACTGCGATTCTTTAACGACGACCATAAAACTGCCAAGGCCCGGCTTATTTTTTGCGGCAGCGGTCTCGGCTTGAGTTTCGTGGAAGAAATCTTAGAGGCGCAGCAGCACCGCGTTGCCACGCCGTCGCTGACCGCGCCATAGTGGTCGCCTAAAAACATTGGCGGGAATCAGCGGCAACGGCGGCACGGCCAAAGCGAAACGGTTCAACATCAGAATCATCAAAGCCACCGCGGGGGAAATCCAGTCCTGCTTAAAGAGGCCAGTCCCAGCTCGATTGCCGCTTATGCCAGTTATTAACCCCTTGTAAGAAAACCGCCATCGTGCAGAACACAACGGCGGTTTTACGAATGCGTTGTTTTTGCGATCAGTCTTTTTCTTCTTTGCCCTCGGCTTTTAGCCATTTTGGGCTTTCCAGAATAGTGCCTTCGGCGTCCACGGCGAATTCGCCTTTCTTTCCGTCTTGCTCCACGTCGGCATCGTAAGCAATTTTCGGCTGGGCCAGCTTTACTGACTTGTTGGCGGTGGGGTTCTGCTTATCTGCTTCCGCATACGTGGTCGCGATTTCCGTAACCACGACCTTCATGCCTTTGGTGGCTTTCTTTAGGGCTTTTCTGGCGGCTTTGGGAAACGTCTTCATGTCGGCGGCTTGTTCAGTGGCAATCAGCGTGCCATCAGCCATAACATCCGCATCAATCTTGTCGCCCTTGGAAGTCATATCCACGGCGAAAAAGGTGAGGCCATCTTCCGTTTCCTGAACCATTCCCGCAATCATTACTTCGGGGAACGTGGCCTTGAGGGTTTTAGTGATGGTGGCTTCGACTTCGGGACTGGGTTTGACTTTGTCGGCTGCCACGGCGGAAGAGACGGCGTAACCAGCCAGACCGATGGCCAGGAATGCACGGATGAGTTGATGTAGTTTCATGTTGGTTAATTTGTGGTTTGTTATTTTGCCGCAATTTTAGCGACCTCACATTTCAACACACATAAATGAAAGTGACATGAAGGTAGCATTACAATGTTGTCACCAGAATGAAGTGGCAAAGTGCTTGATCAAATGTCTGGCGCAGGTTTCTCGCGACGGTGAATCTGCTTGGGCAAACCACTAAATAAAACAGCCCGGCCAACCCTGGCCGGACTGAGTTTTTCAAAATTGCGTGAGGCCAAATCAGCGGCCGACCCACAGCACGTCGAGATTGCCGGGACCGCCGCGTCCGCCGCCGCGCCGCTGACCGGCGGGTGCGTTGGTGGCGGGTGCGGGCGTCGGCGTGGCCGCCTGCGGTGCGCGTTCGGTGCAGATCACGATGATTTGATTATTCTTCGTATCGAGCGAACAGGTTTTGCAACCGGTTTTGGTCTGCACAGTCTGTTCCACCGCGAAGCTCGTGGGGCTGCTTTCCTTAATGATGGTCAGCGTGCCGTCGCGTTGCGAACTGAATGCCTCCATCGTGGCGGGATTGAACCCGCCGCCGTCCGTGCCACTGCCGAGGGGCAACGAGGCAAGGATTTTGCCATCGTCAGAATTCAGCACGACGCAGACATCGGGTTTCGCGCACATGGCGAAGAGCAGGTGATTTTTCGCGTCGAAGCCAAGGCCAGCAGGCTCGCCCGCGCCGTCACCGAGGTCATACTTGGTGACAACTTTCAGGGTCTTCAAATCCACGACGGCAACTTTTTTCTCGTCCTCGACCGTCACATACAATTTCCCGGCGCCATCGCTTTGCGCCTGTTCCATCGCGCCGCCGACCTCAATCGTGCCCGTCACGGTGCCGTCCTTCGGCTCAATCATCGTGATGCTCGGTGCCTGATGGCTAAAAATAAAAACCTTGCCGGTGAACGGTTCGAACAGGATGCCGTCGGGCCGACCGGATACGTCAATGTCCTTGATTTTCGTCATCGTTTCGGTGTCGAACATCCCGATTTTTTGGCCGCTGCTGAAACCGTGATGCGTCTTAGTGTCAACCGCCACACCGTGACCCCCGACGTTGGTGACGGTGCCAATATAGTTATGATCGTCGAGACCGAAGACAAAGGTGTTGCCGCCGCGCGGCACATAAACGCGCCGGCCGTCGTTGTCGGCATAGACATAATCAATGCCGCCGCTGCCCATGAGCTGCTTGAGGGCAAGCACCTTGTAAGGGGTGGCTTCTTCCGCGAGCGCGTGGTCAGCCAGCCGGCCTAAACCAAGCGTGACGAGTGAGAGAAGTGCAAGTTTATTCATTTTGAAGTTGAGTTGGTTAATATGGACAACGTGGCAGACGCCGCCGAAAGCGCACAAGTTTCAAAATTAATTTTTTTAATGCGACAACGTGGAATAATAAATTTGCGATTTATTTACCATCACGTCATCGGTCTTTCATGCTCGCCGGTGTGAAACCACGCACCGACGCGCGGCTGACGCTTTACCGGCGCAATGCTCGGCAGCTCCGATTATCTGGCGACGACGACAACGTGCGCGCGGTGGAAGGCGATGTCTTGGACACGAAAGCGCTGGAGGCCGCCATGGTTGGGCAGGATGTCGTCTATGCGATTCTCGGCGGTCCGTTGGAACAGCAAGCTCGGGGTATCGTGACAGCGATTAAAAAGTCCGGCCTCAAACGCCTGATCTTCATCAGCTCAATGGGAATCTACGACGATATTCCGGGTGAACGTCACGGCCCCATTCTTGAACCCTATTGCCAGTCAACCGGCCTTGATTACACCATCCCGCGGCCCGCCTGACTGACTGAACGACCGGGATGAAATTAATTATGGGACCGCGCGAAAAGGCGAGCCTTTCAACAACGCCTCCGAGGTTGTCGTCAAACTGGCGATCACGCCAGGGTTTGAAATCGGGAGCAGTTTGGGTGACCATCAGAAATCTTGAGGCCGTCAGCCAATAAGTCGTCTGAGTGCCCGACCAAGTAATCAAAACCATCACCTCACCGAGAAAGCCTTTAAGCATCACGAGGAGTTATGCCCGTCAACTCGGCAAGCTGATTCGTAACTTCCGGCTGGATTTCCCGGGAAGATTCACACTTCGATCCAAGCTGGATCGTTTCAACGTATAAGACAGATGGGCGCCGGTTGATCAAAAATTATTCGCTCGATTCAGGTTGGTAGTGGGCCACGATTGGAATCAGTAGCGGTTTGAAAAGCGGAGACAGTTTCAGTGACAATTAGCGACACGCTTTTCGCCTTTTGGTGCCGATTTACAACTAAAAGGCAAAAGCAACCGAAGCGGCCAGCGGCTGATATAGGGCAGTTAGGCCGAATCGGGCAAATGGACTAACGATTCAAATCCCCTCGCTCGCTCCCTTTATCGGCTACGACTTAATGTCTAGCGCAGTCAAACTCCAGCAGGTTGGTCTTCCAAAAGTTCTACATTCGGCAGGCTGAAAACATTTTTTGAGGTGGTGGAGCAGCGTAATTTTTATGCCGTTTTAATGCGGTTACATTCCATTTTTATTAGGCCAACCGCGATGGTTGGGTCAGAGTAACGGCGTATTTATGACTGACCTGATTTACCTAGGAATCGTCGCCGCCTTCTTTGTGGCCGGCGGTTTTTACGCCCGCTTTTGCGAGAAACTCTGATTATGGAAAATTACATTGTAGGCGGCATTTCGCTGCTGCTGTTCATCTACCTCATCGTGGCGATGCTTCGCCCGGAGAAATTTTAAGGAATCATCATGCGCATAATTGACTGGTTGCAACTTGGCCTGTTCGTGGCCGCTCTCGCCCTCATCACCAAACCGATGGGCCTGTATCTCGGTCAGGTTTTGGATGCCAAGGGTCGAACGTGGTTTGATCCCATTCTCAAACCGCTGGAAAAAATCACCTATCGCCTCATGGGTGTGAAGGCCGAGCGCGAGCAGGATTGGAAACAATACACCATCGCCATGCTGCTGTTCAGCGCGGTGACTTGTATTTTCACTTACGCCATCTTGCGGCTGCAAAATCATCTGCCGCTCAATCCGCAAGGTTTCGGAGCGCTGTCGCCCGATCTCGCGTTCAACACCGCCGTCAGCTTCACCACCAATACCAATTGGCAGAGTTACAGCGGCGAGGCCACCATGTCCTATCTCTCGCAGATGGTGGCGTTAGTCATCCACAATTTCGGCTCGGCGGCCACCGGTATCGCGTTGGCAGCGGCACTCGTCCGCGGTATCGCGCGGCACTCGGTGGCGACACTCGGAAACTTCTGGGTGGATCTCATTCGCACCACTTATTATTTACTGCTGCCGCTGTGCTTGGTGTTCGCGGTGTTCCTCGTGTCGCAGGGCGTCATTCAAAATTTCAATCCTTACACCAAGGCGAAGCTACTGGAGCCCATGAAAATTTCCGTTGCCAAAACTGACGCCGACGGTAAACCCGTGCTCGATGCGAAAAGCAATCCGGTGATGGAGGAACAAACCGTTACCGACCAAACCATCGTGCAAGGCCCGATGGCCTCGCAGATTGCCATCAAAATGCTGGGCACCAACGGTGGCGGTTATGCCAACGCCAATGCCGCGCATCCGTTTGAAAACCCCACGCCGCTTTCCAACTTCCTACAAATGCTGTCCATCTTCGCCATCGGCAGCGGGCTCACGTATTACCTCGGAAGCATGACGAAAAATCAGGCGCACGGTTGGTCCATCTGGTCGGCGATGATGATTTTATTTCTCGGCGGCGCGCTGCTGTGCTGGTGGGCGGAAGCGAACGGCAATCCGATTCACCAACAGCTCGGCCTCGCCGCCGCCGATGGCAACATGGAAGGCAAGGAAGTTCGTTTCGGCGTTTTTAACTCCGCCTTGTTCGCCACCGTCACCACCGATGCGTCTTGCGGCGCGGTCAATGCCATGCACGATTCCTTCACGCCGCTCGGCGGGTTCGTGCCGCTGTTTAATATTCAACTCGGCGAAATCATCATCGGCGGCGTCGGCGCGGGACTCTATGGCATGCTGGTGTTTGTCGTGCTCGCCGTGTTCATCGCCGGCCTGATGGTCGGACGCACACCGGAGTATCTCGGTAAAAAAATCCAATCGTTCGAGGTGAAGATGGCGATGCTCTCGCTGCTGATTCTTTGCCTGACGATTCTCGGCTTCGCGGCCTGGGCGTCCGTGAGTCAATGGGGGTTGGCCGGCTTAAACAACAGCGGCCCGCACGGCTTGAGCGAAATTCTTTACGCCTATTCGTCCTGCGTCGGCAACAACGGCAGCGCCTTCGCCGGCTTGAGCGCGAACACGCCGTGGTATAACACGACGCTAGGAATCGCCATGCTGTTCGGGCGTTTCCTGATGATTGTGCCGATCATGGCGCTGGCCGGATCGCTGGGTGCCAAGAAAATTTCTCCGGCCAGCGGCGGCACGTTCCCGGTGTCGGGTGGAACGTTTGTGATTCTGCTGCTCGGCACGGTGCTGCTCGTCGGCGCGCTGAATTTCCTACCGTGCCTCGCGCTCGGCCCGATTGTTGAGCATTTCCTGATGCTCCAAGGAAAACTGTTTTGATCATTGCTGAAATTTTATGACGCACAAAGCTCCTTCACTTTTCGACTGGAACATCGCCGGACCGGCGGTCGTAGATTCGTTCAAGAAACTCGACCCGCGCCTGATGATTAAAAATCCGGTCATGTTCGTCACCATGGTGGGCGCGGCCGTGACAACAGTGGATATTTTCACCGCCACTTCGGATCGCGGCTTCATCGCGCAGATCGCGCTGTGGCTGTGGTTCACTGTGTTGTTCGCCAACTTCGCCGAGGCGATGGCCGAAGGTCGCGGCAAAGCGCAGGCGCAGGCGTTGCGTAAAACCCGCGTGTTAACCAAAACCCGCCGGCTCGGCAAAAATGGCCCCGAGGAAATCAGCGCCACCGAATTGCGTAAGGACGACATCGTGATTGTGCGCGCCGGTGAAATGATTCCCGCTGACGGCGACGTGATCGAAGGCGCGGCGACGGTGGATGAATCGGCCATCACTGGCGAATCGGCGCCCGTCATCCGCGAAAGCGGCGGCGACCGCAGCGCCGTCACCGGCGGCACGCGCGTGCTATCCGACGAAATCAAAATCCGCATTTCGGTCAATCCTGGCGAAGGTTTTCTCGACCGCATGATTTCGCTCGTCGAAGGCGCCCAACGCCAAAAGACGCCGAACGAAATTGCGCTGACGATTTTGCTGTCCGCGCTCACGGTGATTTTTTTGCTCGTGTGCGTGACGCTGAAACCGTTTGGCATTTATTCCGCCGCAAATTTTTCCATGCCGGTCTTGGTCGCGTTGCTCGTGTGTCTGATTCCGACAACCATCGGTGGTTTGTTGAGCGCCATCGGTATCGCCGGGATGGATCGGCTGCTCCAGCGCAATGTCCTCGCCATGAGCGGCCGCGCCGTCGAGGCGTCTGGCGACGTGGACGTTTTGCTCTTGGACAAAACTGGGACGATCACGCTGGGCAATCGGCAGGCGACAGAATTTATTCCCGCGCCCGGCGTGACGGAACAGGAAATCGCCGACGCCGCGCAATTATCGTCGCTCGCCGATGAAACCCCCGAAGGCCGCAGCGTCGTCGTGCTGGCAAAAAAATTCGGTCTCCGTGAGCGGAAAATCCTCGAGATGTCCGGTGCCACTTTCATCAAGTTCACCGCGCAAACGCGGATGAGCGGCGTGGATGTCGATGGCGTGCAATATCGCAAGGGTGCCACGGATGCCATCCGCAATTTCGTTTCCATGCCAATGCCCGTCGCCGTAGAACGCGCAGTGGAAAATATTTCCCGTTCCGGCGGCACGCCCCTTGTCGTCGCCACGCGCGAAAAAGTTCTCGGCGTCATTCACCTCAAAGATGTTGTCAAAGGCGGTATCAAAGAACGCTTCGCCCAGCTCCGCAAGATGGGCATCAAGACGATCATGATCACCGGCGACAACCAACTTACCGCTGCCGCGATTGCTGCTGAGGCGGGCGTGGACGATTTTCTCGCCGAGGCGAAACCAGAGGACAAGCTCGCGCTCATCCGCCGCGAACAAACCGGTGGCCGCATGGTGGCGATGATCGGCGATGGCACGAACGACGCGCCTGCACTCGCCCAAGCCGATGTCGGCGTGGCGATGAACACCGGCACGCAGGCCGCGAAGGAAGCGGGCAACATGATTGACCTCGACTCGAATCCGACGAAGCTGCTCGAAGTCATTGAGATTGGAAAACAGCTTCTCATCACGCGTGGTTCGCTGACGACGTTCAGTATCGCCAACGACGTGGCAAAATACTTCGCCATCATTCCCGCGATGCTCATGGTCACGTTCCCGGCCATCGTGCCATTGAACATCATGCACCTCCAAAATCCCCACAGCGCGATTTTGAGCGCCGTGATTTTTAATGCGCTCATCATCATCGCACTGATCCCGCTCGCGCTACGCGGCGTGGCGTTCAAGCCCATCGGCGCGCTCGCCATGTTACAGCGCAACCTAATCATCTACGGCGGCGGCGGCGTGTTACTGCCGTTCATCGGCATCAAGGCGATTGATGTCATCATCACCCATCTGAAACTCGTTTGATTTATGAAAGCATTTCTCACTGAAATTCGCGGCGCGGTCATGTCCACCTTGATCCTGGCCGTCGTCTGCTGCGGCATTTATCCGCTCGTCGTGTTTGGCCTCGGACAAATTTTTTTCCGCGACCAAGCCAACGGTAGTTTGATCGTGGATAAAGCCGGAACGATTCACGGCTCGCGGCTGCTGGGTCAACCATTCACCGCAGAAAAATATTTTCAGGCGCGGCCATCAGCAGCGGGTAACGGTTACGATGCGACGAGTTCCGGCGGCAGCAATCTCGGCCCGACCTCGTCGAATTTGGTCGCAACCCTCACCCAGCGGGTCGCCGACTATCGAGCGCAAAATAAGCTGACGACGAACGCGCCCGTTCCGGCTGATGCCGTCACCGCATCCGGCAGTGGCCTGGACCCGCACATCAGCGTCGCCAATGCCGAACTGCAAATGCCGCGCGTTGCCAAAGCTCGCAACTTGCCGGTGGAAACAGTTTTGGCACTCATCCGCGCGAACACTGACTCGGCGGGCCTCGGTATTTTCGGTGAACCCGGCGTGAATGTGCTTCCACTGAACCTCACTCTGGATGGCCTGACAGCTAAATAAAAACCCATGCGGCAACCCCATGAACGAATTGAAAGTCCTCATCTTCCTGATCGCCGGCACCCTCAGCATCGCGCTGCTGGCGAGTTGGATGTTGAAGAAACTGGGTCCGCCCAAAAACTAAAAGCTGAATTTCACGGGGGATTCACTAAGCTGGATTTGTGACCGAGCGCGACCGCCCCAACCCAGATGCGCTGCTTGCCGCCATTCAACGCGACGAGACCCGGCAGCAACGCGGCAAACTTAAAGTTTTTCTCGGCATGTGCGCCGGCGTGGGCAAAACCTTTGCGATGCTCGAAGCCGCCCGGCGCGAATTTGCCGACGGGCGCGACCTCATCATCGGCTATCTCGAAACGCACGGACGCAAGGAAACTGATGCGCTCGCAGCCGGCCTGCCCACAATTCCCCGCCGGCACATAGAATATCGCGGTATTCAGTTAAGTGAATTGGATCTTGATGCCGCCCTCGCCCGCAAACCGAAGCTGATTCTCGTGGACGAGTTCGCGCATTCCAACGCCCCCGAATCGCGCCATCCCAAACGTTATCAAGACGTGCTCGAACTGCTCAATGCGGGCATCGACGTTTTCACCACGCTCAATATCCAGCATCTCGAAAGCCGCGCCGAAGCCGTCAGTCAAATTACCGGCGTGACGATTCACGAAACCGTGCCGGACACAGCGTTGACCGATGCGGAATTCGAGTTGGTAGATTTACCGCCGGACGAATTACGCGCCCGACTGGCCGCCGGCAAAGTTTATCTGCCCGAACGCGCCGCCACCGCGCAGGATCGTTTTTTCCGCGTTGGCAATTTGTCGGCCCTGCGTGAACTGGCCTTGCGCTTCACGGCGGAACACGTCGTTCAGGACGTGCTGGAAGAACGCCGCGCGCAAGGCACCGGCACGCCGTGGAAATCCGGCCAGCGGCTGCTCGTCGCCGTCAGCGCCAGCCCGACCTCCGCCTCGCTCGTGCGCTGGACACGCCGGCTGGCCGGTGAATTACATGCCGCCTGGCTGGCTGTTTATGTCGAGTCCACACGGGCCATGTCGGAGGAAGATCAGGCGCGGTTGGCAAAGAATCTGGCGCTCGCGCGGGAGCTCGGCGCAGAAATCATCACCACCACCGACGACGACGTGGTTCGCGGTATTCTGCGCATCGCCCGCGAACAGAACGCCACGCAAATCGTCGTGGGCAAACCGGCGGTTTGGCGGGTGATCGAACTGTTTCGCGGCAGCTCGGTGCTGAACCGTTTGATCCGCGAGAGCGGACAGATTGATGTTCATGTGGTCCGCGCCGAGGGTGAAAAAGTCGCGCGCCAACCGGTTCGCCCCGAAAATTTTTGGAAGATTGATTTCCGCATTTACGCGTTGGTGGCCGGCATCATCGGCGGCGTCACCGGCTTGAATGCTGTGCTCGACCAGTTCGTCGGTTTTTACGCACTGGCCCTGACGTATCTGTTCGCGGTGGTGCTGCTGGCATTGTTTGTTGGCCGCGGTCCGGTTTTCTTTTCGGCAACATTGAGCGCGCTGCTGTGGAATTTTTTCTTTCTGCCGCCGCGTTTCACTTTCTTCATTACCAGTTTTCAGGACGGCATGATGTTCGCGATGTATTTTGTCGTGGCCCTCGTGTTGGGGCAACTGACGGCGCGCATCCGCGCACAACAAACCGCCGAACGCCAACGCGAGCAGCGGGCGACGGCGCTGTATCTGCTCACGCGCGACCTGGCCGAGTCGCCCGACCTCGCGCAGTTGCTCGCCGTGGTCATCCAGCAGGTCGGCAAAAGTTTTCGCGCGGACGTGGCCTTGTCGTTGCCGGACGAATCAGAATCTGCTCCGGTCACCGCTTATTTCGCCAGCACCTGGGCGCTTTCCGACAAGGAACAAACCGTCGCCGCCTGGGCGTTTCAACAACGACAATCCGCGGGTCGCGGCACCGATAATTTACCGGCCAGCGAAGGATTACATTTGCCGCTGGTCGCCGGCACGCGCGCCACCGGCGTCTTAAGCCTGCGCTTTCACGATGAGTTTTCACTGTCACCCGCCCAACGTGATTTGCTCGACGCTTTCATCCGACAGATCGCCTTGGTGTTCGATCGCGAACGGTTGCGCGATGCGGAGACGCAGGCGAAATTTCTCGCTGAATCCGAGCGCATGGGAACGATGCTCTTGAATTCCGTTTCGCACGAACTGCGCACGCCGCTCGCCGCCATCAGCAGCGTCGCCAGCGGATTACGGGCGGCCGGCGAACTCAATGCCGCCCAAAAATCTTTGACGTTGGAATTGGACGAAGCCACGCGGCGCTTGAACCGGCTGGTTCGCAATCTGCTCGATCTGTCGCGGCTCGAAGCCGGGCATTTGCGGATGAATACCGACTGGCACGACCTGCGCGATTTGCTGCGTTCGGCCCTGCAAAATCTGGGTCAATCCTTGAGCCGGCACGAAGTCAAAATGGATGTTCCCAACGATTTTCCGCCGGTGAAACTGGATGCGATTTTGACGGAACAAATTCTGGTGAACCTCCTCGGCAACGCCGCTGTTCACACGCCGCCCGGAACCAAGATTGAATTGTCGGCCCGGGCGGAAGGAAATCAACTGGTCTTGCGCGTGGCTGACAACGGCCCCGGATTGCCGCCCGGCGACGCGGCTCGCTGGTTTGACCGTTTTCAGCGAGGCCCCGACGCGGTGGCCGGCGGAACCGGTATTGGCTTGTCGCTCGTCAAAGGATTTGCCGAAGCTCAAGGCGGCAGCATCAGCGCCGAAAATCGTGCGGCCGGCGGCGCTTTGTTCACTGTGAAATTGCCGCTGACAAAATTACCGCCGCTGCCGGAGGAAAAAGAATGAATGCGTCCGACAAACCACTGGTGCTGATCGTGGACGATGAGCCGCAGATTCGCCGCCTGTTGACGGTCACGCTAGAAGCGAATTCATATCGCGTCCTCGCCGCCGTGAGCGGGCAGGAAGGTTTGGTGCTCGCCGCGCAACACCGGCCCGCGCTGGTGATTTTGGATTTGGGCTTGCCAGATTTTTCCGGGCAAGAAGTGTTGCGGCGACTCCGCGAGTGGAGCCAGGCGGCGGTCATCGTGCTGTCAGTGCAGGACGACGATAAAGGCAAGGTCGCCGCGCTCGACGCCGGGGCCGACGATTATGTGACCAAGCCCTTCAACACGGATGAGCTGCTCGCGCGCCTGCGCGTGGCGTTGCGGCGTTCCACCAAAACCGATGCCGTCGCCGTAGTTCACGCCAAAAATCTGGTGGTGGACCTCGCCACCCGCCGCGTCACCGTGGGCGGCAAGGAAGTAAAACTTTCCAAGATCGAATACGATTTACTCCGGCTACTGGCGCGGCACGCCGGAAAAGTCATTACTCATCGACAGATTCTCCAAGAGATTTGGGGGCCCGGCCATGAGAAGGATACCCATTATTTGCGGGTTTATATCGCTCACTTGCGCGAGAAACTGGAAGCCAATCCGGAGACGCCGGAATTAATTCTCACGGAATTAGGGGTGGGCTATCGCTTCGTCGCAAACGACTAAAATCAAAAGTTGAACAATGTGCGCGTCGCGAAAGTCGCCAATCGTTTCGAGTCGAATCTTTGAAATTGAAAAATGGATTTACGCAACGAATAACCATCCGGGTTCAATTCCGTTCAGCGGCTCCAATGCTCGAAAGCTCCATTAAAATAAAAGTGAATCAGAATTTTTTTTAATTTTAATCCGTCCCAGAGCCAGACCACCTCACTTCGCAACAGTCCAGACTTGGCCATACTTTTTCAGGTCAAACTGGTAAAATCCTTTTACCGCTTCACCTCCGTTCCACCGTCCAATCGCTTGCACCATATCATTCTCCGGCTCCAAAGTCTCAACGCTCAAGACCATGGCAGCTTGTTGCGTGTCTCGATCAAGCGGCGATTGTGCATCGCGCAGTTCCAGGTGCCAGAGCTGTTTGATTGGCGGCGTATGGTGTGGAAATTTTTTCATCAGCTGCTGCGTCGTCGTCTGGCTCGCGTGCAAAAAAACGGCGGAATACTTTCCGTCATCCCCCAAGTGTCGCTGCAGTAAATCCTCAAAAATCACCGACTCAATCTGAGCGATCTCGGCTTTTGCGAGCTTACTCATTCCTATCGGTTGCGGGTCGGGCGGCGCGGGTGCCATCAAGGCCTCACTCGGAAAAATAATTTTCTCCGAATAATTTGCGCAGCCCGCACTGCCAAAAATTAGCGCGCCAGCAGAAACGAAATGAAAAATAAATTTCACAGCTATTTTCATTCGGTGGCCAAGCCCATTTTGGCGATATCGAGTTGGCGGAGGGTATCGAGCACGCCGACCATGATTTGATAATCGGTGTCGTCGGCACCTTTGACGACGACGCCGAGTTCGGGATCGGCGGCTTTGAGCGCC
>JANYFN010000153.1 GCA_025362675.1 Limisphaerales bacterium | reverse complement strand
GAACGCCGCCGTCGAAGGGCCGGCGGTCATTGCGGCGTATCTGCTTTCACAGGTGCTTGGCGACACGAATTATTACAATAAGGCCACGAACATTTATTTCTGGGAGCGCAAGGTTTTGTTCAACACCAACAACGGCGCGATCTACGACAACATCGGCACGAACGGCGTCATCAACGGCGGCTCGCTCACTTACAATCAAGGCACGTTCATCGGCGCGGCAAATTATCTCGGCCAGACAAATGACGCGCGGCTCGCGGCGAATTTCACGATGATGAATATGACCAGCGGCGGCATTCTCCCGCAATATGGCATCGCGGGAAACAACTCCGGCTTCAATGCGATTTTCCAACGCTGGTTGATGCGCTACATGAAAAACCGAAATCTGGAGAGCATTTACGAACCGTGGTTCCAGCGTAACGCCACCGCCGCCTGGAATCTCCGTCGCGCGCCGGATAATTTGTCGTGGTGCCAATGGCTGCAACCCACGCCGCTCGGCACGAATTTTTATTCATGGGATTGCATTTCATCCTACGAAGCGGTGCAGATGGCCGATCCGACGCAAGGTTCCGCCGCGCTGTCGGTGCCGCGCGATTACCTCGGTTATTGGCCGCTGGATGAGACGAACGGAAGTGTGGCGACGAACGCCGTGTGGTCGGGCAACAACGGCGTAGTGAACGGCGCGACGTGGAATCCGAGCGGGCGCGTCGGCGGTTGCCTGACGTTCAACGGTGTGAACAACAATGTTCAGATCACCAATCCGGTCGTGAACGATTTTACCATTTCGTTCTGGGTGAAAACCACGCAGACCGCCGGCGCGCCTCAATGGTATAACGGCGCGGGGCTTGTGGATGGCGATGTGCCCGCGACAGCGAATGATTTCGGCACCGCGCTCGTCGTCGGCAAGTTTGGTTTCGGCACCGGCAATCCCGACACGACGATTATTTCCGCGACTTCGATCAACGACGGTGCCTGGCATCAGTGCGTGGCCACGCGGCAGCAAGCCACAGGAACATTGAGCGTTTATGTGGACGGCACTCTGCAAGGCACGGGCACGGGAACAAAAAATACTTTGAGCAGTCCGCCAAATTTGTTGCTCGGCTCGACGGGCGGAAATTTTTTCAATGGCAGCCTGGACGACGTAAAAATTTTTCCGCGCACGTTGAGCAGCAACGAAGTCGCCGCGCTTTATTCCAGCAGCGTGACCGCGCCGACGTCCGCGCCGACGAACTTGACCGCCATCGCGACGGGCAACGCGTCGGTGCAGTTGACGTGGTCGGAAGCGGCGCTCGCCACAAGCTACAATCTAAAACGCGCACTCGTCAGCGGCGGTTCTTTCGTCACGCTCACGAACATCGCCGCGACAAGTTTCACGGACACGAGCGTCGCGAACAACCGCACTTATTTTTACGTCGTCTCGCCGGTGAACGCGATGGGCGAAGGCACGAACTCCGCAGCCGTCAGCGTGAACACCGCCGCGCTCGTCGCGTGGCTCAAGGCCGATGCGCTTGGTCTCACAAACGGCGCGGCGATCTCGCTGTGGCCCGATCTCACTGGCAATGGTTTCAACGCGCTGCAACTGTTGTCCGCAAACCAGCCGACGTTTGTGACCAATGCCATCAATGGCTTTCCCGCCGTGCGCTTCAATTCCACCAACAGCACTTACCTCTGGTTTTATCGCCCGGTGCAGGATGACTTCACGATGATTTTTGTTTTTCGCAGTTCGCAGGGCATCGGCACGGGCATAAATTTTTATGAAGGCGCGGGCCTCATTAATGGCGAGCAAAACGGGTCGGTCGGTGATTTTGGAATCTCGCTTAACGCCAGCGGGCAAATTCTTTCCGGAGTCGGCAATCCGGACACGACCATGCGTTCTGGCCCCGGTTTTAATAACGGCCTGCCGCACGTCGTGACGTTTAAGCGCACGCGAACCAGCGGCGCGCTGGCGTTGTATGTGGACGGCACGGGTGTGATGTCGGGCATCGGCGGAACGCAGTCGCTGAACGCACCAAATTTTCTGACGCTAGGCGCGCAGGCGGTGTTGAATAATTTTTTCAACGGCGATCTTGGCGAAGTTCAGATTTACAACACACCACTGACGGACAACGATCGTTTGGCCCAGGAGCGCGCGCTCAAATGCAAATCCGGCTTGAGCGGCGGCACGACCCCGCCGGTGCCAACCAGTTTGACTGGCGCGGTGGGCAACCGGCAGATCATTTTGAATTGGGCGCTTTCGGCTGGCGCGGCAAGCTACAATCTTTGGCGCTCAACGGACGGCGGCGCCTCTTATCAAATCGCCGCCAGCGGCCTGATCGTCAGCAGTTTTGTGGACACGAACGCCGTGAGCGGGCAGGTTAATTATTATCAAGTCGCCGCCACCGATGGCTGTGGTGCGAGCGCGAATTCGGCAGCCGTGAGTATCTTTCTGCCGTTGCCTGCGATCACGATCAGCGCGAGTGCGAATGCGCTAACTTTGAGCTGGCCAAACTGGGCGAGTGACTGGGGATTGTATTCCACGACCGATCTCGCGCCGCCAGCAGTTTGGTCGTTAGTCACAAACGCGGTGACGAATACTAACGGGCAGTTCAACGTGACGTTGCCGATCGGTTCAGACAGACAGTTCTTCCGATTGATGAGTCCATAAACAAAAACCTCTAGCCACACGGGACAAACATTTAGTGGCCGCTTTATGCCACATGACGATTGGGCGCTAACCATGTAGCCTTTTAAATTGATGCAACTAAGATTTTTTCTCGCCGTCATCGCCGCGATTTTTTCCGCTGGGCTGGATGCCAACGCCTGGCAGATGCAGACGGCGCCGCTGATGACGGATTGGGCGCAGCAGGTGAATCCCACGAACACGTTGCCAGAATATCCGCGTCCGCAAATGGTGCGCACAAACTGGATGAACTTGAACGGCATCTGGCAATTTCAACCGGGCGCGACGAACGATCCGGTGCCGGTGAACCAAACTTTGTCCAGCGAGATTCTCGTGCCGTTTCCGATGGAGTCCGCGATTTCCGGCGTGAAACATTATTACACGAACTCGTGGTATCGCCGCACGTTTACGGTGCCGGCGGGCTGGAGCGGACAAAATTTATTGCTGCATCTCGACGCGGTGGATTGGGAATCGGAAGTGTTCATCAATGGTCACAGCCTGGGCATTCATCGCGGCGGATATGATCCGGCGACTTATGACATCACCACGTTTGCGACCGGCAGCGGCGCACAGGAAATTATTGTTCGCGATTACGATCCGACCGACAACGCCGGTGAGCCGCGCGGCAAACAAACTCTGTTTCCCGGCGGCATCATGTATACCTCGACGAGCGGCATTTGGCAGCCGGTGTGGCTGGAACCGGTGCCGGCCACGAGCATCGGCAGCATCAAACTGGTGCCGGACATTGACAACGCGCGGCTCGCGGTTACGGCCAATGTTTCCGGCGCGACCAACAACATCACGGTCAATGCCGTCGCGCGCAGCGGCACAAATATTATCAGCAGTATTTCCGGTTCGCCGGGAGCAACGTTGTTGCTGTCCGTGCCGAGTCCGAATTTGTGGAGTCCGACCAATCCGTTTCTCTACGATCTCGATGTCACGCTTTCCAACGCGACGACAAAAGTGGATTCCGTCGTGAGTTATTTTGGGATGCGCAAAGTGAGTCTCGGCACGAACAGCGGCATCGTAAAAATTTTGCTGAACAACCAATTCGTGTTTGAGTTCGGTCCGCTCGATCAAGGTTTTTGGCCGGATGGAATTTACACCGCGCCGACGGATCTTGCGCTCAAAAGCGACCTCGAAACCGACAAGGCGCTTGGCTGGAACATGGTTCGCAAACACATCAAAGTGGAGCGGGCGCGCTGGTATTATTGGGCGGACAAACTCGGCATCATGGTCTGGCAAGATATGCCGAGCTTAAATTCTTACACCGGCAATCCGCAGCCGATTGACGTGCCGCAATTTGAAACCGAACTCGTTCGCCTCGTCACGAATCATTGGAACAGTCCTTCGATCATCATGTGGGTGGTGTTCAACGAATCGCAAGGCCAACACGACACGGCGGCGCTCGTCGCGGAAGTGAAGACACTCGATCCGTCGCGCGTTGTGAACCAGGCGAGCGGTGGAAGTTATTTTGGCGTCGGCGATATTTTTGATGTCCACGCGTATCCCGATCCCGGTTATCCCACGACGACGAATCAGGTCGTGGCCTGTGGTGAATTTGGCGGCATCGGCTTGAGCATTGCGAATCACATTTGGGCAGCGGGCGGCGGCTATGTGGCCGCGACGAATGGCGATGACATGGCCGCGCAGTTCGAAAATTTTTCCGGCGAACTTTCCGACTTCGTGCAGAACCACGGTTTGAGCGCGGCGGTTTATACGCAGATCAGCGACGTGGAAACGGAACTCAACGGCGTGTTGACCTACGACCGAAAAGTAATGAAGCCAAATCTGCGTCGGATGCAGGCGGCGATTCTTGCGCCGCTCGCGCAATATAGTTTTTCCACCGTGGTGCCGACGTCGCAATCCGTCGCTCAGACTTGGAAATTCACCACGACCACGCCGGCGGTGAATTGGGCCGCGACGAATTTCAGCGATGCCGCGTGGAGCAGCGGCCCCGGCGGATTTGGCACGGCGGGCACGCCGGGCGCGGTGATTGGCACGACCTGGAACACCGCTGACATTTGGCTGCGGCGCACATTCAATCCCGGCGCGCTCACGGCGCAGCAGGTCAGCAATCTCGTGGTGAAAGTTCATCACGACGAGGATGTAGAAGTTTATATCAACGGCACGCTCGCTTATTCGGCAGCGGGTTATATCTCGGTGTATTCGCATTTTGCGATCACCGATGCCGGACGCGCGGCGTTGAAACTGAATGCGAATAACACGCTCGCCGTGCACTGCCATCAGACCGCCGCCGGACAATTTGTGGATGCCGGCTTCGATGTAAAAACTGTATTGCTCGCCGCGCCGTCGTTGCCGCCGTTGCCGTCGTGGATTGAAAATGGAACCGGCGTGCGCGGACAATATTTTAACGGCACGAACTTGACCGCATTGGTCGCGGATCGCACGGATGCGAACATTAATTTCAACTGGGGTTTTAATTCGCCCGCGCCGGGAGTTTCCAATTCATTTTATTCCGTGCGCTGGACGGGACAGGTTCAGCCGCGCTACACCGAGGGCTGCACGTTTCATCTGACGAGCGATAATGGCCGTCGCCTCTTCGTCAACAACCAACTTATCATTGATCGGTGGACGAATGATTTTGGCGTGGATTACGCGGGCAGCATTGATCTTGTTGGCGGTCAGCGCTACGACATCAAGGTGGAATTTTTCAACTCCACCGGCGGCGGCAGCGCGGTGCTGGAATGGAACAGCGCGAGCCAGTCGCGCGAAGTTGTGCCGACCGGCGTGCTGTTTGCGAGCACGAACGCGCCTGGTTTTCCGAACGCAACTAACCTTCCGCCCACGGGCGTTGTGACGAATAAAACCCCGCTGCTGTCCACGCCGTTCGCGCCGTTGCCGCTGGGCAGCGTGCGTCCGCAAGGTTGGTTGCTCACGCAATGTCAGTTGCAGCGCGACGGCCTGACGGGAAATGCGGAAACGATTTACGCCGCCGACATCGGCACGAACAGCGGCTGGCTTGGCGGCACGGGCGATAATTGGGAACGCAGTCCGTATTACTACAAAGGTCTCATCGCGCTGGCCTACACGATGAATGACGTGGGCCTGCAAACGAAGGCGCAGAAATGGATGGACTGGCTGCTCACGCATCAGGGCGCGGACGGTTATATTGGGCCGGTTTCCAATAACGACTGGTGGCCGCGCATGTTGGCGACGTATGCGTTGAAAGATTATTACGAAGCCACCGCCGACGCGCGTGTGCCGAACGTGTTGAGCAATTATTTTCGTTACCTGAAAAATAATTTGCCGTCGCGTCCGCTGATTGATTGGGGCAAGGCGAGGGCAGGGGACGAAATGGAGGTCGCGCTCTGGCTCTACAATCGCAACGGCGACACGAATCTTTTGACGCTCGTAAATTTGTTGCGGCAGCAGGCTTACGACTGGCCGGGAATTTTTTCGAGTAACAACTTCATGCTCTTCGGCACAGATTTTCAACCGAAGCACAATGTGAACGTCGAGCAGGCTTTGAAAATGCCGGCGGTTTATTATCAGCTCTCGCAGTCCGCGAGCGACAGCAATGCGCTCTCGCTCGGCCTCGGCAACCTGATGCGCGAACACGGATTGTCCTGTGGCATCAACAGCGGCACGGAATTTCTCGCGGGCAACGCCAGCGTGCAAGCCGTCGAGTTGTGTTCGATTGTCGAAGAGATGTTGAGCCTCGAAACTTCCGCGCGCATCACTGGCGACGCGTCGTTGCTCGACCGGTTGGAAACGATTTCCTTCAACGCATTGCCCGCCGCACTCACGAGCAACATCAAAGGACATCAGTATTACACGCAGCCAAACAGCGCCATCGCGATCTACGGCAATCACGGTTTTAACCAAGATTATCCGAATGGAACTTTGCCCGGACCGAACTCTGGTTTTCCGTGCTGCCGTTTTAATTTTCACATGGGCTGGCCGAAGTTCATCCAAAATTCCTGGGCCGCGACCGCTGACGGCGGACTCGCCGCGATGGCTTACGGGCCGACGGTCGTGAACGCGCTCGTCGCCGGCCAGCAGGTGCAGATCACGGAGGAAACTGCTTATCCGTTTGAGGAACAAATTCGTTTGCGGATTTCCGTCAGCAACTCCGTCGCGTTTCCGCTCAAGCTGCGCGTGCCAGACTGGTGTAGCAACGTGACGGTCACGGTCAACGGCCAGTCGCAACCAAGCGCGGCGGCGGGCACTTTTTTTTCGCTCTCGAACGTTTGGAACAACGGCGATCTCGTCGTGCTGAATGTTCCCATGACCGTGCAAACGCAGACCGGCCCGTCGCGTTCGGTCGCGGTGAATCGCGGGCCGCTCGTGTATTCGCTGCGTGTTGGCGAAAACTGGACGGTGCGCACGCCTGACCCGCTGGCATTGGGTTTTGATGAATTTGAAATCCGCCCGACGACGCCGTGGGCTTACGCATTGCAACTTGATCCGCTCAATCCCGGCGCGGCGTTTGGCTTCAGCAGTCTCACCACGCCGACAAATCCTTTTGACCCCGCGCAAAATCCCATCACGCTCACGGCCTCCGCAAAACAAATTCCGAATTGGACGCTCGGCTGGCTCGGCACGCAGTCGTTCGAGCCGCCCGCGAGTCCGGTCGCTTCGACAAATGTTTTGGAAACCGTGAGCCTCGTGCCGTTCGGTTCGCAGCATTTGCGCGTGAGCTGGCTTCCGTATCTCGGCACGCCCGCACCGACGGCGGGCGCGTTCGCGGAAAATTTTGATTCGACCTGGAGCCAGCGTTGGACGGTCTTCGGCGGCAACTGGTCGGTGCGCTCAAATGTTTTGAGCACCGTTCCCGCTTCGGCGTTCGGAGTGAAGGCGCTCGCGACGGCGACGGTGTTCAGCAATTTCACTTACGAAGGAAATGTTTCCGTCGGTGCAGTGGGCGATGCCGGTCTGGTTTTTCGCGTCAGCAAACCGGACATCGGTGCGGACGCCTACTGCGGATACTATTTTGGTATCAACGCCGCGACCGACCAGTTGGTGTTCGGCTGGGCGAGTAACTCGTGGCACAGTGTCACTAATGTGCCTATGAACATTGCGTCAAACACGTTTTATCATCTCAAGGTGCAGACGCTTGGCTCGCGCATCCGTTTATTTTTCAACGACACGAACACGCCGGTGGTGGATCTCAACGACGGAAATTTTTCCGGCGGAATGTTCGGCGTGCGCGACTATTGCAGCGACGGCAACCAATCATTTTCGAGCTATGCCAATCTGGCGGCGAGTGAGTTTTCTACGACGACAACGGAAATTCCCACCGCCTGGTATCCGTTTGAAGGCAACGCCGCCGACGCGAGCGGCAATGGTAACGACGGCACAATCACCGGCAGCGTGACTTTTCCGGCGGGCAAGCTCGGCGCGTCGGCGATTCAGTTCAGCGGCAGCGCGGGCAACTACGTCACCATCCCGCGTTCGGTGAGCAACAATTTTACCATCGCGTTCTGGGTGAAGACCACGACGACCGGCGGCAGCGGCCAATGGTATGCGGGCAAAGGTTTCGTGGACGGCGAAATGCCCGGCGCGCAAAATGATTTCGGCATCACGCTCGTCGGCACCAACGCCGCGTTCGGTGTGGGCAATCCCGACACGACGATTTACACGACCAACCGCATCAACGACGGCGCGTGGCATCACGTCGCCGCGACGCGCGATGCGACCAGCGGACAAATGTCGCTCTACCGCGATGGCGTGTTGCAGGCGACGACCAACGGCCCGACCGGAACGCGCGCCGCACCGACGAATCTGAAAATCGGTGCATTGCAGACGCTCGTCGCCGGAGATTATCTCACTGGCACGATTGACGATTTACAATTTTTTTCGCGCGTGTTCGCTGCCAGTGAAATTCCGTCGCTGATGAATCACGCGCCGACGTTGCAATTTATTTTTGACACCGGCACAGCGGCGGGGCGCGTGCTCAATGTCACCAACTCCGCGAGCGATGTTGATCTGCCTGCGCAGACGCTGACTTATACTTTGCCCACCGCTCCGACTGGCGCGACGATCAATGCCAGCAGTGGATTGGTCACTTGGCGTCCCGCCGCAGTGCAGGCCGGCGCGACCTATCCATTTGCGGTGCGCGTGGCCGACAACGGCACGCCGAGCCTGAGCGCCACGCAACTGTTTAACGTCACGGTGGCGAGTCTCTCGCAGCCGCAACTCGTCTCGCCCGCGCTCACCAACTCGGCATTTCAACTTCGCGTAAACGGCGACAACGGTCCCGACTACGTCATTCAAGTCACGACCAATTTAAGCGGCGCGAGTGGTTGGAAATCGGTCTTCACAAACAACTCGCCGCTCCTGCCGTTTGTATGGACCGATGCCTTGATAACCAACTTCCCGGCGCGCTTCTATCGCGTGTTGCTGGCACCTTGAATCATTTCAGCCAATTTTTTAGTGGCTTGTGGCCGATTCATGTCACGTGACAGACGTTGCAAACCGGGCAATATTTGCCGACACATTATGCGATTTTATCGAGCCTTGTGGATTTCGCCGGTCTTCATCTTGATGGCCGGATTGGTTGGCCCAATGGCAGCGCACGCCTTCATCTACGATTCTTTCGGCGACGGTTTTTGGACGGTGATCAACCAGGGAAACGGAAATACTTTAGTGGTGAACAACGTCGGTGCTGGCCAGGCCGTCGCCACAAACACCGCATTTCAGCAGCAGTTTGAGCTGCTCTACAACCTTGAGGACGGCACGTTTCGTTTGCGTAACCACGACAGTTGGCTCTGCATCGGCGCGCGCAACGGCGCGACCACGAACGGCACGCCGGTCGTCACCCTGGCGAGTTACACCGGCGCGAGTTCGCAGCGCTGGAATTTTGTTTCCGTCGGCAGTGGTAATTATCAACTCGTGAACGTTGCGAGCGGACTCGCGTTGCAGACGGACAATGGCACGCCGGCAAACGTGACGCTCGCGCCAGTGGCCGCGAATAATTTTCAATACTGGCACTTCGCCTACCAGACGCATTATCCGAAAAAAGGGCTCGCCGGCTGGGACGATCAGTGGCCGCGATTCAACGTCAGCTGGGGCTACAACTGGAGCTGGGGCTACGGTTTTAGTTTGCCCGCCTCAACCGTTTTCGAGCCGATGCAATGGGGCAACTGGGGTGTGGACACTTCCCCGTATGTCCCCTGGCACGCGACGGAAAAACCAATGTATGTCATGGGCTTCAACGAGCCCGACCACACCGATCAGGCGAACATGACCACCGATCAGGCCATCGCGCGCTGGCCGGAATTACAGGCGATGAATTTGCCGCTGGTCAGCCCCGCGCCGGCGTCGGCTTTTGGCGGCTGGCTCGGCGATTTCTACAACAAAATTTCGGCGAACGGCTACCGCGTGGATTTTTCCGCCGTGCATTGGTATGCGAATCCCGACGCGACGAGTCTGCTCAACACGCTCGACAGCGTTTACAACACCTGGGGTCGCGCCGTTTGGCTCACGGAATTTTCCACCGTGGACTGGGGCGGCACGGCGACGTGGAGCGAACAGGACAATTACCGCTTTCTCGCCGAGTTCATGTGGCAGGTCGAGGATCACATCGGCATCAAGCGTTACTCGCTATTTTCTTTCGGCGGCACGCCGTCGGTGAATCCGTGGGATGGCAACGGTCATCGCGGCGACGATTTTCTCGCGGATGGCTATACGTTTACGCCCTACGGCGAACTCTATGCCGCGTGGGATGCCGACCGCACGCAGCGCGCGATGACACCGTATTACATCCATAACGCGGCGACGTGTTTTCGCCTCGCGTCCGCGCGCAATGTCGGCGGCCCGGCGGCGTTATCCACGCGTTTCGGCAACGCTACTACGCAATGGATTTTCACCAACGCGCCGACGGCGGGCCGCTATTACATTCAATCGCTCAACGACGGCCGCCGCTTGCGCTACGGTGCCGCCGTGCTCGATCTCGCGCCAGCGGGAACAACGGGCGCGACGGTGGAGTGGACCTTCAACGGTCCGGACAGCAAGGGCTATTACTACATTGATAATCCGAACAGCAGCGTGAGCCTGAATTGCAGCGGTGGATTTCCAGGCATCGGTTTCAGCACGCTCCCGTTCGGCTCGCCGTCGGACAACACGCGTTTCCGTTTCGTGAAACCGTATTTTCCCGCGTCCCTCGCCGCCGTCACCGCGCCGACAAGTTTGACAGCAACGCCGGCGGATCGCAGCGTCACGTTGCGGTGGACCGGCAGCGCGCCGCGCTTCAATGTGTATCGCAGCACGACTTCAGGCGGCGGCTACGCGAAAATTATTTCCGACCTCAAACGAAATTTTTTCACCGACAACACGGCGGCGAACGGCGTGACTTATTATTACGTCGTTACGTCGCTCGACAGCTTGGAAAATGAATCAGCGAACTCCGCCCAAGCGAGCGCCGCGCCGGCGAGCGGATTGAATCTCGGCCTCGTCGCGGAATATAAATTTGAAAACGGCGCGCAGGACAGCAGCGGCGACGGTTTCCACGGCGCGGTCAATGGCACGACGAGCAGCGTGGGCGGCAAAGTGGATTCGTCCGCGCTGAACTTTACCGGCGGCGACGCATCGTATGTGGAAATCCCCAATCCGCTCGGCAACGATTTCAGCATCGCGTTCTGGCTCAACACCACGACCACCGGCGGTGCGGGCCAGTGGTGGGCGGGGAAAGGTCTGGTGGATGGCGAGCTGCCCGGTGCGACGAATGATTTCGGTGTGTCGCTCGTCAGCAGCAATATTGCGTTCGGCATCGGCAACTCTGACGTGACCATCCTCTCGTCGAACGCGGTCAACGACGGTCAGTGGCATCACGTCATCGCGACGCGCAACTCCACGAGCGGTGCGATGCAGCTTTTTGTGGACGGCGTCTTGCGCGCGACCGGCACGGGCGCGACCGGCACCCGCGCGACGCCGGTGTCGCTCCGCATGGCAAGTTTGCAAACGGGTTTCAATTATCTCGCCGGCTCGCTCGATGAAGTGCGGCTCTACAACTACCCCTTGAGCGCCACCGAAGCTAGGACACTCGCAAACCTCGGCTCCACGCTGGTGGCGAATTACAATTTTGAAAACAGCACGCTCGACACCAGCGGCTTGGCCAACAGCGTCGTGGCGAAATCCAACGTCACGTTCGTCGCCGGCAAAGTTGGATCGCAAGCCGCGCAGTTCGACGGCACGAGCAGCTACGCGCAAATCCCGGCGAGCGTGGCGAATGATTTCACCATTGCCTATTGGGTGAAAACCACTGCGACGGGTGGCGCAGGCCAGTGGTGGAATGGACTGGGGCTGGTGGACGGTGAGGTTTCAGGTGCGGCGACGGACTTCGGCACATCGCTCGTCGGGAATAAAGCAGCATTCGGTGTGGGCAATCCTGATACGACGATCACTTCATCCACAGCGATCAACGATGGCCAATGGCATCACGTCGCCGCCACGCGCAACAACACGACGGGCGCGATGAAACTTTATGTGGACGGAATTTTGCAGGCGTCCGCGAATGGGCCGACGGGGACGCGGGCCGCTCCGACCGGCTTCCGACTTGGCGGCATTCAATCCGGCGGCGGGTTTTTCCCCGGCACACTGGATGACGTGCGGATTTACAATTACACGCTGAACGCGAGCCAGGTGGCGGCACTGGTCACACCCCAGACGTTGCCCGCGTCATGGACGAACACCGACCTCGGCGGCCCCGGCAGTCCCGGCTACGCGAACTACGCGGCCGGCACCTGGACGCTCGGCGGCAGTGGCGCGGACATCTGGACGACGGCGGATCAATTTCAATTTGCTTTCACAAATTTTACCGGCGCAGGTAGTCTCGTTGCGCGGCTGACTGCCGGTGCAATCAATAGCGACGGCACCACCAATGCGAACGCAAAATCCGGAATCATGTTCCGCGATTCGCTCGCGACGAATGCGCCCTTCGTCGCGCTCGTCCACGACCAAGGGCAGGGGATTCAATTTATTTATCGCGATGCGGCCGGCGCGAACGCCGGACAACAGGGGGTGAGCATCTTGACCAACCCCGCTGTCTGGCTGCGGCTTGTGCGCAGCAACAACACCTTCACCGCGTGGTATGCCACCGTCGCGGGGGTGCCGACTTCTGCGAACTGGAGTTTGATTGGCTCGCACCCGACGTTGCTCGCGAACACCGCTGCGGTCGGCCTCGTGGCTTGCGCCCACAATAACGCGCGGATCGCAAACGCCACGTTCACCGGCGTGAACGTCTCGCCGCCCACGCCGCCCACGATTTCGTTCATGCCGGATCAAGTCATCGCGGAAAATACCCCGACTGATTATCTTCCCGTTACGCTTGGCGATGCGCTGGTGACGGCCAATAACCTCGTGCTTACTGCAAGCTCGTCGAACCCCAATTTGATTCCGAACACAAACATCGCGCTTGGCGGCACGGCCAGTTTTCGCAGCGTGCTGCTGACGCCTGCCGCGAATCAGTCCGGACTGGCCGTGATAAAATTGATCTGCAATAACGGTCAACCAACCGCGAACACGGCGACAAATTCTTTTCTCGTCACGGTGACCACCACAACCGCCGGCGCATGGCGACAACAATTTTTCAGCACCACTGCCAACGCTGGCAGCGCCGCTGACAATGCCGACGCCGATGGTGACGGCATCGCGAATGTGATGGAACGTTTTCTGGGATTGAATCCGCTGGTGGCTGATCCGTCGTCCGCCGTGCCCGCTGCGGCCATGCTGGGCACGAATCTCACGATGAGTTACACGCACAGTTTGCTGGCCACGGATTTGTTTTATCAAGTGCAGTGGAGTCCTAATCTGCTTGGCTGGCTGACCAACAACGTCAGCGACATCAGCGTGATCACGAACGGCAGCAACGAAGTGCGGCAGGGCAGCGTGCCGGCGAACACCGCCAACCCACTTTTCATGCGCGTGCAAGTCACAGCGCCGTGAAGTAACCTTTCCATTCCCATCCAATTTATGAGAAGCAAAATGAAATATCTGTCTGTCCTCTTGCTCGTTTTAGCAATGAGTTCCAGGCTGGTCAATGCGCAGGCGCGTTGGTCGGAAGAAAAAGCTAACGCCTGGAGTGCGCAACATCGCTGGCTCGTCGGCTGCAACTTCAGTCCCAGCACCGCGATCAACCAGTTGGAGATGTGGCAGGCGGATTCGTTTGATGTCGCCACGATTGACCGCGAACTCGACTGGGCGGAGCAACTCGGTTTCACGAGCGTCCGCGTTTTTCTGCATCACCTTTTGTGGCAGCAGGACGCGAAAGGTTTTTTGAAACGCATGGATGAATTTCTCACCATCGCCCATAAACATCACATCGGCGTGATGTTCGTGCTGTTCGATTCCTGCTGGGATCCCGATCCGAAACTAGGCAAGCAGCGCGACCCAAAACCGTTCGTCCACAACTCCGGCTGGGTGCAGACGCCGGGTCGCGAGTTCACGGCAAATCCGTCGCGGCTCGATGAATTAAAACCTTACGTTCAAGGCGTGATCGGACATTTTCGCAAAGACAAGCGCATTGATTTTTGGGATCTCTACAACGAGCCCGACAACATGAACGGCTCCGGCTACAACAAACTTGAGCCGACGAACAAGGTTGCTTCCGCATTGATCCTTTTGCAAAAAACATTTGCCTGGGCGCGGGAAATGAAACCGTCGCAACCGCTGTCATCTGCGCCTTGGCTGGGGCCGTGGGCTGATTCCGCGAAACTGTCACCGATGGAAAAATTGCAGTTGGAATCGTCGGACATCATCACGTTTCACAACTACGACAGTTTGGAAAAACTCAAACCCTGCGTGGAAAATTTACGCCGCTATCATCGCCCGATCATTTGCACGGAATACATGGCGCGACCGGTGGGCAGCAAGTTTGATCCGAACCTCCGCTACATGAAGGAGCAAAATGTCGGCGCGTATAATTGGGGCTTTGTCTCCGGCAAAACGCAGACGATTTTCCCGTGGGATTCGTGGGAGAAAACTTACACGAACGAACCGCCAGTCTGGTTTCACGACATCTTCCGCGCTGACGGCACGCCTTATAAAACGGAGGAAGTGAATTTCATAAAGTCGCTGACCGGCGCACATTGATGACAAGGTGGCCACTCCATATCACATGACGAATGCGCGTTTTGTGTTAGGTTATTTCACCTAATGAATAGCCAAGTTTCTTGACCCAAATACGAAATGATTGTCTCGTTGATTTGCCGCTGCCGCTTTGTTGTCCTGGCGTTGCTGGTGTTGTTCGCCGGTCGGGTTGAAGCCGCACTGCAAGCCCCGCCGTTGCGCGGGAATCTCGGTGCGCACGATCCCGGCAGTATCATCAAGTGCAAGGAGAAGTATTACATTTTCGCCACCGGCACCGGCATCGCTTCCAAATGGTCATACGATAAAATCATGTGGTATGGCGGACCGAATATTTTCGCGCATCCGGCCAACTGGACCACCAACGCCGCCCCGGGTTTCACCGATATCATTTGGGCGCCCGATGTCTTTTTTTTGAACGGACACTATTGCGTTTACTACGCGGTTTCGACGCTAGGCAGCCAGCAATCCGGCATCGGTCTCGTCACGAATCCCACGCTCGATCCGAGTGACCCAAACTACCTGTGGACCGATCAAGGTCCGGTCATCATTTCCACCAACGGCAGCGCCTACAACACGATTGATCCGAGTGCGGTGTTGGATGCCAACGGAAATCCGTGGCTATGCTTCGGCTCGTATTGGAATGGCATTTATGTTGTGCAACTTGATCCCGTGACGGGCTTGCGCATTACGGCGAACTCGCCCGTCACGCGTCTGGCCTACAACAGTTCGATTGAAGCCTCGTGCATCTTTCGTCATGGTGGTTATTACTATTTGATGGCCGACTGGGGATCATGTTGTTCCGGCGTGAACAGCAGTTACAACATTCGCATGGGCCGCAGCACGAGTATCACCGGACCTTATCTCGACAAAAACGGCGTGGACATGGTGGCCAATGGCGGATCGCTCTTTCTGCAAGGCACCGGCAAGTTCACCGGGCCGGGACATTTCGCAATGCTCAACGAAGGCGGCGCACAATGGTTCAGTTATCATTACTACGACGCCGGTGCTTACGCGCCGTGGTATAACGCTTACGGCGTCGCGGACTTCGATCTCGAACCGCTTTCGTGGACGACCGACAACTGGCCTTACTTCACCAACGACTGGTCGGCGGTTTACAATTTTCAATCCGACGCGCGCGATGAAAACGGCCAATACTACGGCCTGTTGCAAAATGGCGCTGCGATTCAAACCGACGTGACGCGCGGCCATGTGCTGAATCTCAACGGCACGAATCAATTCGTTCAACTGCCGCCCGGCGTGGCGTTCGCGCGGACTTTTTCCGCCGTCGTGAAATGGAACGGTGGCGGCGCGTGGCAGCGCATTTTTGATTTCGGCGTGGACACCGTGAATTACGTCATGCTCACGCCGCTGACCGGCGACACCGGAAAAATGCGCTGCGACATCCGCGTCAACAACGTCACGCAAACCGTCACCGCGCCCGCGCCGCTGCCGACGAATGTTTGGGTGCAAGTCGCGCTCACACTTGATGGCGTGAACGGAATTCTCTATTCCAACGGCGTGCCGGTGGTGACGAATGCGGTTTCGTTTTTACCCCTGCAAACATTGGCGCAAACGAATCATCTCGGTCGCAGCAAATTTGTCGCTGATCCTTACTTCAACGGACAGATCGCGAACTTTCGTGTCTATGGCCGCGCGTTGTCGGCGACGGAAATCGCCGCGCCGCAACCGCTCATCGGGCAGCCCGCCGATGGTTCAACGTATCTGCCCGGCACGAGCATTTCGTTCAACGGCAGCGCAACGGACTTTGCTGATCTCGCCTTGGGCGCAGCGGCGTTGAGTTGGAAAATTGAATACGCGCAAGACGGCGTGACCAACATTGTTTTTGGTCCATCCGCCGGAATTACCAACGGCACTTTTAACATTTCCACCAATGTCACCGGCGGCGGAAGTTATCGCATCACGCTCATCGCCACAGACGGCTCGGGGCGCAAGGGAACAAATGTTGCAACGATTTTGCCCGCGAATCAGCCGAACGGCTGGTCTTCGTATTATCCTTTCAGCGCAAACGCGAATGACGCGAACGGACATTTCAACGGAACGTTCAATGGCGGCGCGTCCATCGTGAACGATGCGACGCGCGGAAATGTTTTGAATCTGAATGGCAGCAGCCAGTTCGTCAGCCTGCCGCCGGGCGTCTCAAAAATGCAGACTTTCATGGCGTGGGTGAAGTGGAACGGCGGCGCGGCGTGGCAGCGAATTTTTGATTTCGGCACGGACACCATCCGTTACGCGTTGCTCACGCCTTCGTCGGCCAACGGCAAACTTCGCTCGACCATCAGCCTCAACAGCAACGTCGCTGGCGCGGAACAAATCACGGAAGGCCCGTCCCCATTGCCGATTGGCGTTTGGACGCACGTCGCCGTGACAATGGATGGCAGCCGCGTGATTCTCTACACGAACGGAATTCCGGTCGTAACGAACGCCAACGTCGAGCTTGTTCCCGCCAATCTGAACGCCACCAATAACTATCTCGGCAAAAGCCAGTGGCCCGATCCTTACTTCAACGGCCAGATGAGTTCCGTGCGGATTTTTTCCAGCGCGTTGAGTGCGGCGGCGATCGCCGCGCCGCAAATTTCCATTTCACAACCGGCGCACGGCTCGGTCTATCGTCCCGGCGACACGATAATTTTTTCCGGCGGCGCGAATGATTTTTACGACGCGCCTATTTCCGCGACCGGCCTGACGTGGTCGGTGCAATGGCGTTACACCACGACCAACACAATTATCTCCGCGCTGTCTGGCGTGACGAACGGCGCGTTCAACATTCCGGCTTCCGGTTCCTCGGCGACGAACGGTTCATATCGCATTCAACTCGTCGCCACCGATTCCTCTTCGCGCAAGAGCACAAATTACGCGGATATTTTTCCGGCTGCCGTTTCGACAAGCACTGATTGGTCTTCGTATTTTCCTTTCACCTCGAACGCCAACGACGCAAGTAATAATTTCAACGGCACGCTCGTCGGCGGCGCGTCAATTCAGACCGACGCCACGCGCGGCAACGTGCTGAATCTGCCCGGCGGTTCCGGCCAGTATGTGAGCTTCCCCAATGGTATCAGCGCGGCGCGCACTTTTGGCGGCTGGGTGAAATGGCGCGGTGGCAATCCGTGGCAGCGCATTTTTGATTTCGGCCAGGACACACAGCGATTTTTCTTTCTCAGCCCCTCGGTCGCAGATGGCAACATGCAGTGCGCCATCACCGCGCAAGCCTCGAACTACACGCAGGTGATCGAAGCACCGCCGCTGCCACAAAATGTCTGGACGCATGTCGCGGTGGTGTTGGATGGACGACAAGGAATTCTCTACACCAACGGACAAGTCGCGGCGGTGAACAACAGCATCAACCTCCTGCCGTCCGACGTGGGCGCGACAAAAAATTATTTTGGTCGCAGTCAATTTTCTGGGGACGCTTACTTCAACGGCCAGCTCGATTCAGTGAAAATTAATTCGCGTGCCCTGTCGCTCGCCGACATCACTGCACCGAGTATTTCCATCACGCAACCCGCCTTCGCCTCGCTCTACGCCGGCAGCAACAACCTCGCGTTCGCGGGTGTAGCACGGGATTATTCCGACGCGCTGCTGCCGACCAATTCGTATTCGTGGTCGGCAACATTTTCGCAAGACGGCATCGTGTATCCGTTTCTCGGCCCGCTGAACAACGTGACAAACGGCACGCTGGCAATTCCCACCAACGGCCCGGCGACCACGAATGTTTTCTATCGCTTGAATCTCACGGTGACAGACACAAATGGAAATCAGCAGTCAACGTTCGTGGACGTGCTGCCGCGTTTGAGTAATTTGAATCTCACCACGGTGCCGGCAGGTTTGCAATTAAGTCTTGATGGTCAAATTATGTTCGCGCCGACTTCCATTGTTCGCGTGGCCGGCATGACGCGAACCTTGAGCGTGCCGTCGCCGCAAAATTTTTCCGGCAGCAACTATAATTTCTTGGTGTGGTCCGATGGCGGTGCGCAAACGCATAGCATCAGCGTGCCGACAAACACAGCCAACTACACGGCGAGCTTTGTGCAACCTTCACTGATTTTGAGTAATGGCATCAGCGTATTCACACTGCAATGGCCGACGTGGGCCGCGCCGTTCTCGGTGTGGAGCGCGACGAATCTCGCGCCGCCGACAACGTGGACGCAGATAACAAATGCGCCGTCAACGAACGCTGGAAATTTTTTGCTGAATTTTTCTGCGACGAACGACAGAAGCTTCTTCCGCCTGCAATTTCCGTGAACCGGCGGTGTCTTGGAGTGCGGCGGGAAGCGAAGCGCCACGCCGCTTTTTTTGAACCGCGAGATACACAAAATGCACGAAAAAAACACGGAAACATTTGGTGAAACTTTTCGTTTGTTTTGTGGTTCGTGCCCGTCGGAGAGCGGTTTCGCCGCTGCGCTTTGCCACCGCAGTCCATGACGCTGCTGGCGTTGCGCCGTGGCCGATTTATGCCACGCGCCGTTGCGAAATTCTTGTCCCGTTTTTCGCGACGGCGATTTAGTATCTTCAAAATCCTCGACTCAATATGAAACCAAATCTGACTTGTTCGCTCGTCGTTGCCACCACGCTCGCATCGTTCACCGCGTTGGGCGCTGATAATTTTTCCGTGGTCGCGCGACCGGAAATTTCCGCGACGAACAAATTTTATATTGGCAACCGCGCGCCGCTGGAGCCGAGCCGATTCATCGCGTTGCCGTTTGGCGCGGTGTCGCCTTCGGGTTGGTTACAGGAATTTCTTCAACGCCAGCGCGCCGGTCTCTGCGGCAATCTTGGCGAGATCAGTGCTTGGTTGCAAAAGGAGGACAACTCGTGGTTGAGTAAGGATGGCAAGGGAAAATACGGCTGGGAGGAAGTGCCTTACTGGCTGCGCGGTTATCTTCCGCTCGGCTATCTGCTGAACGATCCGAAGATGATCGCGGAAAGCAAAATTTGGATCGAAGGCGCGCTCAACAGCCAGCGGCCCGACGGCGACTTCGGCCCGGATCAAAGATTCGACGACGACGGCACGCGCGATTTTTGGGCGAATATGCTCATGCTTTATTGCTTCCAAACTTACCACGAGCGCACGGCTGATCCGCGTGTGCTGGACGTGATGACAAAATATTTCCATTTTCAAAATTCTCTGCCGGATGAAAAATTTCTCACGCACTACTGGCAGAAAATGCGCGGCAGCGACATCATTCACAGCGTCCTTTGGCTCTACAATCGCACCGGCGACGCGGAGTTATTGAAGCTCGTGGAAAAAATTCACCGCTGCTCGGCGAACTGGGAAATGACCGGCGACCTACCGAACTGGCACAACGTAAATATCGCGGAAGGTTTTCGCGAACCGGCGGAGCGTTTTTTGCTGACGCATAACGCGGCGGAATTGTCGGCGAGCTACGCCAACTTCAACGAGGTTCGCAAACGCTACGGCCAAGTTCCCGGCGGAATGTTTGGTGGCGATGAAAATTGTCGCGCCGGTTATTCTGATCCGCATCAAGCCGTCGAGACGTGCGGCATGGTGGAGCAAATGTTCTCGGATGAATTGCTCATGCAGATCAGCGGCGATCCGTTTTGGGCGGATCAATGTGAGGACGTGGCGTTCAATTCTTATCCCGCCGCCGTGCTGCCGGATTTTCGCGGACTGCGCTATCTCACCGCGCCAAACATGGTCGTGAGCGATTCCAAAAATCACGCGCCCGGTCTGGAGAACAGCGGGCCATTCCTGCTGATGAATCCGTTCAGCGCGCGTTGCTGCCAGCATAATCACTCGATGGGCTGGCCGTATTTCACGAAGCATCTTTGGCTCGCCACGCCGGATAATGGTTTGTGCGCGGCGGTTTATTCCGCGAATGAAGTCACGGCGCAAGTCGGCGATGGCGCGAAAATTCGCATCAGCGAGGAAACAAAATATCCGTTCGAGGAAAAAATTCTGTTCGCGATTCACGCGGACAAAGCGGTGACGTTTCCGCTCTACTTGCGAATTCCGGCATGGTGCAAAACTGCCGGCGTGGTCATCAACGGCAAAAAGATTTCTACGGAAATTGTCGCTGGAAAATTTTTGCGGATCGAACGCAAATGGAAAAACAACGACGTGGTGACGCTCGATTTGCCGATGGCGGTTTCGGTGAAAACATGGGCGGCGAATCACCACAGCGTGAGCGTGAACTACGGGCCGCTGACGTTTTCACTCAAGATCGGCGAGCAATTCGTGCAGCAGGATAGTGCGCGAACAGCGATTGGCGATTCGTCATGGCAGAAAACTGCCGACCCCTCGAAGTGGCCGTCGTTTGAAATTTTGCCGACGACGCCATGGAATTTCGGTCTGGCCTTTGATGGCGCGGTGACGGAGAAAACGTTCGCCGTGAAAAAACTCGCGTGGCCGAAAGATAATTTTCCGTTCACACCCGAGAGTGCGCCGATTCAAATCGTCACGCAGGCCAGACAAATTCCTGAATGGACGCTGGACAAACACGGCTTGTGCGCGGTGTTGCAGGATAGTCCTGCGCTCACGATGCAGCCGAAGCAGGACGTGACGCTGATCCCGATGGGCGCGGCGCGCTTGCGTATCGCGGCGTTTCCGACGGCGAGCGATTCGTCGGACGGGCATCCGTGGAAAACTTCGCCCGTGGCGAAGAAGCCGGTGTATCAAGTCAGCGCGTCGTATTATTTTTCCGGCGACACGGTGGACGCGGTGAACGACGGGCTGGAGCCGCGCAATTCCAGCGATGAGGAAATTCCCCGCCTGACGTGGTGGGATCATCGCGGCACGGCGGAATGGGTGCAGTATGATTTCACCGTCGCGAAGAAAATTTCCAGCGCGGAAGTTTACTGGTTCGACGACACCAGCCACGGCCAATGTCGCGCGCCGCAATCTTGGCGACTGCTTTACAAATCCGGCGACGCATGGAAACCCGTTGCTACGACAGCAGATTTCGGCGTGAAGAAAGATAACTGGAATCGTGTGGAGTTTTCTGCCGTAGAAACGACCGCGCTGCGCCTTGAGGTGCAACTGCAAAAAGATTTCTCCGGCGGCGTGCTGGAGTGGAAGATAAAATAATCGCAGGAGCGAGCAAGAGGTGGGTTCGGTCGCGCTGCGACCGAACATTGACCGCGCAGCGGTCACTTTGTGGTGTGGCAGCGTTTCGGTTCGCGAATGATTTCGTCGCCTGACGCTGCGCTCGGCGACGGGTTTTTCGCAGCGCGAAAAACCCCACCGCCAAAAAATTATTTCAATACTTTGTTCGCTTTCCGGTTTGGTGGACATTATTCCGTGAATGGCCGAACTCTCCGATCACGAACTCCTGACCAATTTCGCCCGCACCGGTGCGGAGAACGCCTTTGCCACGCTCGTTACGCGCCATGTGAATCTCGTCTTCTCCACCGCCCGACGGTTTACCAGCGACGACCATCTGGCCGAGGAGATCACACAAGCCGTCTTCATCATTCTCGCGCGCAAGGCCGGCGGCATCTCCGCCCGCGTGGTGCTCACCGGCTGGTTGTATCAAACCGCGCGGCTCACGGCGGCCAATGCCCTCAAGGAAAACATCCGCCGCCAACGCCGCGAACAGGAGGCCTACATGGAATCCACCCTCACCACTGCCGAAACCGACGAAGCCTGGAAACAAATCGCCCCCGTGTTGGACGACGCGATGGGCGACTTGCGCGAAGCCGACCGCAACGCGGTGTTGCTCCGTTATTTTGAGAACCAGCCGCTCGCCGAAGTGGGCGCGGCGCTGGGCGTAAGCGAAGACGCCGCGCGTGTGCGCGTGAACCGTGCCCTCGAAAAACTCCGCGCCACCCTCACCAAATCCGGCGTGACGCTGGGTGCGACCGCCATCACCGGCGCGGTGACGGCCAATGCCATTCAAGCCGCGCCCATTGCCCTCACCGCCAGCATCACCGCCGCCGCTTTGACCGGAACCAGTTTAACCCTCGCCACCGTTGCCATGACTACCTTACAAAAAATTGCCGTGACCGCCGCGCTGACTGTGACCATTGGCGCGGGAATTTACCAAGCCAAGCAAGCTAGTGACGCGCACGAAGAAAATAAAATGCTCCAAGCGCAACAAGCGCCGCTGGCGGAACAAATCCAGCAGTTGCAGGTGGAACGCGACAAGGACATGAATGCCATCGCCTTGCTCAAAGAAGAACTCGCGAAGAATGAGAAAAACAATCTGGAGCTGCTGAAACTGCGGGGGGAGATTGGCTTGTTGAAAAACAAGCTGGATACTTTGAGCAAAGCAAATAAGGATTTGCAAAAGGAGCTTGCGAAGGACGGAAAAATTTCGCCGGACGCCCACACGAATGCGGTGGCTAGGCTGCAATTGCACATCAAATCGCGTTTCATCTCGATGCCTAAAGGAACGTTAGCCGGTTTACAAGGGTTTATGGGTTCGCCAAGCGCGGACGGTGAGAGTCACACTGGCATCTTGAACTACCAAAACTTTACCAATGTGTTTGCCCAAGTCAGCCGGCGGAAGGGCGTGAAATTTTTGGGCGAGCCGGAGGTCACTACGGGTGACGGCAGGCAAACCCAGATGCGGGCCACGCAAATGATTGATGTGACCACCAACGTGGCTTTGCTGGAAACCAACGACACCGCTGTGATGATGCCGGAAAACACCCAAGTTGAGATCGGCCCGATGCTGGACGTAACGCCCAGCATCCTGTCGGACGGTTACTCCATCGCCTTGCCTGTCACCGTCTCGCTGACGGATTTCTTGGGCTACGAGGCGACGTCTAAAACCACGCTGGCTTATGCGAAAAACGGCGCGCGGGTGGATTTGCCGGAGATGTCGCCTCAGTTCAATGTTAAACAAGCAACCGCCTCGGCCAATGTATTTGATAATCAGACGATGGTCATCAGTCTGGAAAGCAAAGCGGCGCTTACGGGCGGCAACCTTCAAAAGTTGACCGACGAGAAGTTGAAGACTATCACCAACGAAGTGCTGGTGTTTATCACGGCGACCATAGTTGATCCGGCGGGCAACAGAAAAAACGAAAAATTTGAGGCGGACGGCACCCCCGACCAATCCCCACCAGCATCGAATTGACCGGCGCAGATGCTATTTCTCGTGGTGCGCGTCTTTCGCGGTTCAAGTTTGGCTTAAAACTTTTTTCAAAAAATTCGCCCGGTTATTTTCAGCTCCGTAAGCGCGGCATATTTCAGACGATGCCGCGCCTACGGAGCTTGGATTTTCGGCGGCGGTTTTTTCTACAACGATTTCGCGCCGACGGCGCTGGCTTTTGGGATTGTTTTCCGTCGTCTGGTTTCGCGTGGTTCGCGTCTTTCGCGGTTCCATCCGAGAAAATCTGCGGCCAAAAATAATTTCAAATTGTTGGTTCGGTTTTCCCCGTTGGCGAGATGCCTGGGCTACAAAAAAAGAGGCGGCGAATTGTTTCGCCGCCTCTCGCGTTTTAATTATTCAATTCTTCACGGATAAACCATGCGGTAGAACACCGCGCCGTTTGCCGGGTTGATGGCGTTGGTCACGGAGTGCACCGAGGTGCTGCCAGCCACATCCACCCACGCGGCGTTGAGGCCGACGGACAACGAGTTGGTCTGCGATTGCAAACGCCAGCCGGTGTGGTCAGCCGGCCAGGTCAACTCAAGGTTGCTGCCATTGACCACCGCGACGAGGTTCGTCGGATTCGGATTCACGGTGACGATCACCGCGATGGTGCCATCAATCGCCAACCGGTTCGTCCAGCCGAGGCCAGCGGTGAGAGCGGGGCTACTCGGAATCGTCAGCAAGTTTCCGTTCACCAACGGCGCGCTGAAGAGCGTGAAGCTATTTCCCGCGACGAGTGCCGGGCCGAGATTGCTCACGATCAGCGTGCCCGCGCCGATTTTATTCAATGTGCCGCTGACGATCACGAGGTCGTTGGAGGGTGCGGCGGAGATGTTTACTTCCGCGAGCATGTTGCCGGACAGCGATAAGTTACCACCGATGGTCAGCGTGCCGATGGACGCGGCGCCAGCGGAGAGCGTGCCGCCGGTGTTCACCATGACGTTGCCAGTGGTCATGCCGGTGCCGCCGAGCGTGGCGCCGGAACGCACCGTGATGTCGCTGCCGGAGAGCGTGCCATTCACTTGCAAGGTTCCGTTGCTGACGATGGTGGAACCGGTGTAAGCGTTGCCGGCGTTGTTGAGAGCGACGATGCCCGATCCGGTCTTGACGAGACCGCCGCCGCTGCCGGAATCCGTGAGCGGTTGGGTGGCGAGCGTGATGGTGAAACCGTTGTCATCCAGAATCAGCCCGCCCGCCTGCACATTGGCGATGGTGGTGCCGCTGATGAAGTCCGCGCTGTTCGTGGAAGCCTGCAACGTGCCGCCATTGAAGTTGGCCGTGGAGGAAGCGACGGTGCCGTTGTTGCGAACCTGCGTGGCCTGAACCAAGCCGCCGTTCAACTGCAAGGTGCCGTTGCCGGTGGCATTTTCACCGAGCCAGAGATTGCCGTTGTTCAATACCTGTCCGCCGTTGACGATCAACGTGCCGGTCGCGCCGACGGAGCCGACGACGATGTGGTTCGCGCCGGCTTTTTGCACCGTGCCGCTGTTGACCACGAGCGTGCCGTTGGCGGCAGCGGTGGTGCGTCCAATCACGAGCCAGCTTGAAGTGATCAAGCTGCCGCCGTTGTTGGTGGCGACGGCGGTGGAGGAACTGCCAAGCCAGAATTCGCTCACATACACAGCGGCGGTGGGAGTCAGCTCCGTGCTGCCGCCGTTGAATTGATTCACGCCGGTCAGGAAGTTCGTGCCGCCAATCTTCAACGCACCCGCGCCAACTTTGTTGAACGTGACGCCGCCAACGCCAGTGTTCGTGGCGGTGCCGTTCCAAGTGCTGCTCGCGTCGCCGAAACCGTTGGTGAGAATGGCCGTGGTGCTGCCGGAGTTGTTGATCGTGCCGGAACCGGACAGGGCGTTGATCGTGTCGTTGAAGGTGTTCAAGTCAACTGTGCCGTTGGTGTTAACCAACAAGCCACCGGTGCCGGTGCCGCCGGGAATGATGTTGACGCGTCCGAGTTGGAGCGTGCCGGCATCCACCTTGGTGACGCCGGTGTAATCATTCGCGGTGAGCGCGACGGTCGTGGTGCCGGTATTCTGTTTCAAAATTCCCGTCACGCCCGATACGCGACCCGTGCCGGTGATTGAATAGTTGATCGCGTTGCTGAACAAGATGCTCGCGGGGCTGGCGGCGACGTTGAGCAAGACCGTGCCGGTGCCGACGTCGTTGAAGGTCACGCTGTCGCCGGGCGGCGTGGTTTCCTGATACGCGGTGCGCGTCCCGCTGAGCAACCAGTTGGTGGTGCCGCTCAAATCCCACAAGTTGGTGAGACCGGCGACGCTGTTCGTGCCGCTCCAAACAATGCCGGGGCCTTTGCTGGTCACGACCACATAAAGCGTGGAACCGGCGACGCTGTTGGAGAGTGCGGCCACCATGCCTTGCGGACCGGTCACGACGGGATTGAACGAACCTGCGCCAAGCAACGCGCCGGTGTAAGTCCAGATCGGGAAGGTGCCCACGGCGATCGTGCCCGAAATGCGAACCGAGGCGGTGCCGTTCACCGTAAGGCTGCCGGACTGCAACACGGCAGCGGTCGGATTGCTACCAGTGGTGAGAACCACGTCAACGGTCGTTGCGCCCGCAGTGCCGAGCGTGACGTTGCCGACGGTCGCTGCGCCAGCGGCGTTCACATAAGCGCCGATACCCGCGCCGTCCGCGACGGTCACTGGGCTACTCGGCGTTTGATGCGCCGGAGCAAACAGCACACGGCCCGTGCTAACGAGGGTGGAGCCGGTATAAGTATTCGCGCCGGTCAAGGTGAGTGCGCCGGTGCCGCGCTTGGTCAAGCCGCCCGCCCCGCTGGCGAGCAACGGCTGGCCGATGGTGATGTTGTTGCTGGCGGAGTCAATGATCGCGCCGCTCAAAATGTTGGCGGCGGTCAAGCCTTGCATGAAGGTGGTGCTACTGGCGTTGGCCTGCAACGTGCCGCCGTCGAAGTTAATCGTGGACGAAATACCGAGGCCGGTGGTCAGCACGCCGGGCGTGGTGATGCGTCCGCCGGAATTCACATTCACGGTGCCGATGCCGTTGCCCGCATGGCCGAGGCGGAGGCTGTTGGTGAGAACGACCACGCCGTTATTGCTCACGGTAAGCGAGCCGGTGCCTTGTTCGCCGATGACCATGAACTGGCCTGTGCCGAACTGGTTGAACACGCCGCCGTTCGCGACGACCAGCGAGCCGACGCCGTTGGTGTAGCGACCGATGCTGGGGAAGCCAGCCCATTGATTCCAAGTGCCGCCGGTGATGATCAATTCACCCGTGCCGAACGTGCCGACTTGGCAGTTCTTGAAAGCATCTACGCGACCGCCGGACAAATAGTATCCACCGAACGATCCCGATGCGCCCGTGTTCGCGCCGCCAATCTGCCAGTCCGCTCCGCTCGTGGCGCTGTTAGTCAGCGTGCCGCCGGTTTGGAAGACGCGGCCAATCGTGGTGTTGAATTTGCCCACCCACAGATTGATGGTGCGAATCACCGCGTTGCCTTGGATGTCCAAGCGGCCGGTAGCGTCGTTCACATCGGCGATGTTGAAATCCTGGTTCATGTCAAACGTCGCGTTGCTGCGGACGATCAGGTTTGCGTTTTCGGCGGACAACGTGCCCGGCCCGACGGACGAGAAGCTCGTGGTGTTAGTGATCTTCGCGTTCTGATCAAAAATCACCGTGCCGAAACTAACGTGGAACGGGAGACTCATCTGGTTCGTGAGAATCGCCGTGCCGAGATCGCGGAATAACGTGCGCACGGTGCTGGTGAATTTGCTGCCGATGAGCGCGGTGTAGCCCGCACCGACGTTCAGAATGCTCTCCGCCGTGTTGACGGCGATGGGCCGCGTGTTCGTCGTGTTGCCATTGATCTGCAACGTGCCGCCGACGAGCGTTAGTCCGCCGCTGGCCGCGCCGAGGTTGTTGTCATTCGTGATGATCACCGCGCCGCCATAAACAAACGTGCCGCCGGTGTAGCTGTTGCTCGTGCCTAGGAAGAGGGAACCGGTGTTCGATTTGAGCACCGAACCCGCGCCGGTCAAACTGCCCGCGCCGGTGACGGTGTAAGGCAGCGTGCTGTCCACGACGATTTTGAACGGACGCACTGTCGTGGTGAGGTTGAGGTTCGTCGGCTGCGGATTCACAAAATCATTCGTGAGCGTGTCATCGAAACGCACCGGGTCACCGACCGTGGTGGTGGTGGTGTATTCCTGATAGCTCGCGGGTGTCGTGGAACCGAACAGCGTCCAGTTCGTCGTGGTGACGATGTTCCAGTTCGCGCTGATCAAACCGGTGAACGCATCGCTACCGGACCAGACGAGGTTCTGGCCGGACGAAGTGATGTTAATATCAATTGAAGTGTTCGCCGTGTTGTTGACGAGCGTGGCGACCACTCCCGGCGGCAACGCGCCGAGCGAGAAATTTGCAATGCTGCCGAGCGCCGCACCGGAATATTTGATCAACGGAAACTGGCCGGGCTGCAAACCGAAGCCATCAATGTTGATGATGAGGCCGGTGCCGGGCGCGGACAAAGTGCCGCTCACCGTGATGGCGGCGAAACTAGGATTCGCTCCGACGGAGCCGAAGCTGAGGTTGTTCGTCGCATTGTTTTGTAATGTCAAATTTCCGAGCGGCAACGTGGAGCCACTAGACACATCTGAATTCAATGCCGAGTTGGTGATCGTCACGCCGCTCGAACTGAACGTCTGGCTGGAACTCAATGCCAGTGCGCCGCCGTTGATCACCGTGTTACCCGTGTAAGTCGCGCCATTGAGCAAGGTCAATGTGCCCGCACCGGTCTTGGTCAAACCGCCGCTCGTGACCGCGCCCAAAACCGGCGCGCCCAACGTCGCCATGTTCGTATAGCCGCCGCCCACCAACGTCACGGTCGGTGCGGAGTAGCCGGAGCCGCGGCAGGTGATCGTGATGTTCGTCACCGTGCCATTCGTTTCGCTCCAGTCGGCAATGGCCGTTGCGCCGATGCCGGACGCGTCAGCGATACGCACGATCGGACGACCGATGTAGCCAATGCCGGTGGTGTTCACCGGAATCGAAGTGATGCCGTTGCCAGTCGGAGCCGCCAATTGCGGCACGGTGGAAACGTTGAAGCCCGCGCTATCAATCGTCGCGCCGCCGGAATGGACGAACGCACCATCAATATTGTTGCCCAGAAAAGTCGCCGTGTTCGCCATGGCCTTGAGCGTGCCGTTATTGAAGTTCACGCAAGTCAGCGGTGCTGCGTTGCCCGCGAAGATGCTGGCGATTTCAATCGAACCGCCGCCGGCAATCGTCACCGTCCCGAAGCTCAACGCGTTGTTCGCGTTTGCCAAATTCATCTGGTGGTTGGCACCGGCGGAACCGAGCTTGCCGCCCGCGCCGACATCCAGCACGGCATATTGTGAAATGCCGGAGCCGCTCTGGATCATGTAATTTTGGTTCAGGTTCGGCCCGACCATCGTGCCGTTGCGGATCATCAGGAGGCCGCTCTGCTGCGCGCCCGCCGTCGTGGACTGGCCGCGCGCAATCGTGATCCAGTTATTGATGTTGATGGTGCCTTGGCGGATTTCCAACACGCCGTCGCCATTGCCCGCGCCGCCGATGCCGATTTCGTTCAACGTGATTGGAGTAGCCGAGTCATTGAGGAAATAACCATAGCCGTTGTTCGTTGGCACCGCTGTGCCGCCAGCGGAACCCACTGAGAAATGATCTGTGCTGGCCGGAGAATTATTCGTGAAGACGCCGCGATTATACACCGCGCCGGCCCCGGCAAAAATGCCCGCGCCGCCCGCCGCGTCACCCATGTGCATCTGACCAAAAACAATCGTCGCCGTGGGGCTGGTGGAGCGAACGATGGCGCGACCGGCGATGCCGACGCGCGCTCTTGAAACGTTGCCAGCGATGCCGGAACCGAGCCGCAGCGTCGCAGAATCATTCACATTGTGGATCAGGAAAGAGCCAGCGGATTCGGCAAAATTGTCATTGCCCGCCGCATTGTTGTTGACCCAGAACAGCGACGTGCCGTTGTGATTCACAATCGCGCGCGGCTGCCGGGTGGCATCGCCCGCGTTGAAGCAACCGCTCCAGTTGGCGGGGATGACTTGCGCCGAGCCGTTGATGGTCAGCGTGCCGAGCACAGTGCTGCTGGCACCACGCATGATGCCCAGCCAACTGCTGGCCGAGAAATTTCCGCTGTTGATAATGACATTCACATCCTTGTTGGCCGTGGCCGAGCCGCGACCAAACGTCACTTCGCTCAAGTTGGAATAAACGGAGGACGAGCCACCGTCAAAAATCACCGTGCCTTCATCCACGCTGAAGCCGGGGAGAAATTGCGTCGTGGCCCCGCCGGGGAGTGCGTTGGCGGGCGTGCCGTTGCCGAGAATATTCGTCAGCGGGCTGTTGAACACGAGCGTTCCCGATCCGACTTTCACCACCGACGCGTTCGCGGCTGGCGCAAAAAACTGGCCGCCGTTAGTGATCACGCTGGTTCCCACATTGATGTAATGCGCGAAGTTGGTGAGCGTGCTGTTCACCGCCGTGATGGTCGGGAAATTAATTGTCTGCGGCACGCCGGAAAGGTTCGTGACGCTGCCCTTGTTGGTGATCGCGTTGCCGGTGAGGATGAATGATCCCGCACCCGCCGCGAACGTCAGATTGTTCGTGATCAGGCCGCCGGTAAGGTTGTTTGTCGCGAGTAAATTCACCCCGCCCGCAAAGGTGAAGTTGGTGAAAAAATTATTCACCGGTGCGCCGTCGGGATTCCAGTTCGCCGCCGTGGACCAGTTGCCATCCGCACCGCCGCCGTCCCAAGTGAAGGACGTTTGCGCCGTGGCCGAGGCCAGGCAACTCAAGATTCCCGCCGCCGCGAACAAGGCGCGGAGCGGACGGTTTCGACGGCCGGTGGATTTCAGGTTTTTCATAATCTGTTTTAGTTTTTGGAGTGTGTTTGTAGGGACGGTTGGGCGTTGGAATTAAACGTTGGCGGGTAAAAGCTATGGAATGTGTCGGGTGTGCGGCTGATTGGTAATCTGAAATAGTAAGGCAAAAACAGCATCCGTCTTGTCACCATAACTGGCTAAAAGTTGGCGGGTTGGCTGATTCAAACCTTGGCGTGAGATTGAATCTGTTGGAAAACGCCCTTGAAGTCATGTGGCATGAAAAGGCCACGCTGCCTTGTAAAAATGCCCCACCCGAAAATATTTCCCCCGCCGAATTCACCGGGTTAAACATGGTATCATTGCTCATCGGCCAGGCCGGCGACGGCTAAAGCGGAAGTTGATGCGGAGCCAACGGAGGGAAAAATCTCGGTTGGCTCCGTTCGCTCCGGTAAATTTTTTTCCGCGCAATTTCCCGACAAATGAATTGCGCCGCCGGAATTAATTTCTATTTTTAGCCGGTGTCCCCGATTTGCTCCCCAATATTTTTACATCATCGCCCGTCGCTCCGGGATTTTTGTTCTATTCGCCGGGCGGTAAGTTTTTTTTGTCTCTTATTCCTCGGGTTGAATTTCGCTCACGCCGCTGAATCTGGTCGCGTAGAAACTTTCCCGCTGGCTGTTACCGGTAATTCCTCCCCCGGTTTCACCTTGCGGCCACCGGCCTCACTCGGCATCACGTTTTCCAATCTCGTCTCCAGCCAGACGCGCGCGCTCTACACTTTAATCCCAACTGGCATCGCGGCGGGCGATGTGGACGGCGATGGCCTTTGCGATTTGTATTTCTGCGCGAGCGACGGATCGAACGTGTTATATCGCAATCTCGGCAACTGGAAATTCGAGGACATCACGGCCAGTGCAGGCGTTGGTTGCCCGGGGCAGCATTCGATTGGCGCAACGTTTGCGGATGTGAATGGCGACGGCGCGCTCGATTTGATCGTGACGGCGCGCGGCGGGCCGAACCGGCTTTTCATCAATGACGGC
>JANYFN010000148.1 GCA_025362675.1 Limisphaerales bacterium | reverse complement strand
CAAGGAAACCAAAACTTTCCTGCGGTGATTAAAAGCCTTATTCACCGCATTTTTTGCGGCGAATGTTGCAAGCGTTGGGGGTTTAAACGCTATAACGCGATGCCAAGCCTTCTAAGGTCATGTTGCCAGTAATGGCATCATGCGGAATAAGCAGGTAGCTCCACGGTTTTCCGCCGTGCTGCTGCGCGTGTTCGGTGGCGTGTTTGCACCATTCGGAAGCGGCCATTTTCTTGGCGACAACATCGGAATTTTGCAACTGGTCGGCGCGTTTGGGTTCGCAAAGAAAGAGCTGCTTCTTTGTCTCAACCACGAAGTCAGGTTCGTAAGCCGCGTCCTTGTTGTAATAGATTTGGAACTGGTTGCGGGCGGGCTTGAACCATTTCAACACGTCGCCGTCATCCTCAAGAATCACCGCAAAGCGGCGTTCGGTGTCCACGTCGAATTTCTGAAAATCGTAAAGGCATTTGCTGAAACCGCCGAACACATAGCGTTTAATGTTTGATACGTCGGACAACGTCATGCGAAACAGCTTCATGTCGTCCGCAGCATTGGCAGTGTAGGCATTTTGTTTCAGTTGGGTGAAACCCTTGCTCACGGTCGCCTTGTAGCCGGTCGCTTTTTCCCAGCGATGTTCCGGCAACTGCATCTGTGAATGAATGAGCGCGGCGAGTTGTTGCTGGTGATATTGCAGCACGTTCACCGCGTCTTCTTCCGAAAGGTAGCTACGCAAGTGTTTCACCAACTGGCCGGACAGGTCATAAAGCAAATCCGCGTGGTCATCGTAAGAAATGTCGTCGTAGTCAATCAATGCCCGCACAAGGTAGTCCTCCGGGCGAGCTTCTTTTAATTGCCCGCCGACATTTTGCAAAAATTCCTGCTTGGCTGTGCGTAAATGTTGAATCAACAATTCGCGACTCACCGGCTGCAAACGCACGGACGCACAATCGAGCGTGAATGAATTGAATCCGCTCGTCACGTCGCCAGTCGGGACAACGACGATGCGCGGAATATCAATGGTCTGCTCAATGACAAGTTTCGTCGTTTTGGCAACCAATGCCGCGATGTCCGGCTTGGCAATAATCCCGGCCATTTCCGTTTGTGCGGGCGCAACGTAGGTGGCCGTAACTTCTTTGATGATGGCGGCCTGCACCTCGGCATTTTGCAAATAATTCAACTGCGGCAACGTCTCGTGCTGTTGAATGACTTTGATCGTGATTTCTGCAATCTGTCTTTCCTGGTCGGTCTTAAATAAAGGTTCTTCGGTTTTGCCCGACGGCGAGACGGCTGCCGCCGTTGCGGTCGTGGCGGTCAGCTTCGCCATGATGGTCGGCTGCGCTATGACCGTCTTGGTGGGCTGAAAATCTTTTGATGGGTCAAGAATGACTTGGGTGAGACGGACGGCAGAATCCGGTTTATTAGCTTCGTCCACGATTTCTTGAAAGCGGTCGTGTGCCACAATGTTCAAGCGATCCACGGCGGTTACGCCGGTGCGAACGCCATAAGGCAAACGCAAGCCGCGCCCGATAGACTGCTCAATCAAAATGCGGGCATTGGCGGCGCGTAGCGGAACAATCGTGTAAAGGTTGTTCACGTCCCAACCTTCTTTGAGCATGTTGACGTGGATGACGATTTCCGTTGGCTCATTCGGGTCTTCCACTTTGAGCAACTTTTCAATCATCACTTCTTCCTGCGCTCCGCTCTGGCTTGAATCCACTTGAATGACGCGATCTTTGTAGCGGCCATCAAAGAATTTTTCCGACTGAATTGTTTCGAGCAATTCTTTTGCGTGCGTCGTGTCGCGGGCGATCACCAGCATGAATGGCTTCACTAACCGACATTCATTCTGGCGAGCATAGGTTTCCAATTCGACTTTGGTGGCTTCGTGCATCCGAACGCCATCTTCCAATTTTATCCGTTCCAACTGCGCCGGGGTGAACTGGCTCGCGTCAAAATTCTTTTGCGTCACCACTGCCGGTTCTTTGACAAACCCGTCCGCCATTGCGCGTGCCAGCGGATAATCATAAACGACGTTTTTGAACGGCGTTGCGCCTTTGCCGGTTTCCACAAACGGCGTGGCTGTCAATTCCAAGCCAAGCATGGGCTTTAATTCATTGATGGCGCGGATACCTGCGGATGCGCGGTAACGATGTGATTCGTCCATCAACATTACCAAGTCCGGCAAACCGGCAAGATAATCGAAATAACTCTGGCCGATATATTCCGAAAGCCGTTTGATGCGCGGTGCGTTTCCGCCGCGCACTTCGGAACTGATTTTAGCGATGTTGAAAATGTTAATGCGAACGCGATAAAGGTCTTCAAATAGGGTGCGTTTTTCGTAAGTGTCACCCGTGATAATTTCTGGCACGTCTGTTGCAAATTCCGCGATACCCTTGAAAACATATTTCGGAGTGTTCGGCGTAAAATCCGCAATCAGCTTGTTGTAAATGGTGAGATTAGGCGCAAGCACAAAGAAATTATTGATGCCCTTCGCAAGATGCAGATAGGCGATAAACGCGCCCATGAGCCGCGTTTTGCCAACGCCGGTCGCCAGCGCGAAGCAGATGGATGGAAACTCACGCTCAAAATCCGTCACCGTGGGGAATTCAGATTGGATGATTGCCAGCGCAGCGACAGCATCCGGCGTTTTGCTCGGCGGCACGATCTCTGTGACGCGGTCGAGGATTTCCAGCGATTCACGCTGCGGCGGACGCAAACTCAAACGGCCTGCGATGGCGTTGACGTGCTTATTCATTTCTTTTTGCCCTTCGGCTTCGGCGGTGTGATTTTCTTAACTTTTTGTTCTAATGCCGTGATTCCGGCAGCGAACTCCGTTTCCGCTTTGGCCTCCAACTCTGTCCGGCGTCGTTCCTCAAACAGTGCATATTGGCTTTGCGCGTGACGGTCGGCGTCGTCCCGCGAAATGCCTCCGGCGGATTTCAATACATTGCGCTCGTTAAATTTCAAGAAGTCATCCAGCTTCGTGCGCCAGTCCCGCATGAAAACTTGTTTCCGCCGCTCTGCCTGATCCTCGGCATAATCGAGGAACATCGTGACGATTCGGTTCAACTGCGTGATTTCGTCCTCGTTCAAATAATTCTTGGCCACCGTCACGTCGCCCTTGCGAACCACTGCGCCTTTCCAAGTCGTCAATCCCATGTTCGGTTTCTTGGCGTCGGCGCGTTTCGCAATCAATTCCGGCGCAGTCTTGCCGCTGATGGCGAAATGCAGCTTGTTCTGCACGGTCTGGAAAAACACTTGAGTTTCCACGTCGTCCGGCTGGTAGTCGGTTGCCAGCGCCAGAATTTCCCGCACGCGCAAATACATCCGGCGTTCGCTCGCCCGGATGTCGCGGATGCGTTCCAACAAATCGCTGAAATAATCCGGCACGCCCGGCCCCGGCGGATTTTTCAACCGCTCGTCGTCCAGCACAAATCCTTTGATGAGGTATTCGCTCAACCGTTGCGTCGCCCATTGGCGGAACTGTGTGCCGCGTTGCGATTTCACGCGGTAGCCGACGGCAATCGTCATATCGAGATTGTAAAACTCGATTTCGCGGGAAACCTCCCGCTGCCCTTCCTTTTGAACTGTTGCAAATTTTGCAACAGTTGCCGCCGGGGACAATTCCTGCTCGTCAAAGACGTTCTTAATGTGCTTGGAAATGACCGATTTATCGCGCTGAAAAAGATCGGCAATTTGATTCAGCGAAAGCCAAGCCGTGTTGTTCTCCAATTTGACTTCCAGCCGCGTGCGCCCGTCCTCTGTCTGATAAAGGACGATTTCTGAACCTGGTTGTGGCTGCTGCTCCATAAAAATGTCTCGGCTAAATAAGTTGCTGCTGACCTTTGGGCAAAGGTGCTTTGGGCAGATTTTCAATTTTCAAACTGTAATCATCGTGACCCCACTCGCATTTCGAGAGGACGGCTTTCGGGATTTTTTTGAGTTCCAAGTGCGGATAATTTTCCGCCTTGCCGCGAAACGCGGCGCAACAAATCAGCAAGGAACGGCTTGAACCAACTTCATCGTTTAGCTGCGTCAACTGTTCACGAGTTAAATGCTGCGTGG